>JACPRC010000137.1 GCA_016190175.1 Planctomycetota bacterium
GGCCGTACTGTCCGACGGGGTCCACCGCGCGCACGCGCCAGTAGAAGTAGGTGTTCTCCGCGAGCGGGGGCCCCTGGTCGGGCGCCGCCGAGGGAACGACCGAGACGCCGATCTCAGGCGAGGCGAACGTCCAGTTGTTGTCGACGGCGAGCTCGTAGCCGGCGGCGTTGGTCACGTCGCTCCAGTCGAAGTCGGGGGTGTTGTCGTAGAGCGCGGCCCACGAGACGGGCGTGAGCAGCGTGGGCGGCGTGCCCTCGTCGAACCAGCGGATCGTGGAGGTTGCGGCGGCGATGTCCGTGCCGGAACCGTGGTCGTCTTCGTAGGGCGAGCCGGCGCGCGCGCCGCCGTTGTTCGTATAGGCATTCACGAGCAGGGTGGCCGGCACGGTCCCAAGGGGGCTGGAGATGTTGAAGAGCGCCACGGCGCCGGAGTTGTTGAACGTGCAGCCCGAGACGGCGAACGAGCCGGCGGTGTGGAGGAAGCGGAGATACGTTCCTCCGTTCTGGACATAGTCGAAGGCGGCGCCGGAGAGCGCGCCGCCGGCGAGCGTCGAACCCGAGGCGAGCGTGATGCCGCCCATGTCGGGGGAGGTGAGGGCGAGCGCGGTGACGGCGAGCGTGCCGGTGGAGGCAACACTAAAGGAATAGAAGTCGGTGCCGGGGATGCCCGAGGTCGTGATGGCCGGGGCGGGGGTGCCCGAGGCGGAGAGCGTGCCCGGGTCGGTTCCGTCGCCGACGGAGAGGAGCGTGCCGGGCGCGAGGCGCAGGGTCGAGCCGCCCGCGAGCGTGAGCGTGGGGTTGTCCGCGCCGGCGACGCGGACCTCGCCCTCCGCCGTGATGCCGCCGCCGTCCTCGACGCGGAGGCCGCCGCCGTCGAGGACGCGGACCTCCTGGGCGGAGAGGCAGGCGGGGAGGGAGAGGAGCAGCGCGGCACAGAGGGCGGAGGTTCTCGAGTTCATGGGCCCTTTTCCCTTCATCGGCCGGAGCCACGCGATTTCTCGATCTTCTCCCGGGTGGCCTTCTCCTCGGCACGCATCCGTTCGGCCTTCTCCTGCGCCGCGGCCTCACGCATCCGCCGCATGCTCTCCGTCGAGGTCGTGGGGTCGTAATCGTCCCGGCGGGCGTGACTCGGGTAGAGTTCGGCCATCTTGCGCATGTCGCGCTTGCCCGCGCGAGGAATCGCACGCACGCGCTGTGCCAGATCCTTGCCCTTCGTGGTGTGGGCGCAACCTTCGATCGGTGCCTTCAGCCCTGCACGAGCGAGCGCCTCGATCATGTTCTTCTGCCAGGTCGGATCGTCCGCGCCGCCCGCTGCCGTGCGCTTCTCTCCCTCGATGGTTTCAAGAACATGAGTCCGGTCGAGGATGCTCGGTCTCAGCTCGTCCCCCGCACGCAGCGCGGCCGCACGCCACGAGAAACGGGCATTCGATTTGCCCCCGGCGAGCTCACGCACGCTGAACCCCTGCGGGGTTCTTTCGACGATGTACAGGCCCCGGCAATCGTCGAGCGGAGTGAGCTGGACGTTAGGGAGCGCATATTGGCTCACCCATGGACGGAAGTCATCTGCAAACACGATCTCGGCGTACCCGTCGGCCAGTTGGCCGTCGCCGTGATCCTCGACCGTCACCTTCGGCGATTCCGTGGCCGAGATGCGCAACGTCTCGTCCGGATTCTCCGGGTCGGGCTTGACGGCGTTCTTCGTTCCGCCGTTGACCTCGTACCAGTACAACGTCGAGGTGCCGCAGTATCCCCAATTCGCGTTCGTCGGTGTGAACTCCTTGTCGTGCGTGGAGGGATAGTCGGTCTGGATGCGAATGTTGCCCGCCGTGGTGGAACTCCGGACGCGCAGCAGGTTGGACCAGAGGTCGATCTGCCAAGTCGGGTTCGCTGCGGCCCCCCTCAGCTCGATTTCGCCGCCCTCGTTCGCTCCGTCCTGGGGATTGAGGTAGAGCACGCCTCCCCCGGACCCGGTTGCCGTTCCGTTGTCGCCGCCTCCCACCCACAGCGATCCGCCGATCTTGCCGTTGTTCGGGGAGTAGATGCCCCAGGCGTCCGAGTTCTGGTCCTTGTAGCCCAGCGACGCCCAGTACGAGCCGTCCATCCGCGAGCCGAGGATCCCGCCGGTCCGGGTGAAGTCGTTCCAACAGTAGCCGACGATACCATATGTGTACACGTCGCCCCAAGTGTTGTAGCCGATGATCGCGGCGTTCGTGGTCGATTCGGCGTAACCCGTGCCGTCGTTCTGGACACTGCGGTTGCGGTATCCGTACCACGCGGCGCGGTTGTCGGTCGCGGCGTCTGGCTCCAACATATAGCCGAACCCCGAGGACCTGATGGCGCTCGTGACCCAGGCCTGCGTCGTAGTATTGTCGCCCATGATGGTGTACCAGTTTGCGGACCCGGAACGCCCGGTCCCCGAAATCCTGAAGCTCGCGGACTGGTCGCCCGCCGACTGGTTCTGGATGTAGTAACCCGATCCGCTGGGGATATCCGCTGCCACCAGCGCGCGGAAGGTCGGCACCCCCGCCGCACCGTTCGGCGCCGCGAAGACCGTATTGGCCGCTTGGCTGTTCCAACTCGCCGTCAGCGTCCCGCTCGTCGTCACCGGCGAGCCGCTTACCGTGAACTGCCCCGGCATCGACAGCGCCACGCTCGTCACCGTCCCGCTCGTCAACTGCGACGTCAGCGCGATCGTCCCGCCTGCGTCCGGCAGATACCACGTCCGCGCCGCCGTCAAGTCGTTGTTCGTGAGGGTGCCCGAGTAGCTGGTCCCCCCGACTGCCTGAGGCCAGAACGTCAGTGTATCGTTCGACCCGCCCGCCGAGAACGTCTTCTGGCCCGTAAACGTCTGCGCCGTGTTCAGCAGCGTTACGTTCGACGAAAGCCGCGCGTCGGCCACCGTCCCGCTGGTGATATCCGCTCCGCTGTGCGCGTGCGACGCCGCCGCGAAGCTGGAGTTGCTGTAGCCGCTGACGACCAGGCTCGCGCCGTCGTACCAGATGAACTGGCTGCTGGCGCCGAAGGAGGAGGCGTTCGTGCCGCCGCGCGCAATCCCGAGCGTGCCCGTCGTGATCTTGGAGGCGTCCAGGCTCGGAATGTCCCCGGCCGGGATGGTCCCCACGGTGAACGCCCCGCCCAGCGTCGCCTGCTTGACGTACTGGCCCGCCCCGCCCGTCCCGGACAGGTCCGCAGCCGTCCCGCCCCGGGCCAACGCCAGCGTCCCGCTGGTGATCTGGCCCGCGCCGATCGCGATCGACGTGCTTCCCGCGGCGGTCAGCCTTCCCTGCTGGTCCACCGTGAGCGTCGCCACGCTGGAGGCCGAGCCGTAGCCCCCCGGCGTCACGGCCGTGTTCGACAGCGCGATCGAGCCGGTCGTCGTGATCGGGTCGGCGCTGAAAGTCAGTCCGCTCCCGTCCGTGTTGGCACCGGGCGTTCCGGAGTCGATGCTGGTCACGGTTCCGCCCCCCGCGCCGTTGAGCTGCGTCCCGTCCCAGAAGAGGTCCCCGCCGACGGCGTAGAGCCGGTTGCCCGCCGCCGGAACGGCCATGCTCTGGAGGTTCAAGTAGCCCGTCGTGGAGACGTTTCCGGCAAAGTACCCCGCCCAGTTCGTGGCGCCTCCCGACGCCGTCGCGTACAACCCGTAGTTCGTTCCCGCGCCCGTGGCGTCCGCATAGACGGCGTACTTCGTCCCGGCGCCGCCGTCCGCCAGGCCGTACACCCCCCGGTTGTCCGCCGAGGTCCCCGACGAACGTCCCCAGACGGCGTAGTTCTCCGCGGCGCTCAGCGACGACCCGAATACGCCGATGTTGCGCGTGGGCCCGGCGCTGCCGGCGGAGCCGTATGTCCCGACCTGGGTCGTCCCGGCTCCCGTGCACGTGTTCTGTCCGAATACGGCGTAGTTGCTTCCCGTTGCCGCCGACGTGCGGCCGAGCACCCCGTAGTCGACGCCGTCCGCCTGAATCCCGATTCCTGCGCTGGACGCGACCGCGATTCCGCCGAGAGCCGTTCCCGACGAGTTCGTAAGCACGTACAACCACCCTGCGGCGACGCTAGCGGAACCCGTGTCCGCGGCGTCGCGGCGGAGGAAGTTCCCGCTGCCCAGGCCGCTCGACACGATGTTCGACCCGTCGTACCAGAGGAACTGGCTCGACGTGTACGTCGTCGAACCGGTCCCGCCCCGGCCGACCGGGAGCGTGCCGGCGATCTCTGCCGTGCCCAGGTCCACCGCGTCGGTCGTCGAGCCGGAGCCGACGAACCGATTGGCCTGGATGTAGCCCGTCCCGCTGGACGCCAGCGACGCGCCGGTGTCTACCGTCATCGCCGCCGCCGTGTTGGTGCCCGTGGTGATGTTCGCGAACGAAACCGTCGATCCTCCGGGCAGCGTGTTCGACCAGAAGAGCCCGCCCGTGCCGTTGGTCGTCAGGAAGTAGCCGTTCGTGCCGTCCGCGGCCGGCAGCGTCCAGATCACGTTGGCCGCGATGTCGTCCGCCGCCTTGAATCCGACGTAGTTGCTCCCTACGCCCGTCACTTCCACGAACCGGATCTCCCCCGCCTGGCCCGCGCCGCCCCCGTATGGGTTCACGACGTGGCCCGTCTGCCCGGCCGTCGTCAGCCCCGCGAACGTCGGAGTGGCGGCGGTATCGATGTTCTGCGGCAGCGACAGCGTCACGTTTCCGCCGATCACGCGCGCAGTCCCGCCGGCCACGCTCACCTGGTTCGCCGTCCCCAGGATGTCCGACAGCGACGCTACGCCCGTACCTCCGAGCGAAACCGGAAGCTGCGCGTTCACGCTCCACGTGCCGCCCGACACGGACGGCACGCCCGTCCACCCGGAGGAGTTCTGACCGGTCCCGCCGTACGTGGCGCTGATCGCATTCCCCTGCCAGTTCCCGACCGTGATGTTCCCGGCCTCCGTTACCCGGAACAGTGTCGTGATGTTGCTCCTCACCTCGAACGTCTCCACGGAGTCCGCGTCCACGTCGATGTCCACGTTGACGCCGGCGTTGGAACGCAGCCGCAGCGTCCCTGTCCCGTCCGTGTTCTGGAAGTCCGTGCCGAGGATCGTGACGTTTCCCGCCTCGCTCACCTGGAAGACGTTGACGGCGTTCCCGTCCGTCCGCACGGCGAAGAAGTTGGCCGTGGAGTTGTTGTCGTTGTCGATGTTCGCGATCACGTTTACCGGCGACTGCAGGTTCATCGTGGTCGCGGCGCCCGACGCGATCGTGCCGTTGTCCACCGTCAGGGAACCGCCCAGGCGCCCCGTGCCTGTGATCCGGAAGTCGGCCGCCTGCGCCCCGGCGTTCTGGTTCTGGACGTAACTCGTCGAGTCGCCGAAGGTCGCGGAAAGCCCGAGCGTCACTGCCCCCGTGGATGCCGACGTCGGCGTGATTCCGTTGGTCCCCGTGACCGACGAAACGTAGGCGCCCGCCCCGCTGCCCACGAGCAGCGTCCCGCCGGCGTCCGGCAGCGTCCATGTCCTGTCCGCCGAGAGGTCCGCGTTCGTCAGCGTCCCCGCGAAGGTCGCCGCTCCGACCGTCGCCGGCCAGAACGTCAGCGTGTCGTTCGTTCCGCCCGCCGAGAAGGTCTTCTGGCCGGTAAAGGTCTGCGCCCCGTTCAGCAGCGTCACGTTCGACGAGAGCCGCGCGTCGGCCAGCGTTCCGGTCGTGATCTTCGACGCGTCCAGGTTCGGAATATCTGCGGCCACCAGCGCGCGGAACGACGGCGTCCCCGCCGCCCCGTCCGGCGCCGCCAGCACCGTGTTGGCCGCTTGGCTGCTCCAAGTCGCCGTGAGCGTGCCGCTCGTCGTCACGGGCGAGCCGCCCACGGTGAACTGCCCCGGCATGGACAGCGCCACGCTGGTCACCGTGCCGCCCGTCAATTGCGATGTCAGCGCCAGCGTCCCGTCCGCATCCGGCAGATTCCACGTCCGGTTTGCCGAGAGGTCCGCGTTCGTCAGCGTCCCGAGATAGCTCGCGCCGCCGGCCGTCGCCGGCCAGAACGTCAGCGTGTCGTTCGTCCCCGCTGCCGAGAACGTCTTCTGTCCCGTGATCGTCTGTGCCGTCGCGAGCGTGACGTACTGCCCGTTCCCCCACGTCGTGTCGAACGACACGGTCTGCGTGGGCATCGCGCCGCTGACGGTGATTCCGGTGCTCTGGCTGATCCCCTGGTTGAAGTTCGCCGAGGTGAGCCCGTCGAGCAGGTCCGCGTTGAGGTTCGCCACGACCGTCGTGCTGGAGACCGTGAACGGCCCGCCCGCGTCCGTGAAGGCGGGTGCCGTGGAGAAGGTCTTCGTGCCGCTGATGCTCTGCGCCGTGGTCAGCGTCACGTACGTTGCGGACAAGTCCGGAATGTCGGCGGCGGGGATCGTGCCGACCGTGAAGACGCCGCCCAGCGAGGTCTGCTTGACGTACTGCCCGGAGCCGCCGGTCGCGGAGAGGTTCGCTCCCGTGCCTCCGTTGGTTACGCCGAGGATGCCGGCGATCTCCGCCGTGCCGAGGTCCACAGCGTCGGTGGAGGAGCCCGAGGCCACGAAGCGGTTCGCCTGGACGTATCCGGTCCCGCTCGGCGCCAGCCAGGCGCCGTTGCCCACCGTCATCTGTGCCGTCGTGTTCGTCCCCGTCGTGATCGCGCTGAAGGCCGTCGCGCCGCCGGCCGTCCCCACCACCTGCCAGACGGATCCGTCGTAGTACTGCAGCGAGCCGGCGTCGTACTTCAGGTCGCCCGCGGTCATGCCGGCCGCCACGGCCGAGGAGACGTTGAGGTAGGCCGCCGATCCCTGCAGCCGCAGCCGGGCGTTCTGGACGCGCATCTCCGCCGGAGCGGCCACGCCCTTCTGGATGCTGAGGCGGGGCGTGAGCGCGCCGAGGTTGTCCTTGGTTTCGAGGATGACTCCCTCGTCCTGCTTGCCCGCCGGAGCCCCCAGGGCGAAGGCGGGGGCGGCCGCGAACGCCGCCATGAACAGGGCCCAGCCCACCCGGTGGATCGTTCTCATGGCTCCACCTCCTAAAAGCGACCTTCCCGCATCCGTGGCGTGCCGCGTGCCGTGACCGGCGTCAGCGCCCGCGGCAAGCCGGGATCGGAGGCGATTCGAGCAGCGATGGGATATATGGTATATTGTAGCCCCATCGGGGATGGGGGGAAAGGCCAATTTGAACCCGGGCAAGGCACAAATATAACTTCGGCAATCTCCCCGGGTTCACTCGCGCGCGTGGTGCGAGAGGAACTTCCAGATCTCGGAGGTCGCGTCGAGGTCGCGGCTGGTCTTTCCGATGAGCGCCTCGGCCAGGTACTGGCTGCCGCCGGGCCAGGTGTGGCCGCCTCCTTTCACGGTGTAGAGGACAACCTCGGAGCCGCCGCGGCCGCCGGGCCACGTCTCCTTCACGATCCGCGTCCCGTCCTTCGGGTCGGCGTCGGGCAGTTCCTCGACCTCCGGCGCCTCGCGGCAGCCGTTCGCGCGCACCCACAGCCGGACGGCGTCGCGCGTCCCGATCACCTCGCCCCGGCTGCGCGCGACGGCTCCGCCGTCGAAGGGGACGAGCGGGTCGTCCGTGCCGTTCATGATCAGGACCGAGACCGGCGCATCCGGCTTCAGCCCGGCCGCGGGCTTCGCGACGCTCCCGATCACGCAGGCGATCGCGGCGATCCGGCGCGACAGCTTGAGCGCGAGGTACTGGCTCATGATCCCGCCGTTCGACGCACCCGCCGCGTAGACGCGCCTCGGGTCGACGGCGTGGTCCTTCGCCACGGCGTCGATCAGGGCCTCGGCGAACTTCACGTCGTCCGCGTCCGTGAACGTCCCGCGCCCGTCGTTCCAGTGGCCCGCGACCGCATCGGGATACGCGACGAGGAACCCCTCGCGGTCGGAGAGGGCGCTGAACTTCGTGAACCGCTCCGTGTGCTTCGCGCTCCCGCCGCCGCCGTGCAGGACGAGCAGCAGCGGCGCGGCTTTTTCCCCCCGGGCCGCGGGCGGCACGTGGAGCAGGTAACGCCGCTCGCGGCCGTCGACCTCGATCGTGCGTTTCACCGTGTGTTCGTCGGCCGCGCACCCGGCGGCCGCCAGGAGCAGGAGGCTCTTCACCCTTCATTCTACCATCGGCACGGGCCTCCGGTTTCGGCGCTGTTTCTTCTTTGATCCCGCGGCCCGCGATCCTAGAATGGCCCCCTCATGGGGTGAGCCTCGACGAAATCCGCAACTTCGGCATCATCGCGCACATCGACGCCGGCAAGACCACGACGACCGAGCGCGTCCTCTACTACAC
>JACPRC010000136.1 GCA_016190175.1 Planctomycetota bacterium
CCACGAGGTCGGAAAGTCTTGGGCCGAGGCGGACGCGGACACGGCGGAGGCGATCGACTTCCTCGAGTTCTACGGCCGCGAGGTGCTTCGGTACGACGAGCTGAATCCCGTGACGCCGATCCCCGGCGAGAGGAACCAGGCGTTCTACCTTCCGCTCGGCGTCGGCGTCGTCATCGCGCCGTGGAACTTCCCGTGCGCGATCCTGACGGGAATGACCGCCGCGGCCGTCGTGACCGGCAACACGGTCGTGATGAAGCCGGCCTCGAGCGCGCCCGTCATCGCGTACCGGATGATGGAGATCTTCGAGGAGGCGGGGCTGCCGCCGGGCGTCGTCAACTACCTCCCCTGCGCGGGCGGCGAGGTCGGCGACTACCTGGTCGATCACCGCCTCACGCGCTTCGTGAGTTTCACCGGCTCGCGCGACGTCGGCGTGCGGATCTACGAGCGCGCCGCGAAGGTCCAGCCCGGCCAGATCTGGCTCAAGCGCGTCGTCGCCGAAATGGGCGGCAAGGATGCGATCGTGGTTGACGAAGACGCCGACCTCGAGGCCGCGGCCGCGGGCGCCGTCGCCTCCGCGTTCGGCTTCCAGGGACAGAAGTGCTCCGCCTGTTCGCGCCTCATCGCGACGGCGCCGGTCTACGGTCGGCTCCTCAACCTCGTCGTCGAGAAGACCAGGGCTCTCGCGCTCGGGGACGTGCGGAAACCGGAGCACGCGATCGGCGCGGTCGCGGACGAGAGCCAGTTCCGCAAGATCCGCGACTACATCGAGGTCGGCAGGAAGGAGGGACGGCTCGTCGCGGGGGGCGGCACGAAGGGGCCGGGCTGGTTCGTCGAGCCGACGGTCTTCGCGGACGTGGACCCGAAGGCGCGGATCGCGCAGGAGGAGATCTTCGGGCCCGTGCTCGCGGTCATCGCCGCGAAGGACTTCGACGACGCGCTCGCGATCGCCAACGGCACGGAGTACGGCCTGACGGGCGCGCTCTACTGCCGGAAGCGCGAGCACATCGAGCGCGCGCGGCGCGAGTTCCACGTCGGGAACCTCTACTTCAACCGCAAGTGCACCGGCGCGATGGTGGGCGGCCACCCGTTCGGCGGCTTCAACATGAGCGGGACGGACTCGAAGGCGGGCGGGAGGGACTACCTGCTGCTGTTCCTCCAGATGAAGAGCGTGAGCGAGAAGGTGTAGCGCGGCATCGCACACTCGGGAGGATCCCATGTCCGATCTCCACGCGCGTCTCCAGGAGGGCACGGCCCTCTACAAGTCCGGCGACTTCGAGGCGGCGCTCCGCGTGTTCCGCGGAACGGCGTCGGAGTTCCCGCAGGATCCGGAGAGCGTCTTCAACTGCGGCGTCATTCTCGACCGGACGGGGGACAAGGAGGGGTGCGTCCGCGAGATGCGCGAGTCGCTCCGGCGCGATCCGGCGTACGCGAAGGCGGCGCTGAACCTCGCCGCGACGCTCGCGGAGACGGACGACGTGTGCGAGGCCGGCGCCGTCCTCCGCGAGTCGCTGACCCGCGGCGTGCCGGAGTGGCTCCTGGAACGCATGAAGGAGTGCCGGCAGATGATCCACGAGCAGGCCTTCCGCGCCCTTCTCGACGCGGCGGGGCGGCTGGAGGGCGGGATCGTGAACGCCGACGCGATCGCCCGCGTGGGCCGCTGCCTCGGCGCGTTCCTCGGCAGTCGCGTCTCCTCGTGCGACCTGATCGTGACGGACCGGGGACTCCGGTTCGTCCTGGCCACGCCCGCAGGCGCCTTCCGCGCGGACTTCTCCCCGACCTCCGGGCTCTCGATCCGCGAGGAGTCGACGGGCAAGGAGGTCTTTTTCGTCCGAATGGGGCCCCCGCCCGCTCCGGAGAAGGCCCCGCCAAAGGGGCGAAGCGCCCGCAAGAAGCCGAAGAAGCCGGGCTCCAAGTAGACGCGCCGCCGGCGAGGATCTACGATCTCCGGTGAAGAGGGGCCCCACCGGTCACGGCCCGATCGCCACGATGACGATCTCCGGCCCGCACAGGAACCGGAGCCGCGGCGCGTCGGCGCGCTCGTGGCCGATCCCGCGGGAGACGACGAGGGTGCGCCCGCCGCCGAGATCGGTCGTCCCGGCGGCCCACGCGCGAGGGACCGCGGAGAGCGCGGCCGCAACGGCGGCGGCGAGGAGCAGGTTGTAGAGGAGCGACGCCATCCGCCCAAGTATACCCCGGCCGCGCGGCATGGCCCCCATGCTGTCCACGGCGAGCCCCCCGCGCTACAATGTCGCCCCGATGGCCGATGCCGCCGCCGTGCGGGAACCGCTCCATCTTCTCGATGTCGCGCGGAACCGCCCCTTCCCGTTCCTCCTCGAAGGGAACTTCCGAGGCGGCCGCCCCGTCGCGGGCTCGGACCCGTCCGCCGTCCTCATCGCGAAGCGCGACCGCGTCTCGCTCTGGCGCGCGGGACGGGAGGAACGCCGGACGGGCGATCCCTTCGAAACGCTGCGCGAGCTCTTCGAGGAGCGGCGCGGGCGGCCGGGCCACGCCGTCGGATGGCTCGGCTACGACCTCGGCGCGCACGTCGAACGGCTGCCGCGCCGAGCGACGGACGACCTGGAGTTCCCCGACCTCCTCCTCTGCTTCCACGACCGTCCCGCCGCGGACCCGCGCGCGATCGACCCGGACGCATACCGCGAGGCGTTCGGCGGCCTCCGGCGCGCCCCCGTGCCGCGTACGTTCACGAAGGACGCGTATGTGGCCGCCATCGCGCGCGCGAAGGAGTACGTCGCCGCCGGCGACATCTACCAGGTCAACCTCTCGCAGCGCTTCGAGGTCGCCGGCTCCGATCCGCTCGGGGTCTACGCGCGGCTCCGCGAGCCCGTCGTCCCCGCCTACGCCGCGTTCCTGGAGTGCGGCGACCGCGCGATCCTCTCCTCCTCCCCGGAACAGTTCCTCGAGGTTCGCGGACGGCGGATCGTCACGCGGCCCATCAAGGGGACCCGGCCGCGCGGCCGCGGCCCGGAGGAGGACGAGCGCCTGCGCCGCGAACTCCTCGACAGCCCGAAGGACGATGCGGAGCTCGCGATGATCGTGGATCTCGAGCGCAACGACCTCGGGCGGGTCTGCGAATACGGGTCCGTCCAGGTCGAGGAGCCGAAGGCGCTCGAGACGCACCCGACCGTGCACCACCTGTCGGCCACGGTCGCGGGCACGCTGCGCGAGGGCGTCGGCCCCGCGGACGTGCTGCGCGCGACCTTCCCGGGCGGGAGCGTGACGGGCGCGCCGAAGATCCGCGCGATGGAGATCATCGACGAGCTGGAGCCCACGCGGCGCGGCGTCTACACCGGCGCGTTCGGGTGGATCGGCTTCGACGGGTCGATGGACCTCGCCGTCGCGATCCGGGTCCTGCACTTCGACCGCGACCGCTTCGGCTTCCAGGTCGGCGGGGCGATCGTCGCGGACTCGGACCCGGAGGAGGAGTACCGCGAGACGCTCGTGAAGGCGGCGGGGATGGCGAAGGCGCTGGGACTCGAATGGAATACCTCTCCCTGAACGGGAAGATCCTGCCGGAGGCGGAGGCGCAGATTCCCGCGACCGATCCGGCGGTCGCGCACGGCCTCGGGCTCTTCGAGGTGACGCGCGCGTACCGCGGCGTCCCGTTCCGGATCGCGGACCACCTGTCGCGCATGCGGCGCTCGGCGACCCGGTTCGGTCTCCGGCTCGCGCCGGGCCGGGTAGGCGAGGAGATCGCCGAGCTGTGCCGCCGGAACAGGCTCGAGGACGCGTATGTGCGGATCACCCTCACCGGCGGAGGGAACTTCCTCATCCGGACGAGACCCCTGGAACGGCTTCCGGCCGCGTGGTATCGTCGCGGGGCGCGGGTCCTGCTCGCGGAGTCCCGCCGCGATCCGGCGGGGATCCTGTACGGCCACAAGACGCTCAACTATCTGGAGAACGTGATGCTCCGTGACCGGGCCCGGCGCGCCGGCGCGGCGGACACGATCCTGATCGGCCTGGGCGGCGAGGTCCTCGAGGGGTGCGTCTCGAACGTCTTCCTCGTCCGGCGCGGCCGCCTCGTCACGCCGTCGCTCGACGCGCACATCCTGCCGGGGGTGACGCGCAAGGTCGTCCTCGGGCTGGCCGCGCGGGCGCGCCTCCGGGTGGACGAGCGGACGGTCGGCGCGGACGAGATGACGGAGGCCGAAGAGGCCTTCCTCACGAACTCGCTCGTCGAGGTGCTGCCGGTGACGCGGATCGGCGCGGGACGCGTCGCGGGCCCCGGCCGGATCACGCGGTTCATCGCGGACGAATATCGGAAGACCGTGGAACGCGAAACGGGGAGGTGACGGCATGTCGATCCGATTCCTGGGCGAGCCGAACCTGGGGGCGCCGTTCAACCGCACCTTCTTCAACGCCGTGATCGGCGACGTCGTCGAGCACGCGGGGAAGGACCAGGCCCACCGCATGACGCTGTACCTGAGCGACGGCGCGACCCTCGACGTCTGCCGCATCGAGGAACTCGCGGAGGAGTACATGGTGCTGCGCACGTTCCACGAGGGGGACGAGACGTGCGACGTCGGGCTGGAGATCGTGCCGTACGGGCTGATCTACCGGATCCGCCTCACGCCGAAGGAGGCGGACGACGAGCGCCTCGGGTTCGCATGGAAGCCGGCTACGGCCAAGGCGGCGGCGAGGGGGACGCGAAGGCGGCCGAAATGACGACGCCCCCGCGGGTCATCCCGCAGGGGCGCCGGTCGGTTCGTCGGATCAGTCCTTCCGCTCCGCGAGCACGACCTTGAGCGTCTTCTCGCGCCCGTCGCGCACGACGGTCGCCTCGCACGCCTGGCCGGCCTTCGCGGTCTGCATGAACTTCTGGAGCCCCTCCTCGCCGCGGAGCTTCTTCCCGTCGAGCTTCACCAGGATGTCGCCCTTCTTCAGGCCCGCCTTCTCCGCCGGGCTGCCCGGCCGGACCTCGACGATCGCGAGCCCCACGCCCGCCTCGAGGTCGAGATGCGCGCGATCCTCGTCGGAAAGCTCGCCGGGGACGACCCCGAGCCACGCGGGCTTGGACGACTCGGACTTCCTTTCCTCTTTCTTCTCTTCCTTCCTCTCGGACTTCTTCTCCTCCTTCTTCTCCTCCGGCTGCTTCCCGGGGTCCTGCCCCTTCTCGAAGAACTTCCGCAGGTCGAACTGCTTGAACAGCTCCCGCAGTTCCGCGTTCGGGCGCCACTTGCCGTCCTTCCCCTTCTCGAAGTAATCCTCCGGGTTCAGGCCGAACTGCTCGAGGAGCGGCCGGATCCGGTCGAACGCCTCGTCGTCCAGCGCGAAGAAGTCGTCGCCCTCGGACGGGTCCTCGGGTTTCTTCTCGGCCTTCTTGTCCTCCCGGCGTTCCTCCCTATCCTGGCGGTCGAGGAACTTCCGGATGCGCTCGCGGAGGCTGTCCCGCTCCTCTTCCTTCTTCGGCTCATCGCGATCCTCGGGATGACGGGCGAGCGTGATGGCCGCCTTCCCGCGGACGTCGCCGCGCAGGTACTCGATCCCGAGGGAGTCGCCCGGGCGTTTCGGCGCCATGATCTCGCGCAGCGTGTCCAGGTCGCGCACGGGCTTGCCGTCCAGGGCGAGAAGGACGTCGTCCTTCCGGAGGACGCCCGCGGCGGGACCGCCTTCGGCCACCTCGACGACGCGGATGCCGGCCTCGATCTTCAGCTCCCGGCGCTCCTCGTCGGAGAGTTCCGCGGGCTGGATGCCGAGGTAGGCGCGCCCGCCCTTTTTCTCGACGTTCGTCTTCTTCTCGCCGCGCTTCCACCGGGCGAGTTCCTCGTCGATGATCTTCTCGACCTCCTTGAGGATGCGCTCTTCCTCCGCCTTGAGGCGCTTCTCGACCTCCTCCAGGATCTTCTTCTTGATCTTCTCCCCGTCGTCCTGCGCCTGGGCGGCACGCCCGGCGATGAGGAGACCGGCGAGAGCGATGGCCAGATTCGCGAGCTTCATCGAAACCTCCGAATTGTCCGACGTTATACGTACTATCGGCCGGCGCCGTTGGAAGCTATCGGCCATCAGCGGTCAGCCTTCAGCCCCGCCCAAGACGAACGGCTGATGGCTGATAGCTGATAGCTGATCGCTACTTGACCCCCACCGCCTTCCGGATCGCGTCCAGCAGCGGCGCCAGTCCCCGGGCGATCCCGACGACGGCATCGGGCTGGAGGGTCTGGATGTGCGCGTGAAGTTCCGCCTTGTCCTTGAACGTATCCTCGATCATGTTGTGGTACAGGATCACCGCACGCCGGGCGGCCTTCGCCTTGGCGATGGCGCCCTTGATCGGGTCGACGCTCCGCATCGTGGCGCCGAGGTTGACCGCGACCGCGTCGGGAAGGAACTCGTCGATGAGAAGCTGCACCTCGCGGTCGGTCGTCGCGATGCGGACCTGGACGTTCTTGCGCCCGAGATCGAGCTTGACGACGTCCTGGATCTTGAGGTCGCGGTCCACGAGGATGACGCGGTGGCTGAGGACCCTGCGTATCGTCCCGAAGTCCTTCTTGTCCTTCAGGAACTTCATCAGGTCTTCGTGGGTGATGATGTAGTCCATGATGTTCGTCAGGAACTGCGCCTTGAGCCGGCCGGTGCGGATGTAGTCGAGGACCTTCTCTTCCGGTTCCTGAAGGATGGCGGCGGCCTTGCGGAGAGAGTAGTAATGCAGGGACTCCATGTGGCCGGCCATTATATAGAAAGGAGGAGGCGGCCGATACCAGAAAACCGAAGAAGACAGGGAGACCAGGAGACCAAGAGATGGCGAGATGGGGAGATCCGGATACCGGCAGACCTGAGGGGATCTCCTCAGTCTCAGGCCGCGTCTCCCCGTCCCCATCTCTCCCCGTCCCGGTTATAATGGCGTCATGCCCCAGGCGATCGAGGAGCCGAAGACGCAGGAGACGGTCGAGCTTCAGCGGCCGTGGAACGTCGTCCTCTTCAACGACGACGTGCACACCTTCGACGAGGTGATCCTCCAGCTCCAGAAGGCGACGGGGTGCAGCCTGGAGCGGGCCGTCCAGATCACGTACGCGGCGCACACGGAGGGGCAGGCGGTGGCGTACGGCGGCTGCCTGGAGCGCTGCGAGATCGTGGCGGCGAAGCTCCAGGAGATCCGGCTGCGGGTGACGATCGAGCGGGGGTGAGGGGCTGCACAGGCGTTCCGCTATCAGCCGTCCGCGCGGCGACGCCCGACAGGGAGAGGGACGAGAGGTCGGCTGAGGGCGGAACGCGCCTACTTCACCGCCCGCTCGCGGACCACGCGGAAGCCGATGCGGCCGGTCACGACCGAATGGGTGACCGCGGAGCGGTAGGCGGCGCGGAAGCACGCCTCGCTCGTGTCGAGGTGCGCGCCGCCGCAGACGATCTTGAAGCGGCCGGTGTGCGGATCGAAGGTGTCCTCGCACCACTCCGCGACGTTGCCCGCCATGTCGCGGACCCCGTACACCGATTCGTCCGCGGGGATGATCCCGATGCGACGGGTCCCCGGCGCCTTCTCCTCGCTGTAATAGCCGGTGGTGAAGGTCCAGTCGAACTTCTCTCCCCACACGAACGCACGGCCGTCCACACCCCGCGCGGCCTTCTCCCACTCCAGCGCGGTGGGCAGGCGATAAGCGAACGGCTCCCCCCGCTCCTTCGCGCGCGCGGTCCGCCAGGCGCAGAATTCCGCGGCGTCGTGCCAGTCGATCTCGCTTACCGGGTGGGACGGGTCCATCTTCACGATCGCGATGCGCTCCCCTTCGACTTTCACGTGGTGCCGCGGGTCGTTGGCATGGCGCGGCGCGTGCTTGATGCACTCGTCCAGCGGATGGAACTTGCGGTCGTTGAGGAACTCCTGGTACTCCAGGACCGTGACTTCGAAGCGGCCGATGAAGATGTCCCCCGTCTTCGCCCGGGTCCGCCGCGCTCCGCCCCCGAGGGCCAGAGGATCGCCCGACACGAACTCGCCCGCCGGGACGTAGACGTGCTCCGCGCCGATCTCCTCGTCCGTGTAGAGGTTCACCCGGAGCGAGAGATCCTGCCCGCGTCCGAGGAGGAGCGGGAACCTCGTATCGCGGAACCCGCTCCTCCGGAGGACGAGGAGGTAGGAGCCGCGTGCGAGCGCGGCGCCGGATACGGGCGTCCGGCCCCATCCCCTCTTCTCCAGCTTCGGAATGAGCCGCCCGTCGGGAAGGTCGTCGAACGCGTAGAGATCCACATCCGCCCCCGGCGGGGTGGAGACCAGGGTGAGAGTCCCGCCCTTCTCGAGCCGCTTCTTCTCGTCCGTCAGACCGTGCTCCTCCGCGAGCTGCCGGAGGACTTCCTCGTGCTGGCGCGCGCGGGCTCCGTCCCCGTCCTCCTCCGCCTGCCGCAGGAGGCCCCAGAGGAACTCGAAGAGACCCGCGGCGGAGGCGGGATCGTAGCGGATCGCCGAGATGTGCAGTCCGATGAGGCGCGCCTCCTTGCGCTGCAGGTCCGCGCGCAGTTCGTCCCGGCGGCGCTCGAGCCGCCAGAGGTTCTGCTTCTTCTCCGGCGGGTCGTGGCGCTCGATCTTCGCCTGCTCCCCCCGGAGCTGCTCCTCGACGGCGGCGAGGGCGCCGCGCAGCCGGGCGTGCTCTTTCTCGGCCTCACGGGCGTCCTCGCGGAGCCGGGCCGCGCGGGCGCGCTCCCGCGCCTCGTCGAGGCGGCGGGTGGTCCCCTTGGCCGATTCGGCCGCGCTCTCGTCGCCCATCTCCTGCAGCCGGATCCAGAGCCGCAGGGCCGTCTCCCAGTCCCCCTTCGCCTCCGCGGCGCGCGCCTCCTCGCGCGCGCTCCGGCGCTCCGCATCGCGCCGGAGCCGGCTCCATACGACGACCGTGAGGACGGCGAGGGCGCAAAGGAGGGCCATGCCGGCGACGGCCGCCGCCGTGCGGTGGCGCCTCAGCGCCCGCACGACGACCTTCCGCACCGTCGAAGGCGCCGCCTTGACCGGCTCGTCCGCGAGGAACCGGCGCAGCTCGTCCGCGTATTCCCCGGCCGTCGCGTACCGTTCGTTCCGGTCGCGGTGCATCGCCTTGCGGAGGACGTGTTCGAGGTCCGCCGGGACCCCGGGGATCGGCGGCGCGTCCTGCTGGAGGATCTTGTTGCAGATCTCGGAGGGGTTCCGCCCGTCGAAGGGGAGGCGCCCCGAGAGCATCTCGTAGAGCATGACGCCCAGAGCGTACACGTCCGTGCGGGCGTTCACGTCGGCCGAGGTGCCCATGATCTGCTCGGGGGCCATGTAGCCGGGCGTGCCGACGAGCGCCCCCGTGCGGCTGGCGTGCGAGAAGTCGTCGAGGACCCGGGCGAGGCCGAAGTCCATCACCATCGGCCGCCCCTCGGCGTCGATCATCACGTTGCCGGGCTTCAGGTCGCGGTGGATCACGCCGCGGCTGTGGGCGTAGTCGACCGCGCGGGCGATCTGCTCGACGAGCTCGACGCGGCGCCGAATGTCGACGTCGGGAGACTCCATGATGTCGCGGAGCGTGCGGCCCTCGACGTATTCCATCGAGAGGAACCGGGTGCCGTCCGCGATGCCCGCCTCGAAGAGGGTGACGATGTTCGGGTGCTTGAGCCGCGCGGCCGTGACCGCCTCCTTCTCGAGGCGGCGGCCCATCATCGGATCGACCATGTCCTCCCGCAGGACCTTGAGGGCGACGCGCCGTTTGAGCAGGGTGTCCTTCGCCTCGTAGACGACCCCCATCCCGCCGCGGCCGATCTGGCGGAGGATCTCGTAGCGGCCGATGGTCTTTCCGGGCGTGATTTGGGAGACGGGCTCCGGTGCGTCCGCGCCCTCCCCCTTCGAGGCCTCCTCGATCTCGCTGCGGACCATCGTGGGACGGCCCTCCGAGTTGCCGCAGCGGGACTCCTGCTCCGACATGATCCGGAGGAACTGGGTCGTCGTGAGCCAGCGCCGCTTGAGGAGGATCTGACCGACGCGGAGATCCCGCCCGTCGTGCTTCGCCTGCGACTGCTCGCCGAGGCACTCCTTGAGCTGGTCCTCCGAGATGAAGCCCAGCGAGACGGCGATGCGCCCGAACAGCCCCTCCGACCCGGTCATGGCGTTCGCCGGACCCTTCTTTCGATCGGACGCCATGCCTACTCCCGTCCCCGCCCGAGTTCGGCCCGCAGAACCCTCGCGATCTCCTCCCGGAGGCGCGCCTCGGACTCGCGCAGGAGCCGGTCGATCCGCTCCAGGGCGCGGGCCGCAGAGTCGCCGGCGCGCGACGGGGGTCTCGTCTCGGCCGCGCGACGGAGGAAGGCGGCGTAGAGGGCCGCATCCGGCGAGAAGCCGACCACCTCGTCGAGTTTCTCCCCGTCCGCGTCGAGGAGCGCGAGGGTCGGCAGCCCCTGAAGCCGGTGCTTCCGGGTCATCTCGCGGAAGAAGCCCCGGTCCGTGCAGTCCACCAGCACGCGGGGGAGTTTCTCCGAGAGTTTCACGACTTCATCGTTCGAGAACGCACCTGCGTCCAGCTTGGAGCAGAGCTTTCACCAGTCGGCCGCGAAGTAGACGAGGACGACTCCGCCGGCCTCGCGGGATTTCTGCAAGGCGGCCGGCAGGGCCGAGTCCCGGGGCCCGCGCTGCCATTCGATCTTCCCGCCGCCCGCGAGGAGGGCGAGGGTGAGGAACCAGGGCACGGTGTTTCCTCCGCGGATGAGCGAAGCGTTCTCCCGGGCGTACCGACATCTGAAGTGTACCGGGGGGCGGAGGGGAGTTCCACATTTTCGCCGATGGCCGCAGGGGAGGCCGCCGCGCTGAAAGAACCAAGGACAAAGAACCGAGAAGAGAGAGGGCGGGGGACGCCTCCCCCGCTCCCCCTCCTTCCTCTCGTGCGCACGCTGGGGAGGGGGTGCGGGGGATTCTTCCCCCGCGCCCTTTGTTCTTCGTTCTTCGTTCTCTGTTCCTTCCGCCCGCCTGCGCCTGCCCGCCGCCTCCTGCCGATACACGTTCGGTACGTGCGATCGGGGTTGCAACGTCTCATGAACCCGTCATACACTGCTCCGCAGATGGAGACGACCTCCGCCCGGCCGGATCCCGGCTCCCGTCCGCGCTCCCGCGACCGGAACCGCCTCCGGTGGCAGATTCTCCTCCCCCTGGTGGCGCTCTTCGTCCCGTGCGCGGTGACCGTCGAGGAGTACCTGGAAAAGAACATGATCCACCGGGGCATGCAGTGCGAGGCGTTCTGGTGCTGGAGGCGGGAGACGACGCAGAAAGCGGTCAACGAGACGATCGGCCGGCGGAACCGGCGCATCGTCGAGCCGCTCTTCTACTGCGACCGCCACAAGCCGGGCGACGAGACCCTCGAACGGCTCCTGGTCATCCCGTGCATCGCGGCCGCCCCGGTCCTGCTGGCGGCGATCGTCTGGCTCCTGCAGAAGTACATCCGGAGACGCCTCCGCTCCGGCCGCCGGACCGCGGCCTCCGCGGCGTAGGAAGACGACTGCGCTCGGGGCGCGTAAGCCGGGTTCTGTCCCCTCTTGCGAGGGCGACGGTCATCAATCTCGGCCGCCCGTCGCCGGACGGCTCCAACGACCTACCCTTGCGCGATTGAGCCGCAAGGCCCACTTCGGCCGGGCCGGCCTCGTCCCGAAGGACACCGCGCATCTATTCGGTCTTTCTCCGGGTGGGGTTTTGCATGCGACCGCGCTCTCGCGCGGTCCGGTGCGCTCTTACCGCACCTTTTCACCCTCGCCTGATCCCGCGGTCACCCGCAGGCCATCGGCAGACTGAGTCTCTGTGCCACTTTCCATCGGGCCTCGCGGCCCGTGTTCCCGCTGGGAACCACCCCGCCCTCTGGAGCCCGGACTTTCCTACCCCGTCCGCCGCCGAAGCGACGGAAAGGATCGACCGTCTGCGCCCCGAGCGCAATCGTCTTGTCAAAGAAACGCGGAGGGGATCACTTCCCCACGAACCGCCGCCGGAACTCCTCGAGCGCCTCCTCGTCCACGCCCTTCGCGCCCTTCACCTGCTCGTAGAGCCGCTTCGGGTCTTCCGCCGCGGCCTCCGCCACCCATCGGGCCGCCCGGACGAACAGGGCCGACTTCTCCTTCACCGCGTCGCGGACCCAGCCCTGGAACACATCGGACAGCGCCCGGTACACGGCGCTGTCCACCTGGGCGAAGACCTTCGCGCCCGTGAGCAGCTTCCCGTCCTTCTCCTCCCACGCCGTGACGATGACGCTGCGCCCCCACACGGCCGGGAGCGGGGACAGGTCGTAACTGCCCCACGTGTAGAAGATCCGGCGGTTCGGCTCGGCCAGGACGAGTTCCACCTTGATGCTCAGCCCGTCCTTGTCCTCCATGTAGCACGTATGGCGCCAGGCGGCCCTCTCCTTTTCCCCGAGGGGGACGCGCGGGTCCCGGTAGACCTCGTACTTCGAGCGCCCCATCTCGCGGCACACCTCGGCCGTGAACGGAAGCTCCTCGAGGAGGAAGTCGTAGAACTCCCGGCGGCTGGCGACCGACGGGGAGTCCAGCGGCACCGCCACGGTGACGTCCTCCATCACCCGGCGGACCTTCTTCCGGTGCTTTTCGGAGAGCTTGTCGTACGGGATCTCGTACCGCGGATCCCCGGCCTCCTGGGCCGCGCCCGCCCATACCCATAAACCGACGCTAAGCGCCAAGGTTGGCAAGGATCTTCTCCCGCGCGATCCGGAGCGCGCCGCCGACGTCCTTCCCTTCGCCGCCCCCCTGGCAGAAGTGGGGCGCCCCGCCGCCCTTCCCCCCGATGGCCGCCAGCGCCTCCTGGAGGACCGGCCGCAGGTCGATGGCGACGTCCTTGCTCCGTGCCAGCGCGACGCTCGAGGCCCCGCCCGTCCCGCCCAGGACCGCGACCATCCCCGGCTGCTCGATGATCCCGTTGGCGAGGACCTGAAGGAACTTCCCGTCCTTCTCCTCGAAGAGACGCTCCACGAGGCGGACCTTGCCCGTCGACGGGGCCGCGGCGGCCAGTTCCTTCGCCTGGTACCCGGCGAGCGCCCGCTCCGCCGCGGCGAGCCGCTTGCGGGCCGCGACCAGTTCCTCCTGCGTCCGTCCCACGGAGGCGACGATGTCCTCGCGCGCGCAGGACAGCTTCGCCATCGCCCCGCGGACGGAGGCCGCGTTCCCCCGCGCGTACTTGAGCCCGCGGAGGCCGCACACGAAGTGGACGCGGCTCCCCTCGACGCCGACGACCATCACGAAGCCGACGTCGCCGGTCCGGCGCGGGTGCGTCCCGCAGCAAGCGGAGCAGTCGAAGTCCGCGACGTGCACGATCCGGATGCGGCCGCCGGCGGGCGGCGGCTTCCGGAGCGGCCGTCCCTTCGCCTCCTCCGGCGTGAAGAAGCCGGACTCGACGGCGCGGTTTTCGAAGACGACCATGTTCGCCAGCGTCTCCGCCCGCTCCACGTCCACGGGGGCCACTTTCGCCGCGCCCAGTTCGATCGTGGATGTCTCGCTGCCGAGGTGGAACGACTCCGTCTCGGCGCCGCAGACGCGGACGAACGCCTCGGACAGCAGGTGCTGTCCGTGGTGCTGCTGCATGTGGTCGCGTCGCCGCTCCCAGTCCACGACGCCGGACACCTCGCCCTCGACGGGCTGGGCGACGACATGGACGATATCGTCCCCTTCTTCGCGGACGCCGACCACGGCGACGCCGTTGAGCGTCCCCGTGTCGTGGGGCTGGCCGCCGCCGTCCGGGTAGAAGGCGGTTCGGTCCAGCACGACCCCGTCCGGCGTCGCGCGGACGACGCGCGCCTCGAAGCGCGTCAGGTAGGGGTCGTCGTAGTAGAGCCGTTCGGTCATGGGTGGCAAGATCCTCTCAAACCCGGGAACGACACTCCGCCGTCCCTTCCCCGGGACACGCCCGCGCCTTGGCGGTGGCCCCAAGGACCACCACGCCGAAGCCGGCCGGGCCGGAAATCCAATCCGCCTTCGCGCCTGCGGCGCCTGGGCGGGATACCCGCCTCCGTCCCCTTGGCTCGGCGGGCGAAGGCGGGTAGATTCTAGCCGATGCGAGCGGCGTCCGCAATACCGGAGGTCTCCGTCGCCTGCCCGCTGTGCGGCGGACGCGGTCCCACGTTCTACGTCGAGAACGGCCGGCGGTTCGAGCGGTGTCCGTGCGGCCTCGTCTTCCAGAATCCGCGCCCCACCGATGCCTGGCTGCAGGCGGCGCGGTACGAGCCGTACGATCGCGGCGCGGCGCACGGGCGCGAGATGCGCGCCATCTACGAGCACGCGGCCTCGGTGCTCCCGCCCGGCCGTCTCCTCGACGTCGGGTGCGGACCCGGCCTCTTCGTGCGGATGATGCGGAGCCGCGGCTGGGATGCGGAAGGCATCGACCTCGACCGCGGGGAGGACTTCCTCCGCCTCGATCTCGAGGGCCCGTTCGACGCGCTCACGGCGATCTACGTCCTGGAGCACGTGGCCGATCCGCGCCGTTTCGTGGAGAAGGCGCGCCGGCTCCTGCGGCCCGGCGGGATGCTCTACGTCCGGGTGCCGCACACGGCGCCGATCGTGCGGATCGGAAAGCTGCTCGCGCCGCGGTGGAACTTCTTCCACACGCCGTGGCACCTACAGGATTTCCCGCCGCGGGTGCTGCTGGGCCTGCTGGGGGGCTGGACCCTGCGCATCGACCGGACGCCGACGCGGCGCGGGGCGTGGGCCCGGCTGCCGGTGCCGGGGCGGAGCTACACCGTGATGGCGACGCGACCCATGTACAATGCACAGCCCCCTTGACAAATGTATCGCGGCCGGGTAGACTCCCTTCGATGGCCGCCACCGAGACGCCCTCCGCCCTGGCCGGGGCCCTCGCCCAGATCCTCCGCGACATCGAGTCCGCCGACCTCGACCGTCTCCTCCGCGGGATCCCGGAGGAGGTCGGCCGCGTCCTGGGCGCTTCCGAGGCCCGGCTCTACCTCAAGGACCCCCTGACCGAGGAGCTGTACTGCCGCAGCGGCAACGGGAAGCGCGTGGTCGAGCACCGCATCCCCATCGCCCCCTCCAGCGCCGCAGGCTATGCCGCCCTGACGCGGGGGCGCGCCTTCGCCTGGAAGAAGAACCGGAACCTGCGGAGGCATTACGTCGCCGCGGCCCCCCTGCTCTTCCAGGACGAGATCGACGGCGTCATCGAGATCGTCAACGCCGAGGAGGAGACCCCCGTCGACGAGCCCCGGATCGCCGCCCTCCTCGATTGCGCCGCCGCGATGGCGCGGCGCCACCAGACGCTGCTGCGCGCCGGCGTGCGGAGATCCCCGTACGACCGGCTCCTGCGATCGGGCCTCCTGACCCCCGAGACCCTCGAGGGGGCCCGGCGGAGCGCGCGCGAGCAGGGACGCTCCGTCGAGGCCCTTCTCGCCGAGGGCGGGATCGACCGCCACGAGATCGGCCTCAGCCTCGCCGAGCACTTCGAATGCCGCTTCGTGGACCCCGCGGCCGGTCCCGCCCCGGACCCCGGCCTCCTCCGCCCCTTCCCGCCGGACTTCCTGCGGACCCACGCCGCCCTTCCCCTCTCGCGTTCCGCCGACGTGGTCGAGGTCGCGGTCGCCAACCCGCGGAACGTCACGCTGCTCGACGACCTCGCGCGCATCCTCGGCACCCGCGACCTCGTCGTGCGCGTGTCGATCCGCGAGGACATCGCGGCGGCCATCGACCGCTTCCTCGTCCCCGCCGAGCCGATGAGGAAGGAGACCACCCGGCGGATCGCCCCGCCGGAGCCGTCGCCCGCGGAGGAGCCCGCGCGCGAGACGGAGCACTCCCTCGCCGGCGAGGTCGAGGACTCCTGGGCCGTCCGGTTCGTGAACGAAACGCTGCTGGAGGCCGTGCGCCGCAACGCCTCGGACGTCCACCTCGAGCCCACCCCGGGCGGAGGCCTGCTCGTGCGCTTCCGCGTCGACGGCGTCTGCCACGAGTACCGGAACGTCCAGGAGCGTTGCGCGAGGGCCGTCGTCTCCCGTATCAAGATCATGTCCGAGCTCGACATCGCCGAGCACCGCCTGCCGCAGGACGGAAAGGCGCGCCTTCGCGACCCCGAGGGACGCAAGCTCGACGTCCGCGTCGCGGTCGTCCCCACGCAGGGCGGGATGGAGGACATGGTGCTCCGGCTCCTCCCGGAGTTCCAGGCGTTGAAGATCGAGGACCTCGGGATGGCACCGGCCGTCCTGGAGCGGTTCCGCGCCATCCTCGAACAGCCGAACGGGATCGTCCTGAGCGTGGGGCCCACGGGCTCGGGGAAGACGACGACCCTCCACGCGGCGCTGGCGCATCTCAAGCGACCCGAGACCAAGATCTGGACCGCGGAGGACCCGGTCGAGATCACGCAGGAGGGGCTGCGGCAGGTGCAGGTGAATCCGAAGATCGGCCTGACGTTCGAGCGCTGCCTGCGCGCCTTCCTCCGCTGCGACCCGGACGTCATCATGATCGGCGAGATCCGCGACCGCGAGACGGCGGACGCCGCGGTCGAGGCCTCGCTCACGGGCCACCTCGTCCTCTCCACGCTGCACACGAACAGCGCGCCGGAGACGGTGACGCGGCTCCTCGAGATGGGTCTCGACCCCTACACGTTCGGCGACACGCTCCTCGGCGTGCTGGCCCAGCGCCTCGTGCGCCGGATCTGCGACGGCTGCCGCGAAACCTACCGCCCGCCGCGGGACGAGTTCGAATCGCTCCGGACGCACTACGGCGACGACGCGGAGTTCCGGCGGCTGGTCCCCGATCCGGGTTCCCTCGAGCTCGTCCGCGGAAAGGGCTGCGCCCGGTGCTTCGAGACCGGATACCGGGGCCGGGTGGGCGTCCACGAACTGCTCGCGGTCACGGACGAAGTCCGGAAACTCGTCCACCAGAAGGCGGAATCCGCGCGGATCCGCCGGCTCGCGACCGACGCGGGGATGCGGCTGCTCAAGCAGGACGGGATCCGCAAGGTGGTCGAGGGGAAGACGGACCTGCGCGAGGTGCTGTCGAACTGCGCGGACGTGCGCGCGTAGCGATCGCTTGCCGGGCGGGGCGCGCGCTCCTAGCCCGCCTTATTCACGTCGGCTGCGCCGCCGACGTGAAACGGCGCCCTTCGGGCAGCTACGCCTGCTTCCCGCTGGCTCCGCTGGACAGCCCCTCCGGCTCCGCCCGACACCCTGCCGGGCTTCGCCGTCGGCCCGCGGCGCGACCGTGGCCCAATGCGGTACGCGCCGCGGGCGGATTATTCATGAAGGCTCTCGCCTTCATGAATAATCCGGACTAGAATCGCGGCATGGAAACCCTCCTCCTCGTCGGCCGGTGGAACGCGATCACGCGGGACCAGGAGAACACGCTCCGCCGGACCCTTCAGGACTACGCGCCCGCGCGGACCTTCTTCGTCATCACGGGCGCGGACCAGTCGCAGACGCGGCGCTACCCGCTCACGCCCGACGAGCGGCAGGAGCTCGTGAAGTCCTTCGCGACGAAGCACTGCCGCTATCACGAGATCTTCCGCGTCACGGACGTCGCGGACCCGTCGACGTGGGTCGCGCACGTGCAGGACTCCATCGTGAAGGCGAGCCAGGGGCGCACGCGCATCGACCCCGGGGACACGACGCTCGTCAGCGGCAACCTCGAGGTCGTCAAGGCGTTCGAGGACGCGCTCTACACGGCGATCTTCCAGGAGATTCTGGGCTCGGCCCCCTCCGACGTCGCCGGCGCGATCCTGGCGTGCCGCTCGTGGCGCGCGATCGCCAACGACGCGACGACGCGTCTCTACGAGGCGAAGGGGATCGAGGCGCGGGTTCGGAAGATCTACTCCGACATCGAGCTCACCGAGGACGGCGAGCTGTCGCACAACCGCGAGTTCGTCGTCTACGTCCGCGGCATGGACGCGAGCCTGAAGCAGAAGGTGGAGGACATCTTCCCGCACTTGCGGCCGGGCCTCATCGTGGACAAGGGGTGCGGCTCGGGCTCGATGCTCATCGAGCTGTCGCTGAAGTATCCCACGTCGCGGATCTACGGGATGGAGCTGTCGCGGGAACTCCTGCGCTTGGCGGACGGCCGCCACTACCCGAACCAGAACGTGACGATCGTGAAGGGGAACGTCGCGCAGCCGCACTTTCCGCCGGGCACGGTGGACACGGCGATCTTCTCGTCGGTGATGCACGAGATCTACAGCTACGCCCGCTACAGCCGCGACGCGGTGCGGCTCGCGCTGGGGAACACCCGGATGGAGCTCAAGCGCGGCGGGGTCGTGATCATCCGCGACGGCGTGAAGCCGCCTCCGCGACGGATGTGGATGCGCTGCGACGGGACGACCGAGGCGCGCTTCCGCCGCTTCGCGAAGGAGTTCAAGGAGACCGGCTTCAAGTTCGAGGAGCGCGAGTACTTGAAGCGCCTCTTCTTCGTCCTGGGCTCGCACGAGATCAACGAGTTCCTCACGAAGAAAGACTACCTGGAGAACTGGTCCGCCGAGGTGCGCGAGGAGTTCGGCGTCTGGACGCTGGAGGAGTGGAAGAAGGAGCTGGAGGCGGTCGGTTTCAAGCCCCTCGTCGCGCGCTCGTACCTCAACCCGTGGATCGTCGAGAACCGGTACAAGAACAGGGCGTGGCTCTACGCGGATGCGGTGGACGTGCCGGGGGACGAACTGCCGTATCCGGACACGAACCTGGTCCTCGTGGCGGAGGGGTAGGAGTCACTCCAGGACCGGCCCCAGCCACGCGGGGGTGTTCGTGGCCGGGAACATCGGCCGGCCCGCCGGGGAGTCCGCGGACCGGAGGCAGGCGGCCATCGACAGGACCTTCCCCGATTTCTGCAGCGCGAGGACCTGCATCCCATCGAGCAGGGGTTCGATCGACCGGCCGAGTTGCGCCCAGAACTCGATCTGGCCTGCGATCGATCGGCGCGCCGGTTCCCCCGCCATCCGCGCATCGAGCACGAGGGGCGAGGAGAGATTCACGGGCTGGCCCATGACTGCAGGGTAGCATGGTGCCACCCGATTCTCAAACCCGGCTACTTCCTTTCGAAGACCGTCGTCCCCCCCACGACCGTCAGGACCGCTTCGGCCTTCAGAAGCGCCTTCGCGTCGCACGTCACGATGTCGACGGACCACACGACGAAGTCCGCGAGCTTGCCGGGCTCCAGCGATCCCTTGCGCTCCTCCTCGAACGCGGCCCATGCGGCGTCGATCGTGAACGCGCGGAGCGCCTCCTCGCGCGTCATTCGCTCCTCGGCCCGCCAGCCCCCCTCCGGCCTCCCCTCGTGATCCTGTCGCGTCGCCGCCGCGTAGATCCCCCAGAGCGGGTTCTCGCTTTCAACTGGGAAATCGCTCCCGGCCGCGATGCGCGAGCCAGAGCGTCATCGCAGTCCGGCCTACTTCGCCTCGGCGAACGCCTTCAATTCGAGCTTCTCGGTCCCGGCCGCCGTCATCTTGACCAGCCCCACTTTCGGGGCGAAGTAGAAATCCACCGTGTTGCTCGTGCCTTCGGCGATCGCGACCTGCGTGTGGACGACGTCCTCGTAGGTCCCGGCGGGGACGGCGACCTCCTCCGTCCCCAGGTGCGTGGCGACGGCGGGCTTCTTCCTCTCGTCCGTCCCGAGGTCGAATTTCCACGTGTCGCCCTTCTTCGACCCGAGCTTGTAGCACCTCATCGGCGGCGTCTTCGAGCGGCCCGCCCCGGTCCAGATCAGGTAGCCGTCCTCGACATAGAAAACCATGTTCTTCGTGCGCGTGACCTTGTCGTCCTTGCCGTACTCCTCGATGTCGACGTAGACCTTTCCGCCTTCCTCCTTCACGACTTTCATCACGACCTTCAACGTCTCACCCCGCCTGGTCTGCTCGTACGCCCAGGCCGTGTCCTTCTTGAACTTGAAGAACTGCTCGCCCGTGTCGTCCTGCACGGCCTGCGCGAGGATGAGGAACGCTGCGAAGCTCATGGGGATCCTTTCAAGAATCGGCGGATTGTACTCCGGGGAGGGTCCCGCGTCTACACCGCCGCCGGCAGGACGATGCGGAAGGGAGATCGACCAATGGCTTCAGCGGCGGCGCCTGGAGGTAGTGGTGCGCGTTCTGCGTGATGTTGACCGCCTGGTCCGCGATCCGCTCCAGCTCGGCGGCGATCCGCGAGGCCATGAAGAGGAACCTCACGTCGGTCCCCACGGGCTGCTGGAGCGCGGTCGGCTTGATCGCGCGGTCGTCCACGTCCATCTGGAGCTCGTTGACCTCCTTCTCCTTCGCGAAGACCGCGTCGGCGTA
>JACPRC010000141.1 GCA_016190175.1 Planctomycetota bacterium
CACCAGACACGTGCTGTGCTGGTTGGGGCTCATCCAGAATCCGGACAGCGGCGGGACGGGGAAGTCGATTCCCAGCGCGTTGTCCCGGGCCTTGGGCCCGCCCTCCCTTCCCTCCGGCCACACGTAGACCCGATATCCGCACGCCACGATGCAGTAGTCGCACGCCGTCGTATAGACCTTCGCGTCGGGGGGCGGCAGGGGAACCCGGTCCTGAGGTTTGTAGTCCTGGGTCTTCATACGTTCCTCGCCCTTCCATAGACCAGACCCGCGATGCCGCCGGCGAAGATCTCGTCTCCGGAGACTTCGAGCACGACCTGCGGCAGCCCGATCGTCCCGTGGCCCGCGACGATCATGCCGTGCCGGGTCAGATCGAACGTCGACAGGTGCATCGGGCAGGGCCCCGCGACCTTGTACTCCTTGCGGTAGACGGCCGAGAGGAGGCCGCCCATATGGGTGCAGAAGCAATGGAAGGCGACGACGTCTTTCTCCGCTCCCACGCCGCCCGCCGCCGGCACGCCCAGCTTCACGAGAAACGATGTCGAGCCGGCGTCCTCGAACGGGTACTTGAATTCCACGGGAACGTCCGGCTTGAGCGCCGACAGCCTTCCGATTCGCTTCCTGGGGTACTCGCGCGTCTGCAAGACCGTGTCCAGGGGCAGGCCCAGGCACGAGGACAAGCCCACGGCGGCCACCGTGGCCCCGCCCGCGAGAAGGAACTCGCGGCGGGAGACGCAGGGCCGCGTCTTTCCTCTCTCTTCAGGCTTCATCATTTCTTCTCCGGCATGACGGCGTAGTCGGGAAGCTTCGGGGGATCGACCAGGATCTCGTCCCCGGAGAGCGAATCGAGGAACTCCAGCAACGCTTCCTTCTCCTCGTCCGAGAGGTTGAGCGGCTTGAGAAGCGGACTCTTGTTCGGGTCGTCGCCGCCGCCCCTGTCGTAAAAGTCGATGACCTCCTCGAGGACCTCGAACACGCCGTTGTGCATGTAAGGCGCGGTGTATCGCAGCTCGCGCAGCGAGGGAGTGCGGAACCGGCCCCGATCCGCGGGGAGCTGGGTCGTGTAGTAGAGCCCGAGATCGCGGTCCGCCTTGCGGTACTCCGGCTCCGGTACTCCCCGGCTGTAGTGCTGAAAGCGCAACGCGATCTGCGCGTGGGGGTCCTTCTCGAACAGTTCGTTCTTCGGAATCCCCGTGTTGTGGAAGCTGAAGTCCGTGATCATGGGGCCGTTGTGGCACTGGATGCAGTTCGCTTTGCCGCGGAAGATCTCCATGCCGCGTTTGGCCCTCTCCGAAATGGCCCCTTTCTCGCCTTTCCTGTAGCGATCGAAGGACACGTTCTTCGAGACCGGGACGGCACGCTCGAACGTCGCGATCGCCTTGAGGACGTGGGGATACTTCGGACGCTCGTCGCCGAATGACTCCTTGAACATCCGCACGTACTCGGGGATCTGGGCGAGCCTCTCCTCGATCATCTCGGGATCGCCGTTTCCCGCGAGATTCCCCGTGATCGCGGAGTCCGCTTGGGATTCGAGGCTGGTCGATTCCCCGCCCCAGAAGAGCTTCGGGTAGTAGGCGCCGTTGAGGACGGTCTGGGAATTGCGCCAGTGGCGGGTGCCGGGGTAGCCCTTCGAAATCCCTTCCCCCGTGCCCCAGCCCTTGTTCGGAGCGTGGCAGTCGGCGCAGGAGAACTGGCCGTCTCCGGAAAGGCGCTTGTCGAAGAAGAGCAGTTTGCCGAGAGCCACCTTGGCCTCGGTGATGCGATTGTCGGGCGGCTCCGGCACCGCGCCGAGCGGGCCGATGTCGGGAACGGAGCGCTTCGGAGTCGATTCCTGGATCTCCGCCAGACCTTGAGCCGCCATGATCGCGCCACAGGCCGCGAGTACCGCCATGCGCCGCATGCTTCTCGCCTCCTAGTCTGACTTATTGATCCAGGCTCCGCCGCCCGGATGAATAAGTCACCCTCTGGGCAGCTCCATCGGCCCCGCGGGCCGATTCCGCTGGACAGCCCCGCTCCATCGCGCTCGACACTCCGTGTCTCGCGCGACGGGCGGCCCGCAGCGCACTCTTGCCGTCAAGGACGCGCCCGAGAGGATCGTCCTCGATCTCGGCGGCGGCGTGAAGATGGAATTCGTGCGGATCAAGGCGGGAGAGTTCATGATGGGGAGCGGTAACGGGGAAGCGGACGAGAAGCCGGTGCATGAAGTGACGATTTCCAGGGACTTCTGGATGCAGACGACGGAGACGACGCAGGCGCAATGGGAAGCGGTGATGGGGAAGAAGCCGTCGTACTTCAAAGGAGCCGACCTGCCGGTAGAGGACGTGAGCTGGGAGAACTGCCGCGAGTTCATGAAGAAGCTGAATGAGAAGGCGAAGGAGCAGCTCGAAGGGAAGACGGCCGGACTGCCGACGGAGGCTCAGTGGGAATACGCATGCCGGGCGGGATCGACGGGAAAGTGGTGTTTCGGAGACGATGAGAACAAGCTGGGCGACTACGCGTGGCATCAGGGCAGCCTGAAGGGGAACACCCAACCGGTGGGCCAGAGGAAACCGAATTCATGGGGCCTGTGCGACATGCACGGGAACGTCTGGGAATGGTGCGAGGACTGGTATGGGGTCTATCCTTCCGAAGCGGTCACGGATCCGAACGGTCCTGCAAGTGGGAAACAACGGTGCCTGCGCGGCGGGAGCTGGGTCAACGCGGCCGCCGAAGTCCGCGCGTCGGTCCGCCTCAAGGGCTTCCCCCTGAACCGCGTCCGGCTCGTCGGGTTCCGGGTGGCGTTGCGCTGATCCTTTCGCAGCATCTGGAGTCTCTGCGCGGCGGGGATGCAACAGCCCCCGCGACACGCGGGACAACGCGTACAGGAACGGCATGCACTACGCGGACGGGGCCTTCGGCGAGTTCATGGAGGCGGCGCGGAAGTCGCCACCGCCGCGGACGAGGGCTTGCTCTCGCAGCCGGACACCATCGTCGGAGCGGCCGCGAAGAGGGAGCGACGAGTCCTCTTCACGTTGGACTTGGAGTTCGGGGACCTTCGCAAGTACCCACCCGGCAGTCATCCTGGGATCGTGCTCTTCCGGCCTCGGACGTTCGGCCCGTCGGCCGTCGCCCGCCTCGTCGAGGAGTTCGTGCGCGATGCCGAACTGGAGATCCTGCCGGGCTGCGCAGTCGTGGTCGAACCGCACCGGGTGAGGGTCCGTCGCCCGCCGCTGGACACGAGCAATTGGGAAGAGAAGAGGATCGAGCAGGGGAGTTCCCTTTTCCCCGAGTCTTGATGTAAAATCGCTGCCCATGCCCGAAGTGGAGAGACCGTCCGAACCCCCGCCGCGCGACCCCGTGCTGCGCCCGTACGCGCTTGCGCTCCGGGTCGTGGCGGCCCACTTCGCGCTCTTCACGCTCGCGCGCCTCGCCTTATACCTCCTTCATCACGGCGACTTCGCGTCGCTCTCGGCAGGCACCGTCGCGCTCGCCTTCCTCCGAGGGCTCCTCTTCGACGCATCGATCATCTTCACGATCATCCTGGCGCCCGTCGCGCTCCTTCTCGTGCCCCTCCGCTGGGCGCAGAGCCGCTGGTGGCGCGGGATCGCGGGGTGGGCGTGCTACGCGACGATCCTCTTTTTCCTCTTCCTCCTCGCGGCGGACATCGTCTACTTCGGCTACGTTCACCGGCACGTCGGCCCCGAGGTGCAGTTGCTGGAGGAGTCGCTCCGCCAAGTCGCGGCCTCCGGGGTGAAGGACTACCTGCCCGGACTGCTGGGGTTCCTCGCCGCGGGTGCGGGCCTCTTCTGGCTGTGGCGGCGGCTCCTCCGCGTCCCGCCCGCGGCATCCGGACGCCTGGTCGAGCGCACGATCGTCCTCGCGGTCGCGACGACCCTCATGGGCTTCGCGACCCAGGGGGCCTTCACGGGGAAGCGTCTCAAGATCATCAACGCCTTCGTGGGGATGCCCCCCGCGGGCGCCCATCTTGCGCTCAACGGCCCCTTCTCGATGCTCCACTCGTGGGACTCGGATTTCCGCTCCGTGAAGGTGGACTACCTTCCGTGGGACGAGGCCGTGCGGACGACGCGGGAAGATGTCTTCGCGGCCGGCGAGAGCGGAAACGACGCGGACTACCCGCTCCTCCGCTCGCGCGCGGCCCGGCCCGGCCCGAAGCCGAACGTGGTCGTCGTCATGCTCGAGAGCTGGGACGCCCACTACCTGGACTGCATCCGCCGGGAGCACGGCCTCGCGCCTCTGGGCGTGAGCCCGGGCTTCGACGAGGCGGCCCGCGGCGGCGTCCTCTTCCCGCGGTTCTACGCGGCCGGGCAGAGGAGCATGGAGGGGATGTCCGCGCTCCTCTGCTCGTATCCCACGCTGCCGACCTTCCCCTTCCTCGGCAAGGGGCTGGAGCAGAGCGCACTCTCCTTCCTGGGGCGGCTGGCGAGGCGCGAGGGCTACCGGACGCTCTTCCTCCAGACGGAGGAGCGGGATTCCTTCCGCGCCGACGCGATCGCCGACATGGCCGGCTTCGACGTCTTCCTCGGCGCCGAGGACATCCCGCTCTCGGACCCCGGCCGCGGGCGCGCCCTGGTGGGCGGCGCCGCGTGGGACCACGAGATGTACCGCGAAGCGATCCGCCGCTTCGCCTCGACGCCGGAACCGTTCCTGGGTTATCTTTATACGGGCAGCACGCACCCGCCCTTTCAGTGCCCCGACGCGCGCTGGGAGAAGTGGCCCCGCGACACGCGGGACAACGCGTACAGGAACGGCCTGCACTACGCGGACGGGGCCTTCGGCGAGTTCATGGAGGCGGCGCGGAAGGCGCCCTGGTTCGAGCGCACGGTTTTCCTCGTCGCGTCGGACCACATCGCCGGGGGGGGCGGCGCCGACCCCGCGGACCCGCCGTCGATGCACCACATCCCCGGGCTCGTGATCGCGCCGGGGCTCTCGCCCGGCGTCGACCGGCGGATCGGCAGTCAGCTCGACGTTCTCCCGACGATCATGGAACTGGCGGGCTGGAGCGCCGCGTACGCCGGCCTGGGCCGGTCGCTCCTCGATCCGCGGCCCGATCGCGCCGCGGTGTGCGTCCAGGGGAGCCTGGTCCTGCGCGTGGAGGAGGGCGGGTGGGTGCTCCACGACTTCCACCGGCGCGTGGACGGCCGGGGAAGCGGCCTCGACGCGATCGAGCGGCGGCTCCTCTCGTTCCTCCAGGTCTCCGTCACGCTCCTGCGCCGCAACCGCCTATGCCGGCCCGAGTGACCCGTCTCGCGTGGCTGCCGCTGCTCGTCGCGTGCGGTCCGAAGACCGTGCCGGCGCTGCCGTATTCGTTCGCCGCCTACGGGGACTGCCGCCACTATCACAAGGTCCACGCGAACCTGTGCGACGCCATGGTCCGCAGCGGGGCCAAGTTCGTCCTCGTGAGCGGCGACCTGGTCGACCACGGCGACCGGGAGGACCAGTGGGTCCGCTTCCGCGAGATCACGAAGGACCTGCGCGCCCGCGCCGAGTACCTCCCCGCGATGGGCGACCATGACGGGAAGCTCTTCCCGAAGGAGTTCGGGCTCGAGAAGCTGTACTACGATCGCGTGATCGGCGACGTCCACGTCTTCGTGCTCGATTCGACGAAGCGGTTCGGGGACGCGGAGCAGCTTGCGTGGCTCGAGGACCGCGCCGCGGCGTCGAAGTCCCTCCACAGGATGGCCGTCTTCCATCATCCGCCGTTCACGATCGACCCGGACCGGCAGCCGGGCGCGGAGGAGATCCGCGGGCGGATCCACTGGGTCCTCGTGAAGCACCGCTTCTGCGCGGCGTGGACCGGCCACGACCACGGCTTCTACACGACGGCGCGCGACGGCGTCCGGTACGTGGTGACGGCGGGCGGCGGCGCCAGCCTCTTCGAGCCCGACCCCTCGAAGGGCCGACCCGGAGACCTGTGGAAGTCCTTCTACCATTTCGTGGGATGCCGCATCGAGGGGCGCCGCATCGCCGCGCAGGTGATCGACGAGGACGGCGACGAGGTGCCCGCGCTTGCGTTCACCGTCTGCGATCATCCATGAGGGAAGCCATGTTCTCCCGCGTCACGACGGACGACCTCCTGCGCCTCCGCGACATCGTCGGTCCCGCGAACGTCCTGACGCCCGACGACGACATCGAACCCTACTCCCACGACGAGACCGAGGACTTCGTCTTCCCCCCGGAAGCGGTCGTGAAACCCCGCTCGGCGGCGGAGGTCGCGGCGGTCCTGCGCCTGGCGGACGCGCGCCTCGTCCCGGTAACGCCTCAGGGGGCACGCACGAGCCTCTCCGGCGGCGCGCTCCCCGTCTTCGGCGGGATCGCGCTCTCCCTGGAGCGGATGAACCGGATCCTCGAGATCGACGCGGAGAACCTGTTCGCGGTCGTGGAACCCGCCGTCATCACGCAGGTCCTCCAGGAGGAGGTGGAGAAGGTCGGGCTCTTCTACCCCCCGGACCCGGCGAGCCGCGGCTCGTGCACGATCGGCGGGAACGTCGCGCACGGATCGGGCGGCCCGCGGGCCCTCAAGTACGGCGTGACGAAGGACTGGGTGTACGGGCTCGACGCCGCGCTGCCCTCCGGCGAGATCCTCCGCACGGGCGGCAAGCTCCTCAAGAACGTCACCGGCTACAACCTGACGCAGCTCCTCGTCGGCTCCGAGGGGACCCTCGGGGTCGTGACGCGCGCGACGCTCAAACTCATCCCGAAACCGCTGCTGGCGAAGACGCTCCTGGCGCCGTTCCCCGATCCGGTCTCGGCGGCGAGGGCGGTGACGCGGATCTTCCGGGCGCGGATCGTCCCCTGCGCGTGCGAGTACATGGAACGCGCCGCGGTCCAGGCGGCCGAGCGACGCAAGGGGGAGAAGTTCCCGTGCTCGGACGCCGAGGCGCTCCTCCTCATCGAGGTCGACGGGAACCGCGAGGAGCAGCTCGACGCGGAGATCGAGACGATCGCGGAGTGCTGCGTCGCGTGCGGGGCGCCGGACGTCTACCCCGCGACCGACCCCGGCCGGCGCGAGTTCCTCTGGACGATGCGCCGCTCCATCGGCGAGGCGGTGAAGGCGCTCTCGGCGTATCGCGAGGAGGACACGGTCGTTCCGCGGGTGCGGCTGCCCGAACTCGTCGCGTCGATCCGCGAGATCGCGGCCCGGCACGGGATCCGCGCGATCGGCTACGGGCACATCGGCGACGGGAACATCCACGTGAATCTCCTGAAGGGGGAGCTGCCCGACGACGAGTGGGAGCGCCGGCTCGACCCCGCCGTGCGCGAGCTCTTCGAGCGGACCCTCGCGCTCGGCGGCCAGATCACGGGCGAGCACGGCGTCGGGTTCGTGCAGAAGAAGTACCTGCCGCTCGCGTACCCGCCGCACCACATCGAGCTCCTGCGGACCCTGAAGCGCGCGTTCGACCCGAACGGGATCCTGAATCCGGGGAAGGTGTTCCCGGATTGAGTCGGCGGGATATTTCGGGATCTCCCACGCGCCGCGCCGCGGATCTCTGTTTCATCTTTCCCGCTTCCCCGCTACAATGCGGGTGCTCTCGGGAGGGACCTTATGGCCGCCGCAAAAGTCGCGCGTCACGAAACCCGCAAGATCGTCCGGCCCCACCCGATCACGCCGCCCGCCCCGCCGGTCGTGGTGCAGGACGAGCTGGCCGTCGAGGAGCCGCTGGAACTCCGCGTGGCCGACGAGCCCATCGCGATCCTCCTGCGCACGCCGGGCGACGACCAGGATCTCGCGGCCGGGTTCCTCTACACGCGCGGACTCATCCGCAGCGAGAAGGACGTCAAGAACATCTGGCACAAGCCCGGCGTTTCCAACACGATTCACATCCAGTTCGAGGACGGCATGGCGTTCGACCGGGCCCGCCTCGAACGGAACCTGTTCCTCACCTCCGATTCGACCGTCACGAGCCGGGCGGCGCTGGACCTGGTCCGGAGCGAACCGAAACCGCCCCCCGCGGTCCGGATTCGGATCGAAACCCTGTACGACCTCGCGATCAGGCTCCGCAAGGCGCGCACGCACCTCCATCCGGGCGGGGGGATGCACGCGGCGGCGATCTTCGATCTCAAGGGGACCCTTCACATGTTCCGCGAGGACGTGGAGCGGCTGAACGCGATCGACAAGTCGATCGGGGCGATGCTCCTCCAGGGACGCGCGCTTCTGGAGAACTACGTCCTCGTGTGCACGGGGCGCACGGGGTTCGAGGCGATTCTCAAGGCCGTGCGCGCCCGCATCCCCGTCGTCTGTTCCAATACCGCCCCGACGAGCTTCGCCGTCGAAACCGCCCGCGAAGGGGGGATCACGCTGGTCTGCATCCTCCCGGGCGAAGAGATGAACGTCTACACGCACGCGGAGAGAATCGAAGTGTAGTTTCCCGGACCCGCCGTTCCGTGCGCAGGATTTACCTCGACAACCAGGCCACAACGCCCGTCGACCCCCGCGTCGCCGAGGCGATGTTCCCCTTCTTCACCCACAAGTACGGCAACGCCGCCAGCCGGACCCACGAGTTCGGCCGCGAGGCGGAACGCGCGGTGGAGGAGGCGCGCGCGAGGGTCGCGGCCCTCGTCGGCGCGCAGCCCGAGGAGATCGTCTTTACCAGCGGCGCAACGGAATCCGACAACCTGGCGATCAAGGGGGTCGTCCGGTTCCATCGCGCCCGGGGGAACCACGTCGTCACGGTCGCCACGGAGCACCGCGCCGTGCTCGACGCGTGCCGCGCGCTGGAGCGCGACGGCGAGGCGCGCGTGACGTTGCTCCCCGTGGACGGCGAAGGGCTCGTCGATCCCGCTGCGGTCCGGGCGGCGATCGCGGATTCCACCGTTCTCGTCAGCGTCATGATCGCGAACAACGAGATCGGCGTGATCCAGCCGGTCGCCGAGATCGGGAAGATCTGCAAGGAGCGGGGCGTTCTCTTTCATGCGGACGCCGCTCAGGCGGCCGGGAAGATCCCGGTCGACGTGGAGGCCGCGGGGATCGACCTCCTGTCGGTCTCCGCGCACAAGATGTACGGTCCCAAGGGCGTCGGCGCTCTCTATGTGCGGAGGCGAAACCCGCGCGTCCGGCTGACCCCGATCCTCGACGGCGGCGGCCACGAGGGCGGGCTGCGATCCGGCACGGTTCCCGTTCCGCTCGCGGTCGGCTTCGGCGAGGCGGCGCGGATCAGCGGGGTCGAGATGGCGGCGGAAGCGGAGCGGATGCTCTCGCTGCGGGAACGGCTCCGGCGCGGGATCTTCGACCGGCTCGATCGGGTGCGCCTCAACGGCCATGCCGGGCGGCGGCTCCCGGGGAACCTGAACGTGAGTTTCGAGTGCGTGGAAAGCGAGAGGCTGATCGACGCGCTGGACGGCGTCGCGGTATCGAGCGCGGCCGCCTGCACGACGGCGAAGATCGAGCCCTCCCACGTGCTCCGGGCGATCGGGCTCCCCGAGCCGCTCGCGCACGCGGCGATCCGGTTCGGCATCGGCCGCTTCAATACCGAGCGGGAAATTGATATAACGCTGGACCTGCTGGTGAAGGCGGTGAAGGGGCTGCGGGAGCGCTCCCCGCTGTACAGGAGCAGTGATTCGTGATTCGTGGTTCGTGAGATGACGCACGAACCGCCAAGGAGGCCATCATGGCGGAACATGCTCAGGCGCACGGCGCGGCGGAGGCGGCTCCGCTTGGCCCGAGCGGAGCCGAGGGACCTCGCGCGCAGTTGACGGTCACGGACAAGGCGGCTGCGAAGCTCAAGGAGCTTCTCGCCCAGGAGAAGAAGGGGCCGGAATACGGGCTCCGGCTCGGCATCCAGGGCGGCGGCTGCTCGGGGTTCTCCTACTTCATGGACTTCGACGCGGAGAAACCCGGCGACCGCGTCTTCGAGGACGCGGCGAAGACCGTGAAGGTCTTCGTCGATCCGAAGAGCCTCCTCTACATGAGCGGATCGGTCCTCGACTTCTCGGAGGGGCTCATGGGCTCCGGCTTCTCGATCAAGAACCCGATGGCGAAGGGCTCCTGCGGCTGCGGCCATTCCTTCAACGTGTAGGAGGCGTCATGGAGAATCCCCCGGCCTCGCCGCTCTCCCGCGGGCGCGTCGAGGAGGTCCTCGACCGGCTGCGGAGCTACCTCGCCGCCGACGGGGGCAACGTCGAACTGGTGAACGTCAACGAGGAGGACGGCATCGTCTTCGTCCGCTTCCAGGGCGCCTGCGTCGGCTGACCCTCCAGCGCCATGACTCTCCAGTTGGGGATCGAGAACGAGCTGAAGCTGTCCATTCCCGAAATCCGGGAGGTGATCGCCGTATGAGCCGCACCCAGATGCACCGCGCCCGCGAGGGCGAAGTCACCCCCGAGATGCGACGCGTCGCGGAACGCGAGGGGTGCGACGCGGAACTGGTCCGCCGCGAGATCGCGGAAGGGCGCGCGATCATCCCCGCGAACGTGAACCATCTGGCGAAGGGACTCGATCCCACGGGGATCGGGATCGCGTTCTCCTGCAAGATCAACGCGAACATCGGCAATTCCGCCGTCACGTCGGATATCGACGGCGAGCTGCGGAAGCTCCACACGGCGGTCCACTACGGCGCCGACACCGTCATGGACCTCTCGACCGGCGGACACATCGACGAGATCCGCGAGGCGATCATCGGCGCCTCACCCGTGCCCGTCGGCACGGTGCCGATCTACCAGATGGTCCGCGACGTCAAGAACGTCGCCGACCTCTCCGTGCGCGAGATGCTCGACGTCATCGAGAGGCAGGCGAGGCAGGGCGTGGACTACATGACCATCCACGCCGGCGTGCTCCTGGAGCACCTGCCGAAGGTGAAGGACCGGATCACGCAGATCGTCTCCCGCGGGGGCTCGCTCATGGCCGAGTGGATGGCGAAGCGCCGCGAGCAGAACCCGCTCTACGCCCACTTCGACGAGATCTGCGAGATCTTCGCGGAGCACGACGTCAGCTTCTCGCTCGGCGACGGTCTGCGGCCGGGCTGCCTCCACGACGCGTCGGACGACGCGCAGCTCGCGGAGCTCAGGACGCTCGGGGACCTCACGCTGCGCGCGTGGCGGCACGACGTCCAGGTGATGATCGAGGGGCCGGGCCACATCCCGCTCGACCAGGTGCCGTTCCAGGCCGCCGAGGAGCGCCGGCTCTGCCACGACGCGCCGTTCTACACCCTCGGACCGCTCGTCACGGACGTCGCGCCCGGGTACGACCACTTCACGAGCGCGATCGGGGCCGCCGGGATCGGCGGGTTC
>JACPRC010000138.1 GCA_016190175.1 Planctomycetota bacterium
GCGCGCGCGCGCGACCTCGGCGTCCCCGTAATCTACTACATCAGCCCCCAGGTGTGGGCGTGGAGACCGGGACGCATCCGGCAGATCCGGCGCCTCGTGCGCAAGATGATCGTCATCTTCGACTTCGAAGAGGATCTGTACCGGAAGAACGGCGTCGACGCGGTCTTCGTCGGCCATCCGCTCCTCGACCACCTTCCGCGCGACCGCGACCGCCGCCTCCGCAGCGAGCTGCGGGTCGGCGACGCGCCGCTCGTCGGCCTCCTCCCGGGAAGCCGCCCGAGCCAGTTCCGCCGCCTCATGCCGCGCATGGCCGAGACGGCGAGAATCGTCCGCGCGGAACTGCCGCACGTCCGCTTCATCGTCGGCGTGGCGCCCAAGATCGACCCGAAACCCGCGATGCGGCCCGGCCTCGACGTCGTCTGGAACCGCACGCCCGAAGTCATGGCCGCCTCGGACCTCCTCGTCACGGCGAGCGGCACCGCCACGATCGAGGCGGCGATTCTCGGGACCCCCATGATCGTCACCTACGTCCTCCATCCGCTGATGGTCCTCGCCGTGAAACCCTTCCTCCGCGTGAAGAACTACGCGATGGTGAACATCGTCGCCGGCAGGGAGGTCATGCCCGAGCTCTACCAGGCGAGAGCAAGGCCGGAGCTGCTGGCGCGCGAGACGCTCTCGATCCTCCGCGAGGGCCGCCTCCCGCAAATGCGCGAAGAGTTGGCCGCGGTACGGAAGAAGCTCGGCGAGCCGGGCGCCTCGACCCGCGCGGCGCGGGAGGTGCTTGCGGTCATCGACCGCCGATGACCGGCTATACTCTACTTCGGAATGTCCGACTCCGACTCCCTCGGCTCGCTCGCGCTCGACCGCGGCCTCATCTCCCCCGCCCAGCTCCGCGAGTGCGTCGAGGAACGGCACCGCATCGGCGCCGCCGCCCGACTCGACGAGATCCTCCTCCGCAAGGGCTACCTCGACGCCGACCAAATCCTCGAGCTCCTCGCCGGCCGCGCATCGGAGCACCTCACGCGCCCCGACCGCACGCTCCTCGCCCGCTCGCTCCGCAGCGGACTCGTCACCGTTGAACAGGTCGCCGACCTCCTCCGGCGCATCTCCCTCGAACGCGACCTCACCGTCGATACCGCCGCCGCCCGGCTCGGCATCTCCCTGCGCAAGGATCGCGTCGGCCCCTATCAGCTCCTGCGCGAACTCGGACACGGCGGCATGGGCGTCGTCTACGCCGCGACCGATCCGCGCCTGCGCCGCGAAGTCGCGTTGAAGCTCCTCCAGGCCGTCCCCTCCCCTACCACCCTCGAACGCTTCCGCCGCGAGGCCCAGGCCCTCGCGAAGCTCCACCACTCCGCCATCGTCCAGGTCTTCGACGTCGGCGAGGAGGAGGGACGGCCCTACTTCGTCATGGAGCTGGTCGAGGGACAGAGTCTCTTCGACGCCGTGGAGCGCCGCTCGCTCACGCTGCGCGAGCGCGTCGAGGTCGTCCGCCAGGCGGCGGAGGCGGTCCAGTTCGCCCACGAGCAGGGCGTGCTCCACCGCGACCTCAAGCCCGGCAACATCGTGGTCACCCCCGCGAAGAAGGCGATGGTGCTCGACTTCGGGCTGGCGAAGCTGCAGGGAGGCGAGACGCTCTCGGCGTCGGGGGCGCTGATGGGGACGCCGTCGTACATGAGCCCGGAGCAGGCGAGCGGGGGGGCGAAGCCGGTGGACGCGCGGACGGACGTGTGGGGGCTGGGGGCGACGCTGTACCACACGATCGCGGGCGGGCCGCCCTTCACGGGGTCCACGGTGGCGGAGGTGGTGCGGAAGATCCACGAGACGGAGCCGCGGCCGCCGCAGATGGCGAACGCGGCGGTGAGCCGGGACCTGGAGACGATCTGCCTGAAGGCGCTGGAGAAGGAGCCGGGGCGGAGGTACGCGACGGCGCGGGAGTTCGCGATGGATCTCGGGCGCTACCTGAGCGGCGAGCCGATCCTGGCAAGGCCGGCGACGACGCTGTACCGGCTGAGGAGGTACTTGGGGAGACGCAAGGCGGTAGCATGGGCGATCGCGGCGGGCGTGCTGGCGGCAGCGGGGCTGATAGGCTACTTCGTGCCGCGGCTGGTGAAGGAGGGCCGGGCGCGGGAGGCGGAGGCGGAGCGGAGCCGGAGGCGGGAGGCGGGGCTGAAGAAGCTGTCGACGCTGTGGGCGACGATCGTGGAGCGGAAGAGGGACCTGAGGGCGCTGCGGATGGCACCGGAGCGGGCGAGGAGGGAGCTGGCGGAGGCGGTGGCGGCGGTGGACGGCCACATCGCGGAGTGGCCGGAGGATCCACAGGGATACTACGTGCGGGCGCGGGGGAAGCTGTATCTGGGAGACCTGGAAGGAGCGGAGGCGGACATCCGGGTCGCGCTGGCGAAACGGCCCGACTTCCGGCCGGGGTGGTCGCTCCTGGGGATGGTGAAGGTGGAAGAGTGGCAAAGGGAGGTCCTCGACGCCAGGACGGCCGAGGAGAGACACGCGCAAGTCACTCCGGCGCTCAAAGATGCCGAAGCGGCGTTCGAACGGGGATGGGAGAGGGGCAAGGAGAAGGCGGAGGCGGAGAAGTGGGGCGTGGCATGGACGCATGAGGATGAGGTGATTCGAAGGCTCACCGAGGCGGTCCGACTCGCACAAGGCGGCCATCCGGGTCATGTCGAGGCATGCCGCCTTCTGCAAGGATGCATGGAGGAGGAGTACCGGGCCGAGGAGTATGCGCGATGGATCGGGAACTTCTCGTGTACCGACCAGATCTCTTGGCTGGGCAAGGCAGTGGAGTGGGCGCCGGGTTATTCGGAAGCATGGACCGACCTGGGAAACGCGAAGTTCGCGAAAGGGGACTTCGACGGAGCCATTTCGGCATACGACCGCGCCGTCGTCCTCGGAGGCGCGAACGCGCACGTCTACTACAATCGCGGAACCTCGAGGAAGTCGAAGGGCGATTTCAAAGGCGCCATCGCCGACCTCGACCGCGCCATCCAGCTCAAGGCAGGCTTCGCCGATGCCTACAACAACCGCGGGACCGCGAAGTGCGCCCTCGGGGATTTCGACGCGGCGATCGCCGATTTCGACGGAGCCGTCAAGATCAAGGGAGACCACGCATACGCGCACTGCAACCGCGGGATCGCCCGGCGCATGAAGGGCCAGGCGTTCGCCGCGAAGGGCCGGCTCCGGGAGGCCTCCCTCGAGTGCGACACCGCCATCACGGATTTCGACCGTGCCCTCGAGATCAACAAGGACTTCGCGAACGCCTACCTGGGACGTGCGCAGACCAGACGGACCAGAGTCGATCTCCTGTCCGCGTCCGGACGCCAGGAGGAAGCGAACCGCGAATGGAAGGCGCTCATCGCGGACCTCGATGCCTTCATCCGGTTGAAGGGGAATTCCCCGGAGGCCTACAACAACCGCGCGAGCGCCAGGCAGGCGACGGGAGACCTTCCGGGCGCGATCGCGGACTACTCGCGCGCCATCGAACTCAAGGCGAACTTCGCGCTGGCCTACTTGAACCGCGGACTCGCGAAGGCGGCCTCCCGGGACTTCGACGGAGCGATCGCCGATTACTCGCGCGCCATCGAGATCGCCCCCGATCTCGCGGATGCCTACAGCAGCCGGGGAAACGCGAGGCTCGAAAAGGGCGACATCGAGGGTGCCATCTCCGACCTCGACCGCGCCATAGAGATGAAGAAAGACGAGCCGAGGCCGTACGTCAATCGCGGGAGGGCCAAGGAAGCGAAGGGCGATTTCAAAGGCGCCGTCGCGGACTACGAGAAGGCTCTCCAGATGGCGCCGGCCGGCTGGCCCTTCCGCACCGCCGTAACGGAGTTCCTCCGCCGCGCGCGCGAAAAACTCAAGCGGTCCGGCAATCAGCGCAGGTAGGGCTTGAGCGCCTTGCCGCACCGCGCGCACTCTCCCGGCGACGGGGATCGCACCCAGCAATCGAGGCATCCGTACCACCGCGCCTGCGTCGTGCGCCCGTGCGTCCGGCACTCGGACGCCCAGTGCGTCTCGATCGAGCATCCCCGGACCGGGCAGACGTATCGCGGGCTCCCGCCGTGGAGATCGATCCGTTTCTTCGGCCCCGGCTCCACGATCCGCCAGTCGTTCCATCGCCGGGAGAGGACGAACCAGACGTACCGATCCTGCCCGCCCGCGAAGAATGCCTCCGCGACTTCGGCCGCGCTCGTCCCCTTCGGCGCGCGGATCGGCGCGACCACCACGAGATCGTCCGGTCCGGCGCCGCGGCGGCGGGCCTCGTCGATCGGAAGCCGCCCCGCGAACTCGGTCTGCGCCTCGGCAAGGCCGAGCACGCGCACCTGCATCGGATCGATCACGTCCTCGACGCGAAACGCCTCCATCGGACGCAGCCCCATGGAAAGCTCCGCATCCTCCTTGACGTAGCCGGCGAAGTCCGCCGCGAACGCGTCGCGGTCGCCGCGCAGGCGGTGCACGACCGCGGCGTGAAACCGATCGACCGCGCGCTTCCGGTCGTCCTCCTTCGCGGTCTTCGACTCCGCCGCCGGCACGCCGATCCACGCGGCGGCAAAGCACGAGAGGAGCCCCACGAGGATCCCCATCCGGTAGAGCGAGATCCCGCGCAGGCGCCCCTCGGACTCTCGCACCGCCGCGCGCGCCGCGATGCCGAGAAGGAGCGCCGCGAAGGCCGGGACGGCCGCGCAGAGGGCGGTCACCGTCACGGCGGCGGACCCGTGCCGGGCGAAGGAGACCGGCCTCCCGGCGAAGAGGTCCCAGTGGTTCAGGACCCACGAGGTCGTGTAGGCCCCCAGGGCCGCCGCAGCGGCGCCGAGCCCCGCGAGCAGGCTCAGGACCGCCAGCGCGCTCGTGCGCTCCGCCCGCGATTCGTCGATCATTCCGGCCTCCCCGCGTCCGGCGTCCACGCGATCCGCCAGCCGTCGCGCGAGCGCACGGCCGTCAGTCGATGGGCCTCTCCCTGGTCGAACCGGATCTCGGCACGGTCGTACCGCGGCGACACGACGGCGCGGCTCACGCGCAGGTACCGCAGGTCCGAGATCGGCCCCGCCTTCTCGAAGGCCTCCCGGAGCCGCTCCGGGCTCACGGACTTGCCGCCCTCGTCGTCCAGCAAGGCGTGCGCCGCCTTCCAATCGCCCTCGCGCGCCTTCGTCGCGAACTCCTCGGCGACGGCGCGCACGGCGCGCGTCTCGCCGTGCAGGCGGGCCAGCCTCGGAAGGACGAACCCGGTGGCGAGCACGACCGGCGCGATCGAGAGGAGCATCCCTGCGCTCGCCCAGGCGCGGCCCTTCATCGCTCCCTCCGAGCGCGCCACGTGCGACGACGCCGCGGCACAGAGGAAGAACGCGACGGCCCCGACCCCCACGCAGAGGAAGGCCAGCGTCGCGAGCGCGATGCGGAGGTCGGTGATCTCGTTAGCGCGGATCTCCAGGGCGGAACCGCCCCGCTCCAGGATCGTCAGGATCGCCGTCGCCACGAAGAGCCCGAAGGCCGGCAGCGACGCGAGGAATCCGAGCACCGCGGCCGCGCTCGTGCGGCGCGGCGGGGGCGGCGGAGCGGCGGGAGCCGGACCGGCTTCCGGTTGCGGTCCCCGGACCCGCACCTTCCAGAATTGGAGCGCCAGTCCCATCCCCCAGAAGATCGCGATGATGAGCGGCGCCGTCAGGTTCCCGGCCACGAGACCGAAGAAGAGGAAGAGCGCGGCGTTGACGATGACGTACACGCCGATCTTCTCTCGCTGCTTCGGGGTCAGCGACGACCAGATCCTCTTCGCCCCGGGCAGTTCGATGCGGACCTCCGCCCGGCACTCTCCCGCCGCGCGCGCCGGGGCGGCCGCCCCCACCATCGACACGTCCGTCCCCATATGGCTCGCCCGCTGGTACCTCCGCCCGGGGTCCTGGTCGAGCGCCTTGAGCACGACGTCGTCGATGCGCACGTCGATCCGGACCCGCTTCGACGGCGGATCGAAGCGCCCCACCGGCAACTGACCCGTCAGCATCTCGTAGAGCACGACGCCGAGCGAGTAGATGTCCGCGCGGTGATCGACCTGCTTCAGGTTGTCCCGCTGTTCCGGGGCCATGTACTCGGCCGTGCCCATCACCATGTTCGTCCGCGTGAGCGGCGCGGACGCCGTCTCGCCCTTCACGATCTTCGCGAGCCCGAAGTCCGCGATCTTGGGCCGGCCCGCGCGATCCACGAGGATGTTCTCCGGCTTGATGTCGCGATGGATGATCCCCTGCGAGTGGGCGTACTCCAGCGCCTCGCAGAGCTGCGGCACGATCTTGAGGGCGTCCTCGGGGCTCAGCTTCTTCTGCGCGAGGACGTCGCGGAGGCTCACGCCGTCCACGAACTCCATCGCGAAGAAGTAGATCTCGCCCTGCACGCCCATGTCGTGCACCGCGACGATGTTCGGGTGCGCGAGGTTCGCCAGCGCCTGCGCCTCGCGGCGGAACCGCTGCACGAACTCGGCGTCCCGGGCGAATTTGGGCGGGAGCACCTTCAGGGCGACCGTGCGCTGGAGCATCGCGTGGCGCGCGCGGTAGACGGCCCCCATGCCGCCGCGTCCGACGAACCCGGCGATCTCGTACTGGCCGACCAGCGCGCCCGCCGGGAGCACCTCGTCCTCCCCGAGCGCCGTCGGCCGCGGCGCGCCGCCGGGCGGCGAGAGACGCGGCACGTCCGTCGGAGAATAGCGGACCGTCTCCGCCGACTGGAGCCGGATCTCGGCCCGGCACTTCGGGCAGACGACCGCGTCCTTCCAGTCGTCCCCCGGCAGATCGAACTCCAGCTTGCACGCGGAGCAGAGGATCTTCATTTCATCCCTCGAGCATGGCCCGCCGCACGGGGACGCCGCCCAGCGGCTCGATCTCCTTCGCGCGCTCCGACCGGACGACGGTGTAGGCGTGCACGACCATCAACCGCCCGATCGCGCCGACGAAGAACGCGATGACGAAGCCGGCGTACGGGATCACGGTCGGGCCGTTGTCGAAGAGGATCTGCATGAGCTGGAGGCCGAAGTGGCGCCCCAGGAGCGGGCTCGCGGTCATCCGCCAGCTCCCCTTGAGCGCCGCGACCGGTCCCAGGCCGCGATCGACGACGAGGTAGTAGGCGTACATGTACCGGATCGACAGGTAGATCCCCGGCACGATGAGGAGCACGAAGGCCGGGATCAGGATCGCCAACTGAAGGAAGAAGAGCCCCACCAGCGACCCGAATCTCCGGAAGCCCGCGAAGAGCAGGTCCATCCGGATCTTCTGACCCGGTCTCTGGAGCGCGTCGAGGTAGAGGACCGAGAGACCGCCGGTCATGGGCCCGGCCAGGATCATCAGTGTCATGAAGGAGAGCATGGAGGAAATGAGCGCGGCCACCGCGAGCATGAACCAGTTGTTCTTCCAGACGGTCAGCGCGTGCGAGAGGCACGTCCCGATGTCGAAGCGGCCGCCCACCGGCACGAGGATCTGGTTCATGTCCGTCGCGAGCTCGCTCGCCCGCTGGTAGCGGCGGTCGGGATTGTGCTCCAGCGCGCGCAGCACCACGTCGTCCATCCGCACGTCGATCTGGAGCCGCCGCGACGGCAGGTCGAAGCGCCCCACGGGCAGTTCGCCCGTCAGCATCTCATAGAGCATCACGCCGAGCGAGTAGATGTCGGCGCGATGATCGACCTGCTTCGTGCTGGATCGCTGTTCCGGAGCCATGTAGTCCGCGGTGCCCATGACGACGTTCGTCTGCGTAAGCGCCGCGGGCTCGCCGACGACGATCTTTGCGAGCCCGAAGTCCGCGATCTTCGGCAGCCCGCGCCGGTCCACGAGGATGTTCTCCGGCTTGATGTCGCGGTGCACCACCCCGGCCGCGTGCGCGTAGTCGAGCGCCTCGCAGAGGACCGGCACCATCTTGAGCGCCGCGTCCGGCGGCAGCATCCCGCCTTTGAGGAGATCGCGGAGGCTGACCCCCTCGACGAACTCCATCGCGAAGAAGTAGATCTCGCCCTGCACGCCCATGTCGTGCACGGTCACGATGTTCGGATGCGAGAGGGTCGCCAGCGTCTGCGCCTCGCGGCGGAACCGCTGCACGAATTCGGGGTCCTGCGCGAGCTTCGGCGGCAGGACCTTCAGCGCGACCGCGCGTCCCAGCATCGTGTGTTTCGCGCGATAGACCGCGCCCATCCCGCCCCGCCCGACGAAGCCCTCGATCTTGTAGGGACCCACGAGCGTCCCCGCGGGCAGCACCTCGTCCTCCCGCAGCGTGGACGGCCGCGCCTCGCGGGGGGAAAGCTGCGGAATGTCCGTGTCCTTGTACTTCACCGTCTCCGCATTGGGCAACACGATGTCCTGCCGGCACTTCGGGCAGGCGACCTTGTCCTGCCAGTCCTTCCCGGGCAGATCGAACTCCAGGCCGCAGTGGGGGCACTTGAGGTGCATATATATAGAGGAATCAAATAGCAAGCGGCGTACCGCGCGTAACCCCTTGAGGGTCAAGAGACGGACCGGACCGGCTGAAAGGAACTTTCAATTCTCGATCCCGTAGTCTTTCAGCTTCTTGTTGAGCGTCGGCCAGGAGATTCCGAGGAGCTTTGCCGCCTCGCCCTTCTTGCCGCCCGTTCGCGCGAGGGCGCGCCGGAGACAGAGCTTCTCCGCCTCCTCGATCCGGATCGGCCATCCGTCCTCCGCCGGCTCGGCGCCCCGGATCTCCGGCGGCAGGACGGCGGGTCCGATCTTCTCCCCGTCCGTGAGGATGGCGGCCCGTTCGATCACGTTTTCGAGTTCGCGCACGTTGCCGGGCCAGGCGTAGCGCCGGATCGCCTCCATCGCCTCCGGCTCGATTTCGAGGAGGCGCTTCTTCGTCCTCTGCCGGACGCGCTCGAGGAAGTGCGCGCACAGGACGGGCAGGTCGCCCGGCCGCTCCCGCAGCGGCGGGATGCGGATCGCGACGACGCTCAGGCGGTAGAACAGGTCCTCGCGGAACCGCCCCTCCTTGACCTCGCGCGCCAGGTCGCGGTTCGTCGCCGCGACGATCCGCACGTCCACGCGTACGGGCTCGTTGCCGCCGACGCGGAAGAAGGTCCGCTCCTGGATGACGCGCAAGAGCTTCGCCTGGAGGTTCGCCGAGATCTCGCCGATCTCGTCGAGGAAGAGCGTGCCGCCCGAGGCGGCCTCGAACTTGCCGCGCCGCGTGCGCGTCGCCCCGGTGAACGCGCCCTTCTCGTGGCCGAAGAGCTCGCTCTCCACAAGCGTCTCC
>JACPRC010000143.1 GCA_016190175.1 Planctomycetota bacterium
AGCGAGCGAGGGAGGATGACGCCGTAACGTTCTACAGAGCATGAGCTTCCGTCACCCTCCTTCGCCATTCGTTTGGGGCCGGCTTCGGAGGGTGAGTCGCCCTCAAGGAATGGACTATTTACGGGCGACTCAGGCATGGATCTCCTTCGCGACGGCGAGCAGTCCCTGCTTCACCTGTTCGAAGCCGGCGCCGTCGGTCACCGCCTGCCGGAGGAACGCGTTGATCGCCGGCATCGCGCGGACCGCGGCGTCGATCTCGGGGTTCGAGCCCTTGACGTACGCGCCGACGTTGATGAGGTCCTCCGCGTCCTTGTGCGTCGCCAGCGCCGAGCGCACCCGCGTCGCCGCGGCGAGGTGCTCCGCGTCCGCCACGTCCACCATGAGCCGCGAGATGCTCGTCAGCGGGTCCACCGCGGGATAGTGGCCGCGGATCGCGAGGGAGCGGGCGAGCCACACGTGGCCGTCGAGGATCGAGCGCGAAGTGTCGGAGATCGGCTCGTTCATGTCGTCCCCTTCGACCAGGACGGTGTAGAGCCCGGTGATCGAGCCGCGGGCGGCGCGTCCCGCGCGCTCCATGAGGCGCGGGAGGAGGGCGAAGACCGACGGCGGGTACCCCTTGGTCGCCGGCGGCTCGCCTGCGGAGAGGCCGATCTCGCGCTGCGCGTTGCAGGCGCGCGTCACGGAGTCCATGAGGAGGAGGACGTCGTTCCCCTGGTCGCGGAAGAACTCGGCGACGGCGGTCGCGGCGAAGGCGGCCTTGACGCGCAGGAGCGCGGGCCGGTCCGAGGTCTCGACGACGACGACGCTGCGCCGGAGTCCGTCGGGCCCGAGGTCCTTTTCCACGAACGACCTCACCTCGCGGCCGCGCTCGCCGACGAGGCCGACGACCGTGACGTCCGCGGAGGTGTAACGGGCCATCATTCCCAGGAGGGTGCTCTTGCCGACCCCGCTGCCGGAGAAGAGGCCGAGGCGCTGTCCCTTGCCGCAGGTGAGGAGGGCGTCGATGGCGCGGACGCCGGTCGAGAGGGGCTCGCGGATGAGGTCGCGCTCCAGCGGCCGCGGCGGGCGCGCGAAGAGCGGCGCGGCGGCGTCCGGAACGGCGGGCGGTCCGCCGTCCACCGGCCGGCCCTCGGAGTCGATGATCCGTCCCAGGAGGGCGCGGCCGACGGGGACGCGCTGGGTCGTCGCGAGGCACACGACGGGATCTCCGTGGCGGACGCCCTCCATCTCGCTCAACGGCATGAGGAGGGAGACGTCCTCGCGGAAACCGACGGCCTCGCAGCGGACGCGGCCGGCGGAGGAGCCGATCTCGCAGAGCGCCCCCACGGGGATGGAGAGCCCCTCGCATTCGGCGACGAGGCCGACGACCTGGCGGACCTGGCCCGTGCGGCGCGCGGGCTCGGTCTCTCCCAGGATCGCGTGGTACTTGTCGAACAGGGCCATCGCCGTTCACCCCATCAACGCGCGCGAGATCTCCTCGAGCTGGGTCCGGAGCTCCGCGTCGACTCCGCCCTGCGCCGTCTGCACGATGCACCCGCCGCGCTCGACGGCGGGGTCGGGCCGCGTCTCGATGCGGGCCGCGCCCCCGAAACGGGCGCGGATCTCGGGGAGCACGGCCTCGACCATCTCCAGGTCCTCCGGATTGAGCCGGACCTCCATCTCGTTGCGGCCGACGAGGAGCCGGCAGGCGTGGGCCACGTTCGCCGCGGCGACCGCCTTGCCCGAGTCGACCTCGGCGCGGACGATCTTCTCCGCGATCGCGACGGCGAGGCCGACGAGGTCGCGCTCCGCGTTGGCGAGGAGCTCCCTGCGTCTCTGCTCGATGCCGCGGGCGATCCCCTCGAGAAGGGCCGTGATGCCGGCGTTGGCCTCCCGGATGCGGGCGCGCTCGGCCTCCTCGGCGCGGGTGCGGCCCTCGGCCTCGCCCGCCGCGACGCCCTCCCGGTGCGCCTCGTCGCGGATCCGTTTCGACTCGGCCAGCGCCGCAGCGAGGAGCTCCCGCGCGCGGGAGCGGGCCGCGTCGACGATCGAGCGGGCCTCGTCCTCGAAGGACTGGAGGTGGAACGGCTGGCCGCCCATCCTACACCACGATCTCCTCGGCGCCGCCGCGACCCTCGATGATGAGCTCGCCCTGCTCCTCGAGCCGGCGGACGACGTCCACGATCGCCTGCTGCGCGGCCTCGACGTCCGAGAGGCGCACGGGCCCCATGAACTCCATCTCCTCCTTGATGAGGTCCGCGGCGCGCTGGGACATGTTCTTGAGGAACTTCTCCTTCAGCTCGGGCGATGCGGTCTTGAGGGCCATCGCGAGCTGGCTCGTGTCGATGTTCTTGAGGAGGTTCTGCACGCCGCGGTCGTTCACGCGCAGGATGTCGTCGAAGGTGAACATGAGGCGGCGGATCTGCTCGACCATCTCGGGGTCCTCCTCCTCCAGTCCCTCGAGGATGTTGCGCTCCGTGGAGCGCTGGACGAGGTTGAGGACCTCCGCGGCCGCCCCCACGCCGCCCGTCTTGCGCAGCTCCGCGGTGACGAAGGTCGAGAGGCGCGTCTCGAGCGCCTTCTCCACCTGGTGCACGATCTCGGGGTTCGTGTGCTCCATCGTCGCCAGGCGTTTGATCACCTCCTGCTGCTTCTTGAGCGGGAGCGCCTCGAGGACCTCGGCGCCCTGGAGCGACGTGAGGTAGGCGATGATGAGGGCGATCGTCTGCGGGTGCTCGTCCTGGATGAAGGTGATGAGGTTCCGCGCGTCGGTGCGCTGGAGGAAACCGAACGGCGTCGACTTCATCGACGACTCGATGGAGTCGATGATCTTGCGCACCTCGTCGGTCGGGAGGAACTTCTCCAGGAGCTGGCGCGCGTAGCCGATCCCGCCCTGCTCGACGAACTGCTGCGCGAGGTAGACGTTCTTGAACTCCTGGAAGATCTTGTCGCGCTCGTCCTTCGTGGGGCGCTCCTCGCCGAGCCGCGCGATCTCCCGGGCGATCAGTTCCTGGTCCTCGCGCTCGAGCTGGGTGAGCACGCGCGCGGCGGTGTCCGTGTCGATGGAGACGAGGAAGAGCGCCGCCTTGCGCAACCCCGCGGCGTCGGCGGTCGGCGGCAACAGGGGCCGGTCGGGCGCGGCCATCTCCGTCTCCTCACTTCCCGGTGATCCACCGCTTCACGATCGCCGCGACGCCGCGCGGGCTCTTCGTCACCATCTCGCGGATCGTCAGCTTCATCCGGCCGATCTCCTCCTCGGCCAGCGCGATCTCGGGCGCGGGCCCGATCGAGACCTCCTCGCCCAGCTTGCGCCGGAGGGCCTCGATGTCCTCCACGACGCCCTTGGGCAGGGCGGCCTTGAGGAGCCTGTAGACGATTATAAGCGCGATGAGGGCGAGAAGGAAGAGGATCAGGCTGCCGCCCCATTTTTCAAGGAAGTCGCCCATCTTTTCCTTGAAGCTGAGCGTGGGGAGCCCCGCGGGCTTGCGCGTGGGGATGAACATCACGTTCAGCGCCGCCGGGTTCTTCAGCCCCACCGCCGCCATGATCGACTGCTTGTACGCGTCCGCGTTCGCCTGCTCCTTGCGGATCACCTCGCCCGTGTTCTCCCCCTCGGCCACGGGGACGGGAAGGACGACGGAGACGGTGAGGTCCTCGAGCACGCCCCATGGCGTATGGATCTCGATCAGCTTCTTCGGGACGAAGCTCTCCGAACGGCTCTCGCTGGCGTCCCGGGAGGTGGGCGTCGTTCCATCGCCCGCGTTCTCCGCCCCCTCCCCTTTCTTTGCGAGTTGGCCCGTCTTTGTTCCGGACGTCTCATTCTCGGAGATGCTCTCCTTCTTCACCGTCACCGGCTTGTCCGCCGTCTCCGATCGCTCGCTCATGGTCTTGGCGGAAAGGAGCGGCCGGAGGCCGACCATCGCGTGCGGGTGGATCGCGAGGATCTGGCTCTTGAGCCACTCCGCGTACAGGCGCTCCAGGTCGAGCCGGTTCTCGGCCAGCTCCGCCGCGGTGTCCGCCTGCGGAAGGCGATACGGATTCCCCAGCGTGTCCATGATGAGGACGTTGTGGGGCTTGAGGCCGGTCATCCCGTTCGCCACGAGCCGCGCGATCGCGACGACGTTGGCGCGCGTCAGCTCCTTGCCGGGCTTCAGCTCGATCGTCACCGCGGCCGTCGGCTCGTCCCCGCGGAAGCCGAGGGCTGCCGCCTCGCTGCCCCGGGTGAGCTGGACGCCGGCGCGCTGCACGGTCTGGATGCTCGAGATCATCCGCTCGAGCTTGCGCTGGATCGCGACCTGGAAGCGCCGCTCCTGCTGCCACTTCGAGGCCGTGATGTTCGACTCGTCGAGGAACTTCCAGAGCGTCGCGTCGGAGAGGATGCCCTCGCCATGCAGCTCGATCACGGTCTGGTCCGCGATCTCCTTCGGGACGTAGATCTCCTCGTTCTTGAGCTGGTAGCGGACGTTCTTCTCCGTGAGCTTCGTAAGGACCTGGTTGCGCTCCTCGCGCGACAGCTCCGTCCCCGCGACGCGGACCCATCCGTCCGCGGAGACCGACGTGGCGCCCCAGACGACCGCGCCTGCCACGAGCGTCAGGAGCGTGAGGACCGCGACCTTCTGCGGCGCGGTCATGTTGCCGAACATCGTCCGGACGTAGCCGGCGATGCGCCTGAGCAGTTCCATCGTGCCCCCCTCCTTCGACTCGGCCGTCCCCGGCCTCGCTCAGGACAAGTCCTTCGACTCGCCCGCCTCCGGCGGGCTCGCTCAGGACAAGTCCTCCGACCTGTCCCCGTTCTCTAGCCTGCCTTATTCATGCGGGCTACGCCGCC
>JACPRC010000139.1 GCA_016190175.1 Planctomycetota bacterium
AGGATCTCCGCCTGCTTGCGGTCGCTCCTGCTGAGTTCGCCGCCAAAGGCAGCCGGATCGTCGCTCTTCGGTCTCGGGGGGGGTGGGACTACTCTTTCAAACGTTCGTTAAAATTACCATGCCTCCCTCCCCGAGTCAAGCGGGAGGGAAGCCGCCGCACCGGCGGGGCCCTGGAAGGCCGCGCAATGACCCGACCCTGTCCCCCCTCGCGGGTGGTATGATGCCGCACGCCATGACCGAACCGCAGCGACCGACCCCCGCCACCGCCGTCATCCTCCGCCGCGTCAGGCCGGGCCGCGAGGAGGACTACGAGGAGTGGATGCGCGGCATCACGCGCGAGGCGGCGAAGTTCCCCGGCCATCTCGGCGTCCGCATCTTCCGGCCGGCGGAGCGGCAGAGGCCGGAGTACCTCATCGTGCTCATCTTCGACGACGAGGCCCATCTTCAGGCGTGGCTCGCCTCCGACGTCCGCGCCGAGTGGATCCGCCGGAGCGAAGAGCTGGCGGAGGAGCCGGGGCGCATCGAGATCCTCACCGGTCTCGAACACTGGTTTACGCTGCCGGATCGCGCCGCCCCTTCGCCGGCGCCGAAACACAAGATGATGCTCCTGAGCGTCCTGGCGGCGTATCCCCTCATCCTCGCGATCCTCTACGGGCTGGATCCCGTCTTCCATCGCCTTCCGCGGCCCGCCGCGATCCTGCTCGTCTCGGTCCTCCTCTCGGCGATCCTCACGTACTTCGCGATGCCGAGGATCACGCGCCTCTTCTACCGCTGGCTCTATCCGCCAGGAGAACCGCGATGAGGGAATTCGACGCGATCCGCGCCGCGCTTGCGGGACGCGTCCCGCGCGCCCTGGAGTTCCCGGAGCTGACGCGCGCGGCCGTCCTCATCCCCGTTCTGCGGCGCGGGGCGGACGCGACCGTCGTCTTCACGCTCCGATCCGAGAACGTGGAGCATCACAAGGGGGAGATCTCGTTTCCGGGAGGGCGCTGCGAAGAAGGAGAGGACGCGCCGCGCGCCGCGCTGCGCGAGGCCCTCGAAGAGATCGGGCTCGATCCCGCGCGCGTGGAAATCGCGGGACGGCTGGACGACGCCGTCAGCGTGAGCCGGTACGCCGTCACTCCGGTCGTCGGACTCTGCACAGATCCGCCCGAACGGTGCCGCGCCCAGGAGTCCGAGGTGCGCGAGGTGTTCGAGGTCCCGCTCCGCGAGCTCCTGGACCCGGCCCGGTTCCGATCGGAGTGGCGGGACGTCTCCCGTCTGCCCGACGGCACTCCCCTGGAGGCGCTGATGCGCATCGCTGTGGAGACCGGAGACGTCGACGCGGTCAAAGGGCGGTATCGGGCCCTCTCCTTCGACCTGGGACCCGGGCGCGTCGTCTGGGGCCTGACGGCGCGGATCCTCAGGAACTTCCTGGAGGTCGCGTTCGGTTTCGCGACCGGCCGATAGGCGTACGTTCGCGCGCCGCCCGCTCGTTGCTTGATCCGGGGGCGGCAACGGGGAGGATCTCATGCGCGGACGCCTTGTCCTGGCGATTCTCCTGCTCTGGACTCTCCGCGCGGACGGTGCCGCGCCGTGCGCGGGCGACGAGGCGATCGAGATCGTCTTCTTCGACGTGGGTCAGGGGGATTGCGCGCTCGTCAAGTGTCCCGATGGCCGTCGCGTCCTGATCGACTGCGGCTCGAATTCCAGCCCGCGCCCGGATCCGAAGGCGATCGCGGCGGAGTTGAAGAGACACCTCGACCCGAACGCGCCGACCATCCACGTTCTCGCCGTCACGCATCCGGACCAGGACCACTACAACCTCGCCGAACGCGTCCTCGAAGGCGTGTCGGTGGAGAGGATCCTGCTGCCCGGTCCGGAGGACGGGGTCGATGAAGCGATCCGGGAGTACCGGGCCGCAGGTTTCAACCGGTGGCTGGAGCGGCATCGGAAGGCGATCACGTGCGTGGGCCCCGACGACGAAGGCGGTCCGGCCTCGCCGTCGAAGCTCTTCGGGACCGGCGAGACGCGTTTCACCGTCCTCGCGGCCGACTTCCGCGGCGGCTCGAAGCGCTCGAACTTTGTCACGAACTCGCGCTCGATGGTCCTCAAGATCAGCTACCGCAGGTTCGACGCGATCCTCGCCGGCGACGCGACGAAGGAAACCGAGAGCCACATCCTCGAGCGCCTCCGCGACGCGCCGGAGTGGCTGGACGTCGAGCTGCTGAAACTGGGCCACCACGGGAGCTACGCCACGTCGACGCAGCCCGCGTGGATGGACCGGCTGAAGCCGGAGTTCGCCGTCGCGAGCGCGGGGCGCGACAACCGCTACGGCCATCCGAGCCGGACGGTGGTCGAGCGCGGGCAGGACTACTACCTGCGGGTCCCGCCGCACGCGGTCCGGTGGGCCACGAGGAGTGGGACCGCGGGCCTGGTCGACGTCTCCTACGATCGCGCCTTCTGGAACACGGGGTCGAGCGGCACGGTGCGGGTCGTCGCCACGGGGGCGCGCGAGCGCGAGGCGCGGGTGATCCTCGAGCCGCAGAAGATCGAGGAGGTCATCGCGGCGGGGGAATGATCGCCTCACTTTCCCTCGATCCCCGTCCGTACCTTCGCGTCCGCCTCCTGCAGCGTCATCCCCAGCGCCCGCTCGAACTCCCGCAGGCCGCTGCCCGGCTTGACCGCCCCATAGAGCGCCTTCAGCTTCTCCCTGCCGAGCGTCTCCGTGATCCACTTCACGAACGCCCCCGCGATCGCGTACGTCACGAGATCGTCGCGGCGGCGGAACTCGCGCGCGTCCAGAAGGTCGGCGAGCGCGATCCACTTCCCCGCCGACAGGATCTCCGCGGCCGCGCGCTCCACGGGCTTCCCCTGCCAGTTGCCGGAGAGGAAGACGGCCAGCCCCTCGCCGAGGAGCGGCGGCGGGTCGCCCCACTCGCGCGCCAGGACGTGCACGATCTCGTGCCGGTCCGTCGCCCAGATCGTGTGGATCTCGTTCCCCGTCGCGAAGGCGTTGCCGCGGTGACTCGTGTATTCCTCCTTCACGTCGAGGTCGGGATACTTGAAGTAGAACACCTCCTTCGGCCCCTCCACGCCGAGGAACTCGCGCACGATCCGATACGACTCCTCGTTGTAGCGGCGCGCCTTCTCCGGCACGTCGTCGCCGGGGAACCATCGGAAGACGTATCGCCCCGCCTTCCCCTCGTTCCACTTCGGCGGATTGACCGCATCGACGCGCACGTCGTCGAAGCGCGCGCGGCCGGGCATGGAGAGGAAGCAGCCGACGACCACGGTGCGCGCCCCCTCTGGCACCTCGATCCTCCGCGCATACGTCGCCCATTCCGTCGTCCCCGTCAGGATCCGCGTCGTCGCGACCGGCCCCTTCGGGAAGCGCGCGTAGAGGTTGCAGTTCGCGAAGCGCGCTTCCGCGGGATCGACGTTCTCGGCGCGCGCGCGCGCCGAGACGCGGATCCACCGCGCGCCTTCGAGCGCCACCTCACGTTCGACCGACAGCCAGACCCGCGTGGAGCGGTCCGCCTCCAGGACGAGGGCCCCGTCCTCGATCCTCGCCGTGCTCGCGGGCTCGCGGCCGGTGCGGGCCCCCTCCTCCAGGGACCATCGTTGGAGCGCCTTCGCGCCGTCGAACCCCTCCTCCAAGAGCGCCTGCGCGAGAAGGGCCAGGATCATGCGTCCCTCCGGTCCACGACGTATTCGGCCTTGATCCCCGTCCGCGCGAAGAGCTGCGACTCGAAGGCGGCCTCGTCCGTCTCGATCCGCACCTCGTCGGGCGTGACCTCGTTCACCGACCGCACGCGCGAGCGCACCGCCTCCGCGACGGCCGCGCCGTCCGCGCCGCGCTCGGGAAGGAGCCGGACGACCATCCGGTCGCGGCCGAACTCCTGCGGCCGGTCGAGGACGACCTGGCAGTTGCGCACGCCCGCCGTGTCGCGGATCGCCGTCACGAGTTCCTGAAGAGGCACGAGCGTCCCGCGGATCTTCGTGAAGTCCTTGTCCGCACGCGCGATCGGGCCGCGGATCGTGACGAAGGTGCAGCCGCAGCGCGGGCAGCGCTCGTGGAGCATCCCGCCCTTCACGAGGTCGCCGGTCCAGTAGCGGACGAAGACGGTGCCGCGCCAGCCGACGTGCGTGAAGACGAGGACGCCCGGCTCGCCGGGCGCGACGGGCTCCTTCGTCTCCGGATGGAGGAGCTCCCAGAAGTAGTATCGCGGGTTGAGGTGGATCCCCGACTCCTCGCAGCACTCCGTCCCCGCCCACTTCGTCTCGGTCGAGCCGTACGTCTGGAGGATCGTGAAGCGCGGGTGGGCGCCGAGCCGTTTCGCGAGTTCGTGGAGATGGCGCCGCATCGGATCGGATAGCGCCTCCGCGCCCAGGATCATCCCCTCGAAGGCCTCGCCGAACGGGCGGATCTTCCCCGCCTCGACGAGATCCACGGCGCGGCGCATCCAGTGGGCCGCGTAGCTCGGCACCGCGCCGATCGAGTTGAAGCGGCCGCGGGAGAAGATCTCGATCTGCCGGTCCGTGGGGATGACCTTCCCGCCGAAGGTCTCGAAGGACGACCCCGAGATCGCGAGCTTCGTGAAGACGCTCTGGAAGAAGGCGAGGTGCGGCGCGCCCGGGAAGAGGTTCATGAGGCGGTGGTCCCAGCGGTCATAGACCTGCGGAGGGTCCGTGCGCACGACCGTGGAGGCGGCCAGTTCCGGGATGATCCGCTCCAGGTCCCACGCGGTGTAGGCGACGGGCGTGGGCTCGCCCGTGGAGCCGCTCGATACGTGGAAATGGATCGGGAGCCACTCGCGGCACGCGCGGTACGACGCCCGCTCGCGCAGCGACTGCTTCCGGAAGAGGTCGATGAGCCGCGCGGAGGTCGCGGCGTTCCACGCGTAGCGCGCGAGGAGCTTCCGCGAGATCGGCGTCGTCTCGTGGAGCGGCGTCCGTCCGGGGAAGACGGGCTGGAGGATGTACGCCGTCGGGTCGGCGCGGAACTCCGCCTTGGTCGTGACCGGGATCCGCGCGAAGTCGTCCGGGGTCCGGATCGAGCCCGCGTCGATCCCGGCCTTGCGGAACGCGGGGTGGTACGGTTCCACGACGTCGCGGAGGTACGCGCGGAGGCGCCGGAAGGTCTCCGCCTGCTGCGCCCCGGGGGTCCGACGGTAGAAGTTCCCCATCCGATTTCCCTTGACGTGGATTGATCTGAATAGTTGAATTAGAATACTCAAGATGGGGGATCGGGTCAAGGTGCAAACGCAGGACCTGGTGATCCTCGGGCTGCTCATGGACGGCCCGAAGCACGGATACGAGCTCAAGCAGACGATCGACTCCACCCTCTCCGAGATCGCCCAGATCACGTCGGGCACCGTCTACTACACCCTGCGGCGGCTGGAGAAGGCGGGCTGGGTGGACTCGCGGCGCGAGCGGCACGGGAACCGGCCGGAGCGGACGGTGTACCACATCACTCCCGGGGGCCGCGACGAGTTCGGGAAGCTCCTCCGCGCGGCGCTCTTCGCCGACGAGCGGCCCTGGTTCGCCTTCGACGCGGGGCTCTACTTCTCGCCCCACGCGGGCCTCGACGTCCTCGAGGAGGCGATCGACGCGAAGCTCCGGCAGACCGACACGTACCGCGACAAGCTCCGGCAGGTCGAGATCGCCTTCCCCGGCCGCTGGCCCTTCCACCTTTTCTACATCCGCGAGCACGCGCGGACCGTCCTCGACGGCACCGAGGATTGGCTCCGCCGGCTCAAGAACAAGGTCGCCCGCAAGCGGCGCACCGTCGCCGCGGCGGTCCCCGCAAGGAGGTGAACGATGGTGGACTTCGCCCTCACCGACGAGCAGCGGATGATGCGGGACATGGCGCGGGACTTCGCCGCGCAGCAGATCCGCCCGCTCGCGAACAAGTACTACCGTCAGGATCTCCGGATCCCGGCGGAGGAGCTCGACGACCTCATCAAGAAGGCGAACCAGCTCCGGCTCCTCGACTACTTCTACCCCGAGGAGCTGGGCGGGCTCGGGATGACGGAGGACCGCATCCTCACGTGCGTCATCCTGGAGGAGCTGGGCTGGGCCGACGCGGGGATCGCCGTCCACCTCAACTGCTCCACCCTCGCCGCCAAGGCGATCCACGCGATGGGCACCGAGGAGCAGCAGCGGAAGCACATCCACGGGTTCACGAACCCGGACAACGAGGCGAAGCTCACGCGGAACGCCGCCTTCTGTCTCACGGAGCCGGGCGCGGGGAGCCACGTCCTCGACCTCGCGACGACCGCGAAGCGCAACGGCCAGGGATGGGTCCTCAACGGCACGAAGATGTTCATCACGAACGGCGGCCGCGCGGATCTTTACGTCGTCGTGGCGCAGACGAACCCGGACGCCCAGGGCACCGCCGACCGCGCCGCGGGGCTCGCGGGATTCGTCGTCGAGCGCGGCACCCCCGGCCTCTCGACGAGCGCCGACTTCAAGAAATGGGGCGTCCTCGCTTCGAACACGACCGAGGTCGTCTTCGACAACGTCCGCATCCCGCTGGAGAACCGCCTCGGCGGTCCGGACGGCACCGAGGGCGGCGGGATGGGCGCCGTCTACGAGACCCTGGAGACCACGCGCGTCGGCGTCGCGGCCCTCGCGGTCGGCATCGCCCGCGCCGCGTTCGAGACGACGCTCGCCTACGCGAAGCAGCGGGTCCAGAAGAAGCCGATCATCCAGTTCCAGGCCGTCAGTCACAAGCTCGCCGACATGGAGGCGGAGATCTCCGCGGCGCGGCTCCTCACCTGGCGCGCCGCGTGGATGATCGGGGCGAAGCTGCCCCTCGATCGCGCCGAGGCGAGCCAGGCGAAGTACTACGCGAGCGAGACGGCCGTGCGCGTCTGCACCGACGCGATCCAGATCCACGGCGGGTACGGCTTCATGAAGGAGTACGACGTCGGACGATGGCTCAACGACGCGCTCGTCTTCCGCATCTGGGAGGGCACGAGCGAGATCCAGAAGAACACGATCGCACGGTTCCTGAGCAACTTGGAGGGATGATGAGACACGCGTATCTGTACGAGGCGGTGCGCACCCCGATCGGCAAGCGCGACGGGGGCCTCGCCTCGATCCGGCCGGACGACCTCCTGGCCGACACCCTCGCGGCCCTCGTGAAGCGCGCGGGGATCGACGCCGCCGCCGTCGAGGACGTGATCGCGGGGTGCGTCACGCAGACGGGCGAGCAGGGCCTCAACATCGCCCGCATCGCCGCGCTCTGCGCGGGCTTCCCCGTCACCGTCTGCGGCACGAGCGTCAACCGGCAATGCGGCTCCAGCCAGCAGGCGGCGAACTTCGCCGCCGCGACGGTCGCGAGCGGCCAGGCCGATCTCGTCATCGCCGCGGGCGTCGAGAGCATGACGCGCGTGCCGATGATGTCGGACGGCGGGACGATCTCCGATCGTCTCCTGGACCGCTACGACCTCGTGAACCAGGGGATCGCCGCGGAGATCGTCGCCGAGAAGTGGCGCCTGACGCGGCAGGAGATCGACGCCTTCAGCTTCGAGAGCCACCGGAAGGCCGTCGCCGCACGCGACTCCGGCCGCTTCGACGAGGAGATCGTACCCGTCGGCAGCGTGAAGCGCGACGAGGGGCCGCGGACGGACACGAGCCTCGAGAAGCTCGCGACCCTCAAGTCCGCCTTCCGCGATGGCGGCCTCATCACCGCGGGGAACAGCTCGCAGATCAGCGACGGCGCGGCGGCGCTCCTCGTCGGCTCCGAGGAGGCCGCGAAGGCGTTCGACCTCCGGCCGAAGGCGCGCTTCGTCGCGACGGCGCTCGCGGGCGTCGATCCCACGATCATGCTCACGGGTCCGATCCCGGCCACGCAGAAGGTGCTCCGGAAGGCCGGGCTCAAGATCTCCGACATCGACCTCGTCGAGATCAACGAGGCCTTCGCGCCCGTCATCCTCGCGTGGCTCGCGGAGACCGGCGCGGACCGCGCGCGGGTCAACGTCAACGGCGGCGCGATCGCGCTGGGCCACCCGCTCGGCGCCACGGGCGCCCGTCTCCTCACCACGATCGTCCACGAACTCCACCGCCGCAAGGCCCGTTACGGACTCGTCACGATGTGCATCGGCTTCGGGCAGGCGACGGCCACCATCATCGAAAGGGTCTAGAGATGAAACTCCTCGACGGGAAGGTCGCTATCGTCACGGGCGCCGGCGGCGGACTGGGCCGGTGCCACGCCCTCGCGCTGGTCGCCGCGGGCGCGAAGGTCGTCGTCAACGACGTCGGCGGGTCGCGCGACGGCACGGGCGGCGGCTCCTCCATGGCCGAAGCCGTCGTAGGCGAAATCCAGAAGGCGGGCGGCACCGCCGTTGCGAACACCGACTCCGTCTCCGACCCCGCGGGCGCGGAGCGGATCGTCCAGTCGGCGCTCCAGGCCTTCGGCCGGCTCGACATTCTCGTCAACAACGCCGGGATCCTCCGCGACAAGTCCCTGCCGAAGATGGAGGACGGCGAGTGGCGGCCCGTGATCGCGGTCCATCTCGACGGCTCGTTCTTCTGCGGCCGCTCGGCGGCGCGGTGCATGAAGGACAACAACGTCGCGGGCCGGATCATCAACACGACGTCGTACGCGGGCCTCGTCGGCAATTTCGGCCAGTCGAACTACGGCGCGGCGAAGGCCGGGATCGCGGGCCTCACGCGCGTGTGGGCGCAGGAGCTCTCGAAGTACGGAATCACGGTGAACGCGCTCGCGCCCATGGCGAAGACGCGCATGACCGAGGACATCGACGCCATCCCCGGCGAGATGACCCCCGAGATGGTCTCGCCGCTCGTCGTCTTCCTCGCGAGCGACCTCGCGAAGGGCGTGAACGGCAAGATCCTGGGCGCGCACGGCCGGCACTACTTCGAGTACAAGACGGTCCTGACGCCCGGCGTGAAGAAGGAGTCCGACTGGACGGTGCAGGAGATCGCGGAGAAGTTCGGCGCGATCTGCGGCGAGGGCGCGCCGCCGCCGGCGGCCCTCAAGATGCCCGAGTCGCTGACCGAGCGGATCAAGCTCGCGTTCCAGCTCATGGAGAAGGCGTTCACGCCGGAGAAGGCGAAGGGGTGGAAAGCGGTCCTGCACTTCTTCATCGAGGGCGCCGACAACTACACGATCGGCGTGGACGAGGGGAAGGCGGCGATCCGGCCGGGCCACGAGGGCTCGGCGACGTGCCAAGTGCGCGTCGCGGCGGCGACGCTCGCGGACATGATCGAAGGAAAACTCTCGGGCGTGCAGGCGTTCATGTCCGGCAAGATCAAGGCGAACAACCTGAACGATCTCAAGCGGTTCGGCGAGGTCTTCGATTTCAAGAGGGCGCGCGCCGCGGCGACGCAGGGAGCCGCGCCGGCGCCGGCCACCGTGCCCGTTGCGGGCCCCGATCTCGCGCCGGTGATGGAGCGTCTCCCGCAGGCGTTCCTCCCCGACCGCGCGGCCGGATGGAACGGCAAGGTCGTCTTCGACGCCGCGGGCACGCCGGGCTGGACGCTCACGATCCAGGACAAGCAGTGCTCGGTCGCGCCCGGCAAGGCGGCCGACGCGACGTGCACGATCAGCGGCCCCGCCGAGGTTCTCGGCGACGTCCTCACGGGCAAGGTCGACTTCATGCAGGCCGCGGGCAAGCTCAAGGCGAACAACGTCCCCGCGGTCCTCAAGCTCAAGCAGGCGATCGACTGGGCGAAGCTGAAGAGCTCCGCCTGGGCCGCGCCTGCACCCGCCGCATCGACCGGTCTCAACCGCGCGCTCGTCGGCAAGAAGTACAAGTCGGGGGCGCTCTTCGTCCGGCCGGAGAAGATCCGCGCGTATCTCGCGGCCACGCTCAACGAGGCCGCGGCGCCGGACGTCGCGCCGCCCCTCTTCCCGGTGACGCTCATCCCCGACCTCTTCCGCGCGATCGTCGCCGACGACCATCGCGGCGACCTCTCGCGCGTGGTGCACGGCGAGCAGCGGATGCGCTTCGGCGCGCCTCTCCGGTCGTGGGACCTCGTGACCCCGCGCGGCACGATCGCCGCCATCGACGCGAAGGAGACGGGAGAGATCATGCACGTCGACCAGGACCTCTACTGCGAGGGGAAGCTCGCCGTCGAGATGCGCACGTCGCTCTTCTTCCGCGGGACGCAGCCGAAGAGCGCGTCGTCCTCTCCCGCGGCGCCCGAGAAGCCCGCGGGGAAGAAGCTCTTCTCGACGAGCGTGACGGTCCCCGAGGACCTGTCGCGCCGCTACGCCGCGGTCTCCGGCGACGACAACCCGATCCACATCGACCCCGAGGCGGCGAAGGCGGTGGGCCTGCCGGGGGTGATCCTGCACGGGCTCTGCACGATGGCCCTGGCGACGAGCGCGATCGTGGAGCATCTCGGCGGCGACGCGTCGCGGATCGAGGAGCTGGCGGTGCGGTTCTCGAGCGTGGTTCAGCCGGGTGACACGCTCACGACGGAGGGGTACGAGGTCGAGCCGAAGCGGATCGCGTTCGTGACGACGAACCAGAGCGGGAAGGCGGTGCTGACGAACGGGGCGGCGAGGATTCGATAGGCACAAAGGGCGGACCGAAGAGGATCGGCCCTTCCTATTCCCGTCTCAGGCGGAAGGTAAGATCGATCGCGTCGGCGCCGCCGGCGGACGGGACGATCTGGGATTGGGGTTCATAGCCCTTGGCCCGGGCGATGAGGGTGAATCCCGGCCAGACGCCGCTGATCGCGACCTTGCCGTCTTTGACGATCAGTTCGAAGAGGTCTTTCTCGCAGAGCTTGCCGGGGACGGCTTCGGCGAAGATCCGTATCCGAGTATCGACCCCTTCGCCCAGGGGGGCGCTCGTCTGATCATCCAGGACGGTTGTGCGGACCACCGGAACGCGTTGGACCGGAATCGCAATCTCCTGCTGCATCCCCTCGACGACGTCGAAGCGTGTCTGGCCGCCGTAGCTCGGTGTCTCCTCGTTGGGACTCTTGGGCATGACGAAGACGGTGTAGGTCCCTTCGGGGAGGTTGAGGGCGTTTTCCTTCGATCTTTGGAGCAGGAGGCGCCCCCCACCGATGTTGCCTCCCAAGGTGAACATCCGGTCCTTGTGCGAGTAGACCTGCGCGCAGAGGTCGTTCAATGCCGCCGGGGCGCTCGGCCGCAGGACCACCGTTCCGAGGCCCGGCTCGCGCTGGACGTGGATGGTGATGGGAGCGCAGGGCGGGGTGATCTCGAGCTCCACCGATTCGTAGAGGTCCTTGTGGTCCGAGAACTTGACTTTCAACCTGCTGGAAGGAGTTGACTCGATCGTGAAGCTGCCGTCGGCCCGGACCTCCGCGTACTCAACCCAGTCCGGTTCCTTGCAGTATGCTGAGACTCTGAACCGTTCGGAATCTCGAAGGTGAACCGGCTCGATCCCTACGAGGAACCCGGTCACCGTGACGCCCCGCCGCAAGGTCACCTCGACACGCTTGACGCCGTTCCAGCCGCGACGATCCACCTCGACTCTGTGCTCGACGAAGCCCTTCGCCTCGATGCGGAGGACCGCCCACGGCAGACCGGCCACGTCCCTTCGAAGGTCGACGGGGAGCCGGGCGATGCCTTCGGCATTCGTGATATCGCTCAGTTTCGTGCTGCCCCCGCCTCTCTTCGCCGAGGCCCAACCCGCCAGCCTCCCAGGTCCCCTGTAGCTGACACTCACTTCCGCGCCGCCAAGCGCTCGGCCCTGATCGTCGCGGATCAGGATTTCGACCCAGTTGTCCTCGCTTGATTCGTGGGCCCTCTCCTTCTTGCCGGCTTCAGACGTTTCCTGCGCCTCCTCTCGGCTTGACCGCCCCTCCGGCATGCGTCCCGACGCGCCGTCAGAACCGCGCTCCGCCGCCTGTGAGGAGGAACGAGCACGAACGACTCGGCTCAAGACCCCCGCCCGAAGCAAGAACGCAATCCCGAGGAGTGCCAGAGCGCCACAGGCGATGGTGCAGATCGTCTTCCAGGAGGCGGACCGGTTCAACTATTCCCTCGTCCAGTGAGATCTACTTCTTGGTTCCTTTCTTGTCGTCCTTCTTGTCCCGTTTCTCGAAATCTTCCATGGCGTCTTTCACGATTTGGGCGAGTCGCTTCTCCAATTCCGTCGAGCTCACCCCTTCAGGTTCTTCTCCCTTCTCCCACTTCTTTATCTGCTTCTTGCCCTCCTCCTCGAGCTCCCTCTCGAGCTTCCTGAAGTCCTTGTCGAAGGACTCGAAATCCTCCGGCTTCATGCCGAAGTACCCGTAGGTCACTTCGCGACCGATGTATCGCTGGTCCCCGTGCTTGCAGATCGCGAAGTGGGCGACGACGTACAGCGTACTCGCCTCGCTCGTCGCTCGCCCGAAGCCCTTCGCCAGCGCCTCCCCGTTCGCCCACCCGTTGACCTCCGTCGTGTGCGGCATCGTGAAGACGCGGTTCGCCGCATGCATCATGTGCTTGTCGTCGTCAATGTCCTTTTCCAGCGTTTCCGCATCCTCTTTGATCCGGATCAACCGCGCGCGGTACTTCGTGTGAGCCGTGATCGGCGTCCCGTCGATCTTCGCCTGGATCGTCGATTCCGCCCGCGACTTGATGTTCGCGCTGAAATCGATCTTGTCGTAGAGCCACTTCAGGACTTCACCCCACTTGCCGGGGATCCAATCCACATTCTTGGCCCATTTGTACAGCCCGACCAGCAGATCCTCGTCGTCCAACGGGTCCATCATCTTCGACGTGCCGAACGAGGCGATGACCACGGCCACTTGCCCTCCTCCGCTCGAATCCCGCCCTCCCGTGCAGGAGACCGTCCGCGACAGGGAACCGCTCACTTCGGTCTTGAGCGCCTCGCCTGCTGCGTTCTTCGTGCTTACGTCGACTTCCAAGGACCCTATCTTTACCTGCCTAGCGAACGCTTTCGCCAGCGCATGGACCGCGGGGCCGTTTGTCAGCCCCACGACGAGGCCTGACGGGAAGTTGAATCCGATCCGTCCCTCGTCGCGAATCTTGTTCGTGTCCGTGCCCCAATCCGCTTCCTTCATCTGGGCCTTCAGCTCGGTCAGTTGCTTCTCGACCGCCTTCTTGGTCTCGGCGTCCATTGTGGCGCTCAGGTCGGCCTTGGCGTCCGGAGCGGACCGCTGGTCGGTGAACTTGGGGTCGTCCTCCGTTCCCATCGGCAGGACGACGGCAGTCCCCATCAGAATGAGGCAGATCCCATCAAACCGCATGATACCCTCCCCTACACGGTCATGCCATTTGTGTAGTCGCGTCAGAATACCCGCCAGGGGGGGGGGGACTGTCAAGTGCAAATTGGACTTCCGGAGGTCGTTCGCGGTTACGACGAACCCGAACCTGACGCCCGCCGCATCGAGCGGCCTCAACCGCGCGCTCGTCGGCAAGAAGTACAAGTCGGGGGCGCTCTTCGTCCGGCCCGAGAGCATCCGCGCGTATCTCGCGGCGACGCTCAACGAGGCGGCGGCGCCGGACGTCGCGCCGCCCCTCTTCCCGGTGACGCTCATCCCCGACCTCTTCCGCGCGATCGTCGCCGACGACCATCGCGGAGACCTGAGCCGCGTGGTTCACGGCGAGCAGCG
>JACPRC010000140.1 GCA_016190175.1 Planctomycetota bacterium
AAGAGGAAAGGAGGCGGGGAAGCCTCCCCGCACCCCTCCTCGGGTGCAAGGAGGGGGTCCGGGGGAGGCATCCCCCGGCTCTCTCTGTTCTTTGTTCTCCGTTCTCTGTTCTTTCCGGCCGGCCCTTGACGCGGCGCCTCGCCGCTCTGCGGCGCCGGGCCTTCGGCCCACCGGCCCTCCGGGCCGGGCGCCGTGTCAAGGGCTGGTCCATCCATAAGTGTTGACCAGCCAGGCCGGCGTCCCGAGGTCCCGTGGGGCGCGACCCGTTGCGTCTTCCATCCCGGAAGCCGTATAATCGCGGTGGGCAAGAGATCCAAACCGATGTCGGTAGTCGTTGAAAGCGTCCGGTTCAAGGTCCGGCTCTTCGACCTCTTGGGGAAGACGGCCGAAGAGGTGGTCGCCGTCGCGGGGAACCCTTCGGCCCGCATCGACGGAGAGAAGGTGCGGCGGTTCCTCTGGATGGAATCCGCGACCGACGAGACGGGCGACTCCCCGTTTCCGGTCGTCGTCATGGCCCGGCTGTATGACGGACGCGTCTGGGCCGTTGGCATCCGATCGGACCGCTATTTCTTCGCGCTCGAAGACGTCCCCGGCAAGGAACCACCGGGCGTCGTCGCCGTTCCGAAGAAGCCGTCCGACGATCCGCTGTCCGTAAACTGGATCGTCAACGAGGGAGGCGCTCTGAAGAACCTGGGGGTGACCCGGTGACTCTCCTGGAAGCGACCGTAGGATACCAAGTGCTGCGTTGTCTCATCCCCGAATACGCGCTTCGTACGCCTTCCCTCAAGACGACGGACGCGGAGAAAGCGAGCCTCGCACGGGAACTTCGCGCCGAAGAGGAATCTTCCACACGGATCGGACGCGCCCTTTCCCCCCCTCTCGTCACGGCGCCCAAGGAGCGATCCCGCATCTTGAACGAAGCTCTGGAACTGGCTCGCAGGAACCCCATTCCTCCCGACGCCCCCCGCCTGACGCGGGAGCAGATGCATGAACGCCGTTGATACGAACATCCTGTTCTACGCGCACGATCCCCGAGATCCGCTCAAGCGGCAAGTGGCGGATCGTCTCATCGCATCCTTGAGCGAAGGGGTTCTTCTCTGGCAGGTCTCCTGCGAATTCCTGTATGCGTCCCGGAAGCTGGCGGTCCATGGATTCGACCCGTCCGCCGCTTTCCGATTCATCGACGCACTTCGGAGGAGCTGGGCGACATCGCTGCCCGATTGGGATACGCTCCAAGACGTCGAACGCCTGAGGACGCGCTATTCCATCCAGTTCTGGGACGCCTTGCTCCTCGCCTCTTGCCGCGCCGCCGGTGTGAACCGCCTCTACTCCGAGGACTTCGGGAATCCTGCTCCCAGGGTCGAAGACGTTGAGATCGTAAACCCCTTCACGCCATAGAGCGATTCCCCAGGCCGCGGCCCGTGTTCCGGAATCCGCGAGGGCTTCCTTTCCTCGCTACGGCCGGTAGAGTTTGAGTTCCGCGTCCACGCCGAGCGCGTAGTTGCGGTTGAGGTCGAACGCCGCCTCGCGGAAGAACGCCCGCGTCTCCTTGCCGCGCTTCGCGAGAAGGACGATGCGGTACCTTCCCGGATAGAGCGGCAGGACGACGGGCTTCGGCTGCGTCCCTTTGACCCCGCGGAAGGAGCCGCTCCACGCCATCGGTCCGGCGAGGAGGATCTCGACGTCCCAGCCGCCCCGGTTCGCCAGCACCAGCGACGGAAGGCCGACGAACTTCTCGTCGTACGCGGGCAGGTCCTCGAGCGGGGCGGGCTTCCGCTTCTGCGCCTCGTCGATCTGCTTCTCGACGGCGGCGGCGCGCGACTTCGGCAGCGCCGCGGCCCGGCGCGCGGCGAACCCGGAGACCATCTTCGACGCGCCCTCCTTCCCCGCCCTGGCGAGCAGTTCCCAGCACTGGACGTACGCCTCCACTTCGTCCGCTCCCGCGGGCGGAACCGCCGCGGTTTCGAGGACCGCGATCGCCCTCTCCGGCTTCTTCATTTCGAGATGGCAGCGCGCGACCGCGAGCGCGAGCGCGCGGTCCCCGGGCGCCGCCGCGAGGAGCGCCTCGAGCGGCCCCAGCGCCGCCTCGTACTTCTGCTGCTTGAGGAGCGCCTCCCCCAGCCCGCGCAGGAGCGCGGCGAGTTCCTTCTCGTAGGGCGGAGGGAGCGCGCACAGCTCCGCCGCCGTCCGGCGCGCGCCCTCCCAGTCGCTGCGCTCCACCTGTTTCGCCAGCGCCGACGTTCCGTCCTTCGCAAGCGCGCGGTTCTTCGCCTGCGCCTCCTTCATCCCCTTCGCGTACGGCGCGTAGAGGGGATCGCCCACGAAGACCGCCATCCACGACGTGTACATGTTCGCCATCTGCATCGACTCGCCGAACGTGTATCCCCGGAAGAAGCGGTCGAGGAAGACCGTCCCGAACGGGAAGCCCACGCTGAGCGGCTCGTACACGGTCCCGCACGTCCCCGCGATCCCGCGATCGACGAGCGGCCCGGTCCACGTCTTGTCCGCGCTCCGCAGGACCCCGGCCGAAAACGAGTGGAGATGCGCCCCGACCGCGCCGCGCACGAAGCGGAAATCCGGCGTCGCCTGGACGTCGCCCGCGTACCAGCCCCAGTAATGCGCCTGGTTCGGATGGGTCCCGAGCTTCACGACCGGCTCCGCGTCGTCGTGCCTGAACTCGAAGCCGAAGCGCTCGTAGACCTTCGCGATCTCCCTCATCTCGACGTCGATCCCGCCGTACGAGCCGTCCTGCTTCAGCCCGCGCGTGTCGAGGAGGCAGACGCCTCCGACCCCGTACGTCTCGCCGAAGATCGCGTTGTCCACGAGCGCGCGCGCGGCCTCGACCCCCGGCCCGTCCAGCCTCGAGACGACGTAGATCCCGTCCTCGAGCGTGATGCGGCGGTCGGCACGGAAGGTCGCGGAGGCGAGCCAGCCGTCGAGCTCATGGTCCTTCTTCAGCAGCTCGATCTCGCGGTCGATGCAGGCGTAGTCGCGGCCCGCGACGAACTTTCCGTACGTGTCCGCGCCGCCGTCGTTCTCGGGCTTCTCCTCGCTCGTCTTGACGGGGACGCCCCAGACCGGCACGACGTAGAGCACGTCGGGCCGCGTCTTCAGGAACTCGCGGAGGGGGTCGAGGACCGTCCGGCGGCAGTCCGGCCAGGAGACCGTCTCCCCGGTCGCCGCCGCGAGGCGGCAGATCTGCGTCTTCGGGATCCCGCGCCGCGCGGCGTAGTACTCGCCCAGCGCGGCGGAGCCGGGCGCCGCCTCGTTGACGACGACGACGATCTCGCGCGCGACGTCCACGCGGCGTTCCTGCGCCTGGAGCAGGAGCAGAAGTGCGATCACGCTCGCGACTGGCTCAACTCGATGAGCACGCCGCCCGTCTCCTTCGGCTTGAGGAAGTTCACGAGTTTCCCGCCCGCGCCCGGTCGCGGCTTGTCCCACACCGGCGCGTAGCCCCTCCCTATGAGATACGCCGTGGCCGCCGCCACGTTCTCGACCTCGAAGCAGAGATGGTGGATCCCTTCTCCGTTCTTCGCGAGGAACCTCGTGACGGTCTCCTCGCCCGCCTGCGGCTCGAGGAGCTCCAGGACGACCTCCGAGGAGCGGACCTTGACGACGCGGAGTTTCATCTCATCGAGGTCCTCGCGTTCCTCGACGGGAAGCCCGAGGACGCCGTGGTAGAAGGCCTCGGCCTTCGCCGCGTCGCGGCAGGCGAGGCCGATGTGGTCGATCTTCCGGATCTTCATGGCCGGTCATGATACAGGCGCGCGGGCTTGACTTCCACCGCGCGGGCGTCTACCCTCTCGCCATTCTTTGCGGGGGAGCCATGGGCCTCATCGAATTCGTGCGCAACTACGACGATCTCTCCACGGACATGGGGTACCAGTTCAAGTTCTACTGCGACAAGTGCGGTAACGGGTGGGTCTCCCCCTTCCAGACTTCGAAGCTCGGCGCGGCGGGGTCGATCCTGCGCGCGGCGGGCGGCCTGTTCGGCGGCGTCTTCGGGCAGGCGGCCCACGGCGAGTACGAGATCCGCCGCGCGACGCAGGGCAAGGCGCACGATTCCGCGCTCCAGACGGCCGTCGAGGAGGCGAAGAAGAACTTCAAGAAGTGCACCCGCTGCGGCCACTGGGTCTGCCCCGAGTCGTGCTGGAACGCGGAGAAGGGGCTGTGCGAGGACTGCGCGCCGGACCTGGCGGAGGAGTCCGCCGCCGCGCAGGCCCAGGTCGCCAAGGACCAGGTTTTCGACAAGGCCCGCGCGACGGACCTCGTCAAGGACGTGGACATCGTCTCCAACGTCAACGTCCAGTGCCCGCAGTGCCGGGCCAAGGTCGCCGGCGGGAAGTTCTGTCCCGACTGCGGCGCGCCGATGTCGCCGAAGATCCAGTGCAAGAAGTGCGGGACGGAGATGAAGCCGGGCGCCAAGTTCTGTCCCGAGTGCGGGCAGAAGATGGCGTAGATGCGCTACCTCCTCCGCGGCGCCGACGTGGAGGCGGAGGCGGCGCTCACCGACGACGCCATCGAGCTGCGCCCGAAACAGGGCCAGCCGCTCGTCGTCCCCTACCGCGACATCGACGCCGCCGCGTCCGCGGAATACCGCATCCGCCTGACGCTCTTCCCGCCCGGGATGCTGGAGCTCTACTACCTCGGCCCGCGGTTCGAGGGGTTCTGCGAGGAGTTCTTCGAGAAGCGCAACGCCGCGCTCGTCCGCGAACTCTTCCTCGCCGACCGCACGCGCATCGCGACATTCAAGGGCCGCTTCGCGCGCGAGGGCTCGCCGCCCATGGACGGGCGCATCGACCTCTTCCCGCGCACGATCGTCTTCTTCCCGAAGGCCGCGGACCCGTTCTTCCTCCGCGTCGCCGAGATCCAGGGCGTGCGCCCCGACCGCGAGAACGACCTCGTCGAGATCCGCGCGAACGAGACGGTGACGGCGAGCTACCTCGGCCTGCGCTTCGAGGAGTTCCAGGAGCGGCTCATGCGGACGCGCTCCGCCATGGAGCGCCGCTGCGCGCGGATGCTCGATGCGCTCGTGCCCGGGGCCGGCGTCCTCGCCCCGCGGCTCCTCGACGGCAACGTGATGCAGGAGACCTGCGCGGCGAAGTTCCGGGAACCGATCGAGGCCCTCGTCTGCAGGACGGCGGAGCGCGATGCGGCCTTCCGCCATCTCCGGTCGCTCGCGAAGAGGCCGCTCTGGCTCGGGATCCAGGAGACGGGCGGCGGAGACCTCGACGACGTGGAGGGCCCGCTCCCGCCCCTCGAGGCGCATCGCATCTGGTACTACGTCCCCCTCGGCGGCGTCGTCGCGCAGGAGATCGTCTCGGAGGAGGACCACGCGACGTACTTCTACCGCGCCGAGATCCCGGAGATCAACCGCATGTGGGCGCTGCTCCAGTTCCGCAAGGACGTGATCCTCGATCCAGGGAAGTACCCCGCCGCCGTCCGCAAGCTCCCGCACCTGCGGGAGGTGACGGAGGCGTTCGCGGGGAGGGCGGTCCACGACCGCTCGTGGGAGAAACGGGTGGCGGGGTTCGTCTCCTGACTTGATGCCGCGACGCCGCGCGGCTATGATCCCGCCCGTGGCCGATTCCGCCTTCACCGACGAGGACCTGCACTTCTTCAACGAGGGCACCCACTTCCGCCTGTGGGAGAAGTTCGGCTCGCACCCCGCGGCCGGCGGCACCCGCTTCGCCGTGTGGGCCCCCAACGCGGAGCGCGTCTCCGTCATCGGCGACTTCAACGGGTGGGACCCGGACACGCACCCGCTCGCGCCCGTGCGCGGCTCCGGCATCTGGGAGGGGGTCGTCGCGGGAGCCGGGAAGGGGACGAAGTACAAGTACCACGTCCGCTCGCGGCATGAGGGGCATCGGTCCGACAAGGCGGACCCGTTCGCGTGGCACCACGAGACCCCGCCGCGCACCGCGTCGATCGTGTGGGATCTCGACTATCGCTGGGGCGACGAGGAGTGGATGGCGGCGCGCCGCCGGCGCCACGCGCTCGACGCACCCGTCTCGATCTATGAGGTCCACCTCGGCTCGTGGCGCCGCGTCCCCGGGGAGGCGAACCGGCCGCTCACGTACCGCGAGATGGCGCCGCGGCTCGTGGAGCACGTCCGGGGGATGGGGTTCACGCACGTCCAGTTCCTGCCCGTAATGGAGCACCCGTTCTACGGATCATGGGGATACCAGACCACCGGCTACTTCGCGCCTACGAGCCGCTACGGGACGCCGCAGGACTTCATGTACCTCGTCGACCAGCTCCACCGAAGCGGGATCGGCGTCATCCTCGACTGGGTGCCGTCGCACTTCCCCACGGACGCGCACGGGCTGGGCTTCTTCGACGGGACGCACCTCTACGAGCACCGAGACCCGCGCGAGGGCTTCCATCCGGACTGGAACAGCGCGATCTTCAACTACGGCCGCCACGAGGTCCGCAGCTTCCTCGTCTCCAGCGCCCTCTTCTGGCTCGACCGCTTCCACGCGGACGCACTGCGCGTCGACGCCGTCGCCTCGATGCTCTACCGCGACTACTCGCGCCGCGACGGCGAGTGGATCCCGAACGAGCACGGCGGGCGGGAGAACATCGAGGCGATCTCCTTCCTCCGCCGCTTCAACGAGGAGGCGTACCGTTCGCACCCGGACGTCCAGACCGTCGCGGAGGAATCGACCGCGTGGCCCATGGTCTCGCGCCCCACGCACGTCGGCGGGCTCGGATTCGGCCTCAAATGGGACATGGGGTGGATGCACGACACGCTCTCGTACGTCCGGCTCGACCCGATCCACCGGAAGTACCACCACGACCTGCTGACCTTCCGGATGCTCTACGCCTTCACCGAGAACTTCGTCCTGCCGCTCTCGCACGACGAGGTCGTGCACGGCAAGGGCTCGCTCCTCGGGCGCATGCCCGGGGACGACTGGCGGCGCTTCGCGAACCTGCGGCTCCTTTACGGGTACATGTTCGCGCAGCCCGGGAAGAAGCTCCTCTTCATGGGCGGCGAGTTCGGGCAGTGGCGCGAGTGGGACCACGACGGGAGCCTGGACTGGCACCTCGCGGAGTTCCCCCCGCACGCCGGGATGATGAAGTGGGTTGCGGACCTCAACCGGTGCCACCGCGAGGTCCCCGCGCTCCACGAGCTCGATTGCGCGCCGGAGGGGTTCGAGTGGATCGACTGCCACGATGCGGACCAGAGCGTCGTGTCGCTGCTGCGTCGCGGGCGGACGGGGCCGCCCGTCCTCGTCGTCTGCAACTTCACGCCGGTGGTGCGGCAGGACTACCGGGTAGGAGTCCCCGCGGGCGGAACATGGCGGGAGATCCTGAACAGCGACGCGGGCGTCTACGGCGGGAGCGGGGTCGGGAACGGCGGACGGGTCGATGCGGAACCGCATCCGGCGCACGGACGGCCCTTCTCGCTGCGGCTCACGCTGCCGCCGCTGGCGGCCCTCTATTTCCTACACTAAGACCAGCCAACACCAAAAGTGGACTGTCCACTTTTGGTGTCCAGTGTATTTGCAACACCAAAACCGACCTGTCCACTTTTGGTGCGCCTCATCGCTTCTCCGGCTTCAACGTCATGACGAACTCCTTCCACTCCGCCTCCATCGCCTTCAGGTCCACGCCCGCCAGCGCCGCGGTCGTCGCCTTCTCCCAGTTCTCCGACCCCTTCAGCTCGTTCAGCAGCTTCAGGACGATCCGGTCGTAGCCCTTCTTCCTGGCCTTGTCGCTCGTGAGGATGAAGTAGCAGATCGCCCATCCCTCCGAGTAGCACAGCCCCGGGTCCGTGTAGTACTGCGCCTGCGTATACCGGAAGATCCGCTCCAGCGGGACGTGCTTGTTCTCGCGGATCGCCTGCTGGATCGTCTCCAGCCGCCACCAGTTCGGCCGGATCTCCAGCGACATCTTCCCGCCCTTCTGGGACCACGTGCCGCCGAAGTAGTAGTCGCCCATTCCCTCGTTGATCCACGACGGGACGTAGATGTTCCGGTCGCGGCCCATCCAGAAGTGCATGTACTGGTGGAACCCCTCGTGGTACATCACGTGGAAGGTCTCCTCCTCCGGGTTCTTCCCCTCCGTGATCGTCAGGCTCTCCTTGCTGTCCAGCTTCAGCTCCTTCCCGGTGAAGCGGTACGCGCAGATCTCCTCCTGCGCGGGGCTCCAGTAGGCGGCGGCGCCCGGCGCCTGGCCGTAGTACTGGAAGTCCTCCTCCGTGTCGAAGAGCTTGATCCGGCAGAGCGGGATCGCCTTCGTCGTGGGGATCGTCGCCTTGTAGAAGTTCATGATCCGGTCCATCTGGTCGCCGACCTGCTTCGCGTAGTCGTCGCGCGTGTTGTACTCGAGGACGTACCCCTTCGTCGTCATCTGCTTCCAGTCGGGGAGCTGGACGCCGTACTTCAGCCGGACCCGGAGCTCCGAGAGCTGCGCCGACGGCCAGATCCAGAACGTCTTCGCCGTCTCGTCGAAGACGCGCAGCGCCTCCTTCCAGTCCTCCTCCTTGACCTCCCGTTTCTTCGCGCCGGAGAAGGAGACCACGAACCCTTCGTCGGGCCGGCTCCGCCAGATCCCGACGAGGGCGAAGCCCTTCCGGTCGGCGAAGAAGCTGTACATCGCGAGGCGGTCGCCGTCGGCGTCGTGATAGACCTTCCGGCTCGCCGCGTGGAACCGCCCCTTGAGCGCGCCGGAGGAGTCCTCCTGGAGCCCCTTGTAGCGCGACTCGAGGTCGGCGGCGACCTTGTCCTCGACCTCCTTCAGGTCCTTCGGGGCGTACTGCTTGAAGACCATGAGGTGCAGGCTTTCCAGGAACCGGCTCGTGTAGCGCGCGATGCGGATCGTCTGCCCGGCGTAGTTCACCTCCGAGCTGTCCTCGGAGCGCGCGTACTTCTGGAACGGCGGGATGCCGCGCCAGGTGTCCGGCGGCGCGAACTCGATCCCGTGCCACGAATCCTGGTGCGCCCGCTTGTATTGTTTCTGGACCCGCAGCTCCTCCACGGCGATGCGGGAGCCGCACTCGACGAGGCGCTCGGTGACGTCCTCCGCGTGATCCCAGTAGGCCTTGCAGATCCGGTACCGGTCGCGCAGCTCCCGGAGCTTCGTCTGGGCCTCGCGGAGCTTCCCGGCGTCCATGAGCGCGACGCCCTCTTCGTAGAGCGCCTTCGCCTTGGCTTCGCGCTCCTCGGCCTCCTTCTTCTTCGGGTCGTCCTGCGTCGCGGGACTCGGGGCCCCCGCCAGCAACGCGAGAACGAAAAGAAAACGCGCGGAGATCGGATTCATCCTGCCCTCCCTGCTAGAGATAGACGTTCGGAGGCCGCCGGGGGTTCCACGGAAGATGATACCCCAAGACGCGCGCGATTGCAGGGCGATCTTCCTTCCCCCGTGCTATACTCCTTGCACCGCCCGGGGGCGCCACCGGACGTTGCGGCGGCGTATCGCGCGACGCCGCGTTCGCGCGGCATGAACGTTGCTTCTGCGTAGACCGCATGACGGCACCCATCGCCCCCCATCGTCCCCGCGAAGCCGGATGACCTCTCATCCCCGTTTCTTCCTCCTCATTTTTTCGGAGACTGCGATGAATCGATTCCTGACGGCGGCATTCTGTCTCGCGGCGTGCGGCCTCGCCGCGGCCCAGGAGACGGAGAAGTACGACAAGGACGGCCTCTCGTTCGAGATTCCGAAGGGCGAGAACAACAAGCTCATCACGGAGAATTTCAACTGGGCCAAGGACTGGGAAGGCACGCTCGCGGAGTTCTGGATCGGCGAGGACATCGGCGGCCGGCTCGTCTGCTACGAGAGCACGATGACCGCGAAGCAGTACGTCGAATGGCGCAGCAAGGACTGGTTGACCCGGTTCAAGGGAAGCTGGGAGAACCAGAACAAGGGCGACGAAAAGCGCGCCGAGCTGGAGTGCGCGGTGAAGACCGAGGAGCAGACGTACCGGTACGTGCACGTCGCCTACGCGACCGGCAAGAAGGTCTACGACCTCATGATGTGGGCGAAGAACGAGACGTTCTCGACTTTCCTCAGCGTCGTGCGCGGGATCGTCAAGACCGTGAAGTACTCCGCCTCGGGGAGCAGCGGCGACTCCGGCACCGGCAACACCGGCGGCGCCAAGGCCGTGAAGGTCGCCAAGCACCTCTGGAAGGAGTGGGGCAAGGGCACCCTGGTCTCCTACAAGATGGTCAACGAGTTCTCCGGCCAGAAGATGGAGATGACGATGACGATGGAGCTCGTCGACAAGGACGACAGCTCCTACACGATCAAGACCGTCATGGAGATGCCGGGCGGCGTGAAGAACGAGACGACGCAGAAGTACGAGGTCGACCCGAAGGCGGGCGAGGGCGGCAGCGGCACGGGCACGGGCGAGAAGCCCAAGATGGAGAAGGGCAAGGAGACGATCAAGGTCCCGGCCGGCGAGTTCGACTGCGAGTGGGTCCAGACGGAGTCGAGCGGCACGGTCACGAAGGCGTGGAATTCCGACAAGGTCCCCGGCGGCCTGGTGAAGTCCCACACGAAGATGGCCGCGGGCACGACGGTGATGGAGCTGGTGAAGCTCGAGAAGAAATGAGCGGCATGGGGGGCGCGTCCGCGGGGGCGCGCCCCCTACTTCCCGTCCGTCAATTGCACCGGCTGGTCCTCCGCCAGCACGAACGCCTCGTCTCCCTCCTTCACGACGATTTCCTTCTGCGGGTTGACGTGGAACGTGCCGTCCTGCACCAGCGCGAGGAGCGTGATCTTGTGCTCCCGGAGCAGTTCCACGGCCAGGTCCGTGTAGCCCTTCCCGGCGAAGCGCTTCGAGAGCGGCGTCCGGTAGATCTCGCTTCCCTCCCCGAAGCTGAGGAGGTCCGTCACGAGCTTCGACAGCCCCTTCGACAGCGAGCTGTGCACGACGAGCTTCGTCCCGACCTCCGTGGTGCAGATGATCTCGTCCGCGTTCGCGCGCTCGACGTGCTTGCGGTTGTCGGGGTTGAGGATCTGCACGCAGGTGTAGACGGCCTTGTTCATGCTCTCGATCGCCAGCGTGATCAGGATGTTCCTCGCGTCCTCGGCGTTGTAATCCGTCGAGGTCGCGTCCGCGAGGACGATCGCGGTATCGGCGCGCATGACGCCCGCGCGCTCCAGCACGACCGACTCCGTGGGGTCGCCGTGGACGAAGTGAAGAAAGGGATTCCCCTCCACGGGCAGCTTCTCGAGCGCCTTATCGATGACGACGATGTGCTTCTGGTCCTTCACGTCCTCGGAGCAGAGCTCCTCGACGATGTGCTCCGTGTCCTTCGACCAGCGCGTGACGATGATGTGACCGGAGCAGTCGACCGGCTTCATCCCGGAACCTCCTTTGAGCCGGCGCTCCACGAGGTAGGACGCAACCTCCCCCGTGAAGCAGCCGAGGAAACAGATCCCCAGGAGCAGCGTGAGGAACGAACAGACGATGCCGAAGGTGGTCTCCGGCTTGTCGATGTCGTACCCGCTCATGAAGAGCACGAGGATGTTCACGACCGTCCTGGGCCACGTCGAATAGGCCTCCTGGTGCCGCTCCGCGAGGTGGAAGAGCACGGACAGGGCCAGCAGCGCGAAGAAGAGGTACGCCATCAGGATCGCCATCGCGCTGTGGCCCATCGCCAGGGCGATCCGGCGGAAGAACGAGACCTGAATCGGTTTCATGGCCGGGGCTCGAACATAGTGGAAAGCCGCGGCGCGGTCAACTCTTGACGCGGATCGAGCGGGCGGCGTACCGTAAGGAGAGCATTCAGCCATCAGCGGTCGGCCTTCAGCCCGACGGCTGAGGGCGGAAGGCTGATGGCTGAGAGCTGATGGCTGGGCCGGAGGTGTGCCATGAGCGAACTCGCGAAGATGCGCTGCGTCCCTTGCAAGGGCGGTGTCCCTCCGCTCCAGGGCGACGCGCTGAAGGCGTTGACCGAGAAGCTCGGCGGCGGCTGGACCGTCGTGAACGACCACCATCTCGAGAAGGAGTACCGCTTCAAGAACTTCCGGCAGGCGCTCGATTTCACGAGCCGCGTCGGCGAGATGGCGGAGGAGCAGGGCCATCACCCCGACATCTGCCTCGCTTGGGGCAAGGTGAAGCTGACGGTCTGGACCCACAAGATCGACGGGCTCACGGAGAGCGACTTCGTTTTCGCGGCAAGGGCGGACGAGCTGCTCGCGTGACGCACGTCGTCGTTCTGGGCGGGGGTTTCGGCGGACTCTGGGCCGCGCGCGCGCTGCGGAAGGCGCCTGTGCGCGTGACGCTCGTGGACCGCCGGAACCATCACCTCTTCCAGCCGCTCCTCTACCAGGTCGCGACGGCGGCGCTCAATCCGAGCAACATCGCCGTCCCCATCCGGCGGATCCTGCGCCGGCAGCGGAACGCGGCCGTCGCTCTCGCGGAGGCGGTATCCGTGGACGTCGCGCGCAGGCGGGTGATCCTCTCGGACGGCGAGATCGGTTACGACCATCTCATCGTCGCCGTCGGCGCGCGCCACTCGTACTTCGGGAGGGACGAGTGGGCCGTGCACGCGCCCGGGCTCAAGAGCATCGAGGATGCGCTCGATATCCGCCGGCGGGTTTTCCTCGCGTTCGAAACGGCGGAGCTCCATCCCGACCGGCGCCGCGAGTGGATGACCTTCGCCATCGTGGGCGGCGGGCCGACGGGCGTCGAGCTGGCCGGCGCGCTCGCGGAGATCTCGCGCTTCACCCTCGCCGCGGACTTCCGGACGATCGACCCGCGCGAGGCGCGCATCCTGCTCCTCGAGGGCGGCGACCGCGTCCTCTCCTCGCTCCATCCCGACCTCTCCGCGAAGGCGGAACGCGATCTGCGGCGGCTCGGCGTCGAGGTCCGCACGAAGGCGCGGGTGACCGCCGTGGACGAGCGCGGGGTCGCCGTGGGAGACGAGCGCATCCCGGCGCGGACGGTGCTCTGGGCCGCGGGGATCGCCGCCTCGCCGCTCCTCCGCTCGCTCGGCGCCCCCCTCGACCGCGCGGGACGGGTGAAGGTGACGCCGGAGCTCGTGCTTCCCGGGCACGCCGACGTCTTCGTCGTCGGCGACGCGGCGTACGTCGAGTCGGACGGAAAGCCCGTGCCCGGTCTCGCGCCCGCCGCGATCCAGGAGGGCGTCCATGCGGCGCGGAACGTCCTGCGCGCGCTGTGCGGCGAACCGCTCCTCCCGTTCCGCTATGAAGACCGCGGCATCCTCGCGACCATCGGCCGCGCCGCCGCGGTCGCCGACATCCGCGGCCTGCGGCTCTCCGGCCTCGTCGCGTGGCTCACGTGGGTCTTCGTCCACATCTTCTTCCTCATCGGGTTCCGGAACCGCTTCATCGTCATGTTCGAGTGGGTGCTTGCGTACCTCACCTTCGACCGCGGTGCGCGCCTGATCACGGGAGACGCGCGGTCCATCCTGCCGCCGCCCGACACTTCGGTCCGGAGGCCCTGATGGAGCTCGCCGACAACGACTCGATCCGCCGGTTGCTGGAGTCCGCGCGCCGCATCGCCGTCGTCGGCGCGTCGCCGAAGCCGGAGCGCGACAGCCATGACGTGACGAAGTACCTCATCGAGGCGGGCTACGAGGTCTTCCCGGTCAATCCCGGACAGACGCTGATCCTCGGCCGACCCTGCACGGCGGCGATTCCGGCCGGGATGGACATCGTCGACGTCTTCCGCAGCCCCGAGCACGTGCCCGGCGTCGTCGAGGAGGCGATCCGCGCGGGGGCGAAGTGCGTCTGGATGCAGCTCGGGACGTCGAACCCCGACGCGGTCCGCCGCGCGGCGGAAGCGGGGCTCGACGTCGTCGCCGACAAGTGCATCAAGGTCGCGCATGGCGTGCTGAAAATCGCGAAGCGATAGACAAATCCGCGCGCCTCGCGGGTCTGTCTTGAGGGAGCCATGGATCTCGGCGCTCTCTACGACGAATGGGCGTCGCGGCTCCTCGGATACATGATGGCGATCACGAGGGACCGGCACCGCGCGGAGGATGCGCTCCAGAACCTCTTCGTCAAGCTCGCGACCTCGGAGCCCGAGATGCGCGAGCCCGCGGTCTACCTCTTCCGGGCCGCGAGGAACGAGGCGATCCGCGCCGCCCGCCGCCGCGAGGGACCGCTTCCGCCGGAGATCCTGGCTCCCGCGACTCCGGACGCCTCGGAAGTCGCCTCGGCCCTGAGCGCGCTCCCGCCCGAGCAGGCGGAAGCGATCGTGCTCCACGCCATGGAGGGATTCGCGTTCCGCGAGGTCGGCGAGATCCTGGGGATCCCGCAGGACACGGCGGCGTCGCGCTACCGGTACGGGATCGAGAAGCTCCGGGAGATATGGAAGACCGACTGAAGTCCTTCAAGCTGGCGGCGGATGCGGCTCCGCAGCGGGAGCGCGTTCTCCGCGCGGCCCGCGCGGCGCGGCGAGAGCGGCGGCTGTGGCGCTGGACGTGGGTGGCCGCTGCGATCGTGCTGGCGGTCGCGATTCCCATGAATCTCTCGCTGGACGGCTCCGCTCCCCCGACGCCGAATCCGCTCGTGGAGCGGGAAGTGGCGCAGTTCCCGGAGGAGTTGCGACCTCGCGCGAGGCTGGCGCTGGCGCCGCGCGGTAACCCGCGAGTTCGGACGGAGGTGGAGTCATGGCGATGATGCGGCGCATCTTCCGTTGGGGTTTCTGGCTCCTCCTCGTCATCCTCCTGCTCGGGACGATCGCGTGGACCGTCGCCAATGTCGTCGGCACCTCGCGTCTGAACGAAGCGATCGCATCGGCGCGGCGCGAAGGATACGCGACCTCTCCGTCGGATCTCGCCCCGCCTCCCGCGACGGCCGAGGAGAACGCGGCGCCGTTCTACTCCGCCGCGTTCGCGCTGATGGCGGAGCCACCCGAGATCCTCTCCGGCGCGCAGGAACGCGGCTTTGCCTCGTTGAACGCGGGAGAGAAGGCCGAGTTGCGCGGGTGGCTGGCGAAGCAGCGGGACTCCTTCGACCTGATCCGCAGGGCCCGGTCCCGGCCCCGCTGCCGGTTCGATCGGGACTACTCGCTTGGGTACAACATGCCCCTCCCGGAACTCTCGAAGGCCATCAGGGTCACGAAGATCCTCGCGGTCCGGATCGAGGCCCTCGAGGAGGAGGGCAAGCAGGAAGAGGCGCGCGAATCCGTGCGCGATGCCTGCGGGACCGCCGATTGCGCGCGTGAGGATGCGATCCTGGTCTGCCAGCTCGTCCGAATCGTCACATGGACCGTCGTCATGCGGACGATCGATCGCTGCGTGACCGCGGAGACGAAGGAAGCGGATCTTCGCGCCTGGCTTGAACTGCTCCCGTCGGAGACCCGATTCGACGGCATGATGGAACACGCGATGCGAGGGGAACTGGCGCTCGGCGCGGAGGTGGCATCGGAATCCCCGGAACTGATCTTGGAATGGGGCAACAGGGGATTGCTCAACAGGGTCGGACCGATCCTCCTGCATCCTGTGATCAAGATCAGCGGCGCCCGCCATTTGGACACCCTGCGCCGTCTGATCGCGCTGCGCCGAAAACCGCACCCCGAGGCGCAAACCGAGGCCGACCGGATCGAGCGAGAGGCGCTGGAAGGGCCGAGATGGACGAACATCGTGACGGCCCTTCTGCTGCCGGCGACGGGAAGGGCTTTCCGGAACCATGCGGAGTTGATCGCCCGGCTGCGGGTGCTGCGTGCGGGACTCCGCTGCGAAATCGCGCGCGCGGCCGGAGGCTACCCCGCCGAGGTGGAGGGCGCCGATCCCTTCACGGGAGGGCCGCTGATCTATCGCGACGGGAAGATCGCTTGCCCCGCGCCGGAAGGCTGCGGTCCGATCGAGTGGAAGCTGCGGCGGCCGTAGCGCCCGATTTTCCCACCATCCCCCCTCCCCTCCGCGATAGGCTCTGTGGAGGTGACGTTATGAAGAGAATCCTGAAGTGGGCCGGAGCGGGCCTGGCGATTTCCATCCTCGTGGGCGGGCTTGCGTGGGCGGTCCGCGCGGGGAAGGAGGGCTCGAAGCTCGATCGCGAGATGGCGACGATCCGGGCCGGGAGGTACGCCACGTCGCGCGCGGAGCTGGAAGGGCCCGCCCCCTCGGACTCCGAGAATGCCGCGCCGCACTACGAGGCGGCGCTGGCGAAGATCGTCGAGTACAAGGGCGTGGACGTCCCGGACGCGTTGAAGCGGGGGCTGAAGGCGCTCTCGCCCGAGGCGCGCGCGAACGTCCTCGGATGGCTGGCGCGAAACGCGGAGGCGATCGAGGGACTGCACCGCGCCGCGTCCTTCCCGCGCTGCCGCTACTCGCCGGACCGGGCGGTCAAGTACTGGCGCGGCGTCGAGCTCCTGCGCATGAAGGCGCAGGCGGATCTCGATGCGGGCCGCACGACCGCCGCCGCCGAGACGCTCCGCGACCTGGTCGCTCTGGGCGAGTCGTTCCGCGAAAGCCCGTCGCTCCT
>JACPRC010000147.1 GCA_016190175.1 Planctomycetota bacterium
GCCATCAGCCTTCAGCCATCAGCCTTCAGCCATCAGCCTTCAGCCATCAGCCTTCAGCCATCAGCCTTCACCGCGACAGGGCCGTGCGGCGCGAGGGTTCGGCTGAGAGTTGAAGGCGGATGGCCGATTGCCTGGTCAGCGCCGCTCGTCGAGCTGCTTCTGGAGGGCGCGCCACTCCTCGGGCGGGATGACTTCGATCTCCTCGTTGCGGCCGAGGCGGAGGCCGGTGTCCACTTGGGCGCGACGAAGGAGGCGGTCGGCCGGCGTGGGATCTTGAAGAAAGGAGACGTCCCAGATCCGCGCCGTCTGGTCGTCGCTCGCCGTCCCCACCCACTTCCCGTCCGGACTGAACGCGACCGCGTTGACGTTGGAAGCGTGCCGCATCTCCGTCCCGATCGGCTCGCCGGAATGTCCGTCCCAGAGCCGCACCGCGTTGCCGCCGCCCGTCGCGACCCAGTTCCCGTCCGGACTGAACGCAACGACCGTGAGTTGGAAGGCGTGTCGCATCTCCACGCCGATCGGCTCGCCCGTGCGTCCGTGCCAGAGCCGCGCCGTCTTGTCCCAACTGGCGCTCACGAGACGCTCCCCGTCCGGACTAAACGCGACGGCATCGACGTTGGAGCCGTGCCGCATTTCCTTGGCAACGGGCTTGCCCGACTCCGTCTCCCACATCCGGGCCGTGTGATCTTCGCTTGCGGTTGCGACCCTCTTCCCATCCGGGCTGAACACCGCCGCCCGGACCCTCTTTTCGTGTCGCATTTCCTCGCCGATGGGATCTCCGGTGCCGGCGTCCCAGACTCGCGCGGTGCCGTCGAGGCTTGCGGTCACCACCCGGCGGCCGTCGGCACTGAAGGTAACCGTCCACACGATGCCCGCGTGCCGCATCTCCTTGCCGATCGGCTCTCCGCTCTCGGAGTGCCATAGTCGTGCCGACTGGTCCCAACTCGCGGTCGCGAGTCGCTTCCCGTCCGGATTGAAGGTGATGCACTGGACGATTCCCTCGTGCCGCAATTCCCTGCCGATCGGCTCTCCGGTCGGGACGCTCCAGATGCGCGCCGTCTTGTCCCAGCCTGCCGTGGCCAGTCGTTTCGAGTCGGGGCTGAACGCGACGCTCTGGACCGTGCCTGAGTGCGGCATGGGCTTTCCGACCGGATCTCCGGTCGAAGCACTCCAGATCCGGGCCGTGCGATCTTTGCTGGCCGTCGCAATCCACAGCCCGTCGGGGCTGAGGATCGCCATCGTGACCGGCTGTTCGTGAACCAGGATCGTCTGGAGTCCCGGCAAGCTCCGCACCGCGCGAACGGCGTTCGCCCGCGCAGGGTCCGAGGCGTGTGCCGAAAAGGACTCGACATGGAAGATCGCCGCCGCGGCATCGTCGCCGGATCCGGCCGCCTGCCGGGCCTGCATGCGATAGACGTGCGAGAGCCGTTCGTTCGCGCGGTCTCTCTCGGTCCGGGTGCGGCGCTGTTCCGCCTCGACCTGTTCCCGCCCTTCCCTCTCCGCCCGCGCCTTCTCCCCCGCGACCCTCGCCGCGTTCTCGGCCTCCCGCTTCGCCCGCAGGAGCTGCCATGTCCCGAACGCCGCCCCGCCCGCGATCGCCAGCACCATCGCCGCCCCGAACGCCCACAGGAGCGGCTGCTTGCGGATCTTCTTCCCCAGCACGTACGCGAACGTCGGCCGCCGCGCGTGGCGCAGCGGATTGCCGTTCAGGCACGCGTCGAGATCCTCGATCATCTGCGCCGCATCGACGTAGCGGCGCTTCTGGTCCTTCTCCAGCGCCCGGATGATCACCGCCTCCACGTCCGGCGGCGTCGCCGGCGCCAACCGCCGCGGCCACACCAGATCCGCCGTCACCACCTGCGTCAGCACGTCCGCCGAACTCTCCCCCGCGAACGGCGGCCTCCCCGTGAAGAGCTCGTAGAGAATCGCCCCGATCGAGTAGACGTCGCTCTGCGCCGTCGCCTTTCCCCGCGCCTGCTCCGGCGCCATGTAGTTCGGCGTCCCCACCACCACGTTCGTCCCGGTCAGCGTTTCCCCCTCCACCGACGTCTCCTTCGCCAGCCCGAAATCCATCACGAACACCTGGCCGTTGCGGTCCAGCATCACGTTCGTCGGCTTCAGGTCCCGGTGGATCACCTTCCGCTCGTGCGCGCACCTCACCGCCTCCGCGATCTTCGCGACGGCGCGCAGCTTCTCCTCCGTCTTCAGCTTCGCCTTCGACAACGTCTCCCCGTCCACGAACTGCATCGCGATGAACGGCGACCCGTCCTGCTCCCCGATCTCGTAGATCTTCGCGATGTTCGGATGGTCCAGCGCCGCCGCGAGCTGCGCCTCCCGCCGGAAGAACGCCCGCGCCTGCTCGTCCCCGATCTGCTTGAGGAACTTCAGCGCCACCCACTGCCGCAGCTCCGGCTCCCATCCGCGGTAGACAAGCCCCATGCCGCCGGAGCCGAGGGGGGCGACGCGCCAGTAGCGCCCGACGCGGTTCGCCGGGTCCTTCATTGCCTCGGCCGCCTCGGGTGGGACGGGGCGCGAGGGCGGCTCCTGAAGCTCGCGGAGGCGTTCGGGCGTAAGGGGCAGGTGCGCCAGGAGGCGCGTCCCGGGGTCGCGGTCGCGCGACACCATCGCGGCCTCGACCTGCTCGCGCGTGAGCCACCCGCGATCGACCGCGCGCTTCGCGAGCGCGAAGTCCGCGTCCGAGTCGGGGCCTGTAACGGGAGCAGTATCGGACACGATTCGATGGGATTATACCCCGGCAGGGTGCCTTGCGCGGTTCCGGTTCCGGGGATATCATTCCTGGGTCTTTATCCGCAACATCCGCGCGCCCGATGCGGATACCACTTGGGGTCCGGTGCATTCCCCGATGGGGACGGCAGGGCCGACGGTCGGTTGCGGGCAAGATCCCGCATCAGGGGAGACGAATGGCGGACGACGCTTCGACGCTCGATCGACGCTCGTTTCTCGCCACGGTCCTGCGCGCCGCCGGCGTGCTGGCGCCCGCTTCGCTCCTCCTGTCCGGCCGGCTTCCATGGCTCGATGGCGACGAGACCCGGCTGGATGCCGCGCGGGTGCCCGTCTGGCATCCTGAATGCACAGGGACGAACGATCTTCGGTGCGTGACCGTCTCCCGCGACCGGGCCGGCGGCTCGCGCTCCGAGATCCGACTCGAGGGCGCGGCGGCCCGCCTCTGGTGCCTCTGCGGCGGACGCTACTCGGAGACCGAGCTGGCGGCGCGGGTCGCCGAGGGCGAGCCGTGGGTCGCCCCCTTCCTTTTCGCCCTGTACGCACTCGGGTATCTCGTGCGCCTGAACGCGGAGGATCGCGTCGGCCTCTGGAGTCGAGAGGTCGAAATCGCATGACCGACCGGTACGTCCTGACGACCGAGTTCTTCGCGGTCCCGTACTGCGAGGACACGTTCCTCCTCTACTCGCCGCTCAAGCAGATCCTGATCCTCGCGAACACGGAGATGGTGGACATGGTCGCGGCGCTCCGCGACGGCACGTTCGCCGGCGTGGACGGCGCCAACATGGACGCGATGCAGCTCCTCCTCGAGTCCGGCGCGATCAACGGCACCCCGGATGAACCGCCGCGGCGTCCGCCGGCGGCCGAGTGGAAGCCCACCGAGGTCACGCTCTTCCTCACCAACGCGTGCAACCTCCGCTGCTCCTACTGCTACGCCTCGGGAGGGGATTCCTCCGGCACGATGGAGGTCGCAACCGCCCTGGCGGCGGTGGACCTCGTCGTCCGCAACGCATCCGAACTGCATGCACCGGAGGTCCGCGTCTCCTACCACGGCGGCGGCGAGCCCACGCTGACATGGGAAGCGCTGACCGCGAGCGCGCTCCGCGCCGAGGAGTCCGCCGCGCGCCACGGACTGCGCGCTTCGATCAACCTGGCTACCAACGGCGTCATGCCCGCGCGGAAGGTGGACTGGCTCGTGCGCCACGTCCACGAGTTCTCCGTCTCGTGGGACGGACCCGCGTGGGTGCAGGACCTCCACCGCCCGACGGCCGCGGGCCGCGGCTCGGCCGAGACGGTCGAGGCCACGATGCGCCATCTCGACAGCCACGGCGCGCGCTGGGGCGTTCGTCTCACCGTCACCGAGACCGGCGTGGACCGACTCGAGGAGATCGTCGAGTACCTCCTGCGCCGGTTCTCGCCCTCGACGGTCCACATCGAGCCGCTCTTCGCGCACGGTCGCGCGCGGGAGCGGGGCCTGCGCGCCCCGCATGCGCGCGCGTTCGTGGAGAACTTCCGGAAGGCGCAGCGCGTCGCCGATCGGCGCGGGATCGACCTCTACTATTCCGGCGCCCGGTCCGAGCTGGTCACCGACACGTTCTGCGCCGTGCCGGAGGGGACCTTCAACGTCACGCCGGAGGGACTCCTGACGTCGTGCTTCGAAGCCTGCCGTCCGGGCGACCCGTTCGTCTACGGCGCGTTCGAAGGCGGCGAATTCAGGATCTCGCGCCCGAAACTCGACGCGCTGGCCGCACACACGGTGGAGGCGCGACCCGAATGCGCCCGCTGCTTCTGCAAGCGGCACTGCGCCGGCGACTGCGCCGCGAAGAACCTGACGTCGGACCTTCATCCGGACGAGAGACTCAAGGCCGCGCGCTGCGCGATCAACCAGGAGCTGACCCGCGACCAGCTCGTGCGGCGGCTGCGGGAGAAGAGCCGGATGATGGCGCAGGTAGAGGCCATGCTCGGTGCGCCCCCGGCCCTCGAGGAGATGCGTCATGCCTGATCCCAACGACTTCGCGCCGCGCCAGTCCGGGAAGGAGAAGCGCAAGGGCCCGAAGGCCCACGCGTTCGTGAAGCCGGACCTCGAGGTCCACATCGACGAGCGGCAGCTCCAGCGCAAGGACGACGACCTCGTGCTCGTCTGCCGGTGCGACACCGTCTGCACCTGCAACACGGTCGTCACCGGCCGCACGCGCTGCCGCTGCGACACGGTGTCGAAGTGCACCTGCGAGGCGGTCCAGACCTGCACCTGCAACACGGTGATGGTCTGCTCCTGCGATTCCGTGAAGAAGAGCTCGTGCAGTTGCGACAGCCATTCGCCGGGCGGGGGCGGCTCGCGCGTGTGCCGCTGCGTCCCGGTCCGGGCGCATTGAGCCGGATATGACCAAACCGGGAACGATGGCGAAGGACGGGACGCTCTACGACCCCGTCGCGGACTTCCGCTTCCGCCCCGGCCCGGACGACCGCGCGTGGGACGGAGGCCGGCTGCGGTTCGACCGCTACCACGCGGCGCAGCGGTTCCGCCCGCATCAGGACGGTCGCGAGGTCAATCTGGAGATCAACTACCTCTGCCGCTACGCGTGCCGCCACTGCTTCCAATCGCTCCGGCCCGATTCGTATCCCGAGGCGACGCCCGATGCGGCGGCCGTGATCGCCGCGGCGGAGCGCGTCGCGGCGGCCGAGGAGATCTCGATCACGGGCGGCGACATCTTCCTCCAGCCGGCGGTCTGGGAGGCGCTCGACTTCCTGCAGGAGCGCGCGCCCCGCGCGACGATCCGGCTCCTCGTGAACGGCGGCGGATTCGACGACGAAGTCCGCCGGCGCCTGGCGCGACTCGAAGGGCGGCGGATCATCGTCAAGTCGGACTTCTACGGGCACAATCCCCGCCTCCACGACGAGTTCACCGGCGTGCCGGGTTCGTTCGACCGTCTTGTCCGCATCGCGCGGTTCCTCCGCGAGACCGGGATCGCGTTCGTCGCCGCGGCGGCGCTGACCCGCGCGGACTTCGAGACGCGCTTCGAGCTGGTCGGATTCCTCGGCGATCTCACCGAGGATCGATTCACCGTCGCGTCCGCGATCCACCCGGGTCGCTCCGCCGACGAGGCGCGTCTCCTGCCGGAGCAGTTCGCGGAGCTCATGGAGGAGCGGTTCTTCGCGCCGCTGGCCGCGGAGTATCACTCGTTCGAGCCGCAGTGCGCCGGCGACTGCCAGTTCGCGGTCGTGTCTGCGAACGGAAAGGCGTGGGGTTGCTCGTTCCTGAAGCTCGACTCGGAGCCGATCGCCGCCTGGCGCGAGCGGGCCGTCGCGGCCGCGTCCACGGCGGACTGCGCGACCTGCTCGGCCCGCGCCACGTGTCGCCGATGCCCCTCCTTCCTCGCGGCCCGGGATTCCTATTGCCGCTTCGTGCGGCTCGCGCATCCGGGTCTCCTCGAGCGCGTCCGCCGCGCGCAAGAGGAAGGCTTCGCGTTCGTCCATCCCGGGAGATCGTGAACCATGGCGACACAGGGATCGAACAAGGACGCCGCGCTGGGATGCGGATGTCTGATCCTCATCCTCGTCGCCGTCGTGGTCCTCGTCCTCAAGGGATGCTCGGGCTGCGGCTGCAGCCGGAAGTCCGAACCCCAATCCAAGTACGAGAACACGCGCAAGGTCGAGCAGGTCCGGGAGGAAGAGCCCGAGAAGATCCAGAAGAATGAAAGCCGGTACGATCGGGTCCCGCGATCGAAGGTCAAGAAATGAGATGCGCGCTGGTCCGTCCCGCCCACCGCTCCTCGGGCTACGACGAGGGGACGCAGGAATGCCTCGGGATCGGCTACGTCGGCGCCGTCCTGCGGGAGCGCGGACACGAGGTCGTCGTCGTGGACGCCGAGATGGAGAAGCTGGCGGACCGCGAGGCTTTCGAGCGCGTGGCCGCGTCCGATCCCGGCCTGATCGGTTTCTCCGTGATGAGCGAGGACGCGCTGGACAGCCTGCGACGGCTCGCGCGCGACCTGCGGGAGGCGTTTCCGCGGGCGCATCTCACCGCGGGAGGCAACCTGCCCAGCTTCGACCCCGAGTGGATCCTGCGGCTCTGCCCCGGCATCGACAGCGTGATCCGATTCGAGGGCGAGCGACCGCTGCTGGAACTCGCCGAACGACTCCGGAGCGGGAGGGACTTCCGGGCCGTTCCGCCGGCGGCATCCGTGGACGACCTGGACGCGCTGCCGTTCCCGATCCGCGACACGCTGCCCATCGCGCTGAAGAACGGGTGGATGGCGCCCATCTCGTCGAGCCGCGGGTGCCACGCGAGGTGCTCCTTCTGCGCCGTGCATCGCTTCAACCTCGATCCCGCACGACCCTGGCGGTTCCGCAGTCCCGCCGGGGTCGCGGACGAGATCGACGGGCTCGTCGCGGACTTCGGCGTCCGCGAGGTCAACTTCGTGGACGACGATTTCATCGGCAACCGGAAGCAGGGGCAGCCGCGCGCGCGCGAGCTGGCCGCCGAGTTGATCCGCCGCGGATTGAAAGTCGGTTTCTCGCTGCAGTGCCGCGCCGAGTGGATCGATCGCGCCACCTTCCGCCCGCTCAAGGCCGCCGGGCTCCGGATGGTCTTCTTCGGCGTCGAGGCCGTGGACGAGGAGAGCCGCCGGAGATACGGGAAGCCGCAGTCGCGCGAGCTCGTGCGGCGCACGCTGGAGCTGCTCGACGAGCTGGACGTGTACGCCCACGTCGGCTTCATCATGTTCAACCCCTGGACCCGCCTGGAGGACGTGCGCGAGGCCGTGGAGTTCCTGCGCGACATCGGCCATCTCAACATCCACACCGCGACGAATTTCCTCCAGTTGAGTCCGGGGACGCCGCTGCTGGAACCGCTCGCCGCCGGCGGCATGGCGTTCCGCGAGCCGCACGGAGGCTACCGCTGGTCGTTCGCCGATCCCCGCACCGCGTCGGTGAAGGCGGTCTTCGATCGCGTGCTCTGGCCGCAGTTCCCCGCCTGGTACGAGTCGCTGATGGCGAAGTGGAGCGTGCTGACGGCGCGGCGGTCGGACGAACGATGCGCGCATGACCTGCGCCGCATGGACGACCTCGTCCACGATGTGGCGATCCGCACGCTCGACGCGATCGAGTCGGACCCCGGGGTCGATCTCTTCGCGCTGGTGCGCGAGCTTTCGGAAAGGACGGCATGCGCAGCGCGCTCCTGATCGCCTGTCTTCTCGCGCAGGACCCGGCGGAGGATTTCGCGCGGGCCGTCTCCGAGATGAAGGCGAAGCGATGGGAGGAGGGGCGCGCCATCCTGGACCGGCTCGTCCGCGCGCGGCCGGACGACCACGAGGCGCGCAACAACCTCGCGGTCTGTCTCATCAAGCTCCGCCGCTACGGCGAGGCGGAGTTCCACCTTCTGCGGGTTCTCCGGGCGGCGCCCGACAAGGCGGGGAGTCACTTGAACTTGGGCGTGGCTCGCCAGGGGAATTCGCAGACGGATCTGGCGTTGAAGGACACGGATCGGGCCGTCGACATGGGCAAGGCGCAGCGGCCGCCGACGCCGGACCAGACCGCGGCCGCGCTCTTCAATCGAGGGTGGCTCCTCGACGAGCTTGAGCGGTACGAGGACGCGGTCGCGGCCTACAAGGAGGCCCTCGGGCTGCGTCCCGAATATCCCCGCGCGTGGCTCGGACTGGCCGTCGCGTACGCGAAGATGGGACGGTACAAGGACGCCCGCGAGGCGCTTCGGGAGGCGAAGAGCCGGGAGCGGCTCGATCCCGAGATCGCCCCGCTGATCGAGCGGAACGGAATCGTCATCGCGGAGATCGAGACGGAGATCGCCCCCGCTCCGTCCCGAATCGCGATTCCGTCGCCTGATCCGGCCCCCGCGGCCGCCCCGCGCCGCACGTTCTTCGCCGACGGGATGATCGGCGTGACGGGACTGTGGGATCGATCGAGGGGCTGGTCCGTCTTCGGATACGCGCTGCTCCACTGCGTGCTCCTGGGCGCGGCGCTGGCGCTGCTCGGGTCGCGGCAGCGCGGCGCCTCCGCGCTCTTCGGGGGCGCGGCCGTCCTGCTATTCCTGACGAGCTGGGGGTTCGCGGGTTGGGGCAAGTGGGGCGGGCTGCTCCTCGCGGCGGCGGTCAGCGTCGCGGCGGCGGAGCTGATGCGGGCGCGCGCGAGGGCGGCGCCGGTCCCCGCGGCGCCCACCCACATCGCCTGGGAGTGCGCGGACTGCGGAAGGAAGCTGCGCGCGGCGGCGGAGATGGCGGGCAAGTCGATCCGGTGCCCGCAGTGCGGTTGCGTGAAGAGGTTGTAGGCTACGTTCGGGACCAGAGCCCGACGCGGTTCCCGTTGGGGTCGCGGAAGATCGCGAAGAAGCCCCACTCGGGCCCCACCTGGGTCTTCTCCTGGACGACCGACCCGCCCGCGGCGCGCACCTCGTCCAGCGTCGCAGGAATGTCCGCCACTTTGAGGTAGATGAGGATCCCGCCGTCGACCACCGGCTTCCTCGGATCCAGTCCGCCTTCGAGCGAGTTCTCGCCGGTGCGGAAGATGCGGTAGTCGCCCGAAGGCGCGACGGTCCATCCGAAGACCGCGTGGTAGAAAGTCCCGGCTTTCCCGAGATCGGGTGCGGGGATTTCGAGGTAGCAGATGGGGGCGGGCGCGTCAGCCATTCCAGTCCTCCTCTCGTGCGTATGCGCTCATGCGGCGTTGCGCTGCGGGATGGGCCAGTTCGCGACCCCGGATATCATGAAGAGGTAGCCGCCCAGCGCGGCCATCGGGTGCAGAATCACGACCGACCTCCCGGATTCCGGATCGAGCCCCAGCGACGTGATGCCGAGGTCGCGGCCGAACGCGAGGAGAAGGAGACTTGCGGCGACCATCAGGCCGGCCCACAGCGGCGTCGCGGTCCAGAGGCGGGAGACCGGGCGGAACCTCAGGACGAGGCCCGCCCCGAGGGAAAGAAGGACGGACAGCGCGCTTCCGATGGCGGCCATGAAGGGCATGAGAATCATGGAAAGAGGTCCGTCGTAGAACTGCTCGATCCAGGCAACCATATAGACCGCCCAGGCGAGCCAGAACGCCAGCGCGACCGAGATGGAGCGCCACAGCAGATTCCACCAGGGATCGCCGCGCATCGACGCCATCCTACTGCATGACGGGCAAGATGTCGCCGCTTCCGGAGACCCGATTGGAGGAAGGCACGAATAAGGGCTTGTCCTGCGTAGCGCCACTGCCCGAGCGAAGCGAGGATGCGCGAAGCAGGATCGGGGCGGCGGGATTTGAACCCACGACCTCTTGGTCCCGAACCAAGCGCTCTAGCCAGACTGAGCCACGCCCCGGTGCCGAGGGAGCCGGATTATAGGCCCGCAGTCGCAGGACTGCAAGCGATAGTCGGCGTCCGCGAGGGCCTTCGGCAATCAGCCGTCAGCCTTCAGCCCCCCCGCTGATGGCTGAAGGCTGATACCTGACGGCTGAAATAAAACCGCCCAGAAGTACCTGCGCGGGAGAGGTGTCAGCGTACTCTGGGCGGACAGCTGGGGTGGGGTATAGGCTAAGAAATCCCGGCGACGTCCCCTTTCCGGCACGCGGCGGGGAGAGCCTCAAGGACCGCGAGCTTCCCTCTCCCCTCCATTCCCGTGCCCCTCTCTACGCCAGAAGTATAAACTACGAATTGTATTTGTCAACATATCTTTGACATTTGTGGAAAGTCGGAGGGAGGCGGAGTCCGGAGGCAAGAGCCGGCGGCTACGAAAGGACGACGCTGCGGATGTCGAGCGGCTGCACCGACTTGCGGATCTCCTCCAGCGCGGCGGCCGTCGCGGCGTCGTCGAGCGTGAGGAGGATCGCCGCCTGCTGGCCGCGCCCCGTCCGCCCCACCTCCATCCGCGCGATGTTGATCCCGTGGTTCCCCAGGATCGTGCCGACCTTGCCCACGACGCCCGGCACGTCGGGATATTGAATGAAGAGCATGTACTTCGACGGACGCAGGTCGATGTCCAGCGTGTTGATCTGCGTGATCCGCGGCTCCTTGCCCTCGAAGAGCGTCCCGGCGACCAGCCGCCCTCCGCGGTCCGTCTCCACGCGCACGATCATCTGGCTCTTGTAGTTCCGCGCGTCCTTGCGGCGCTCCTCGGCCACGGAGACGCCCCGCTCCTTCGCCGTGAGCCGGGCGTTGACCACGGTCACCTCGTCCCCGAGGGCGGGGTGCAGCACCCCCTTGACCGCCGCCTGCGTGACTGCGTCCACGTCGAATCCCGCGATCTGCCCCATGTACGTGATCTCGACGCCGCGGACCCCGCCGTCGGAGAGCTGCACGGCCATCGACCCGAGATCCTCCGCGAGCCGCACGTAGAGCGCGATCGACGGGTCGCCGATCGACGCCAGGTTCGTCGCGTTGCGGACGACGCCGCTGCGGAAATAGTCGACGAACTGATGTGCGATGTCGATCGCCACCTGGAGCTGGGCCTCCTGCGTCGACGCCGCGAGGTGCGGAGTCAGCGTGACCTTCTCGTTGCCCAGGAGCGGCAGGTCCTTCGGCGGCGGCTCGTTCTCGAAGACGTCGAGAGCCGCGCCCGCGATCTGGCCCGACAGGAGCGCCTCGTGCAGCGCCTTCTCGTCCACGATCCCGCCGCGCGACGTGTTCACGAGACGCGCCGTCTTCTTCATCCTCGCGAATTCTCCCGCCCCGAACATCCCCTTCGTGCGCTCGTTCAGCGGGACGTGGATCGTGACGAAGTCCGCCTCCGCGAGGAGTTTGTCGAACTCGAGGAGCTGGACGCCGAGAACCTCCGCGCGCTCGCGGACCAGGAGCGGATCGTACGCGACGACGCGCATGTGGAACGCCTTCCCGTACGCCGCCATGCAGCCCCCGATCTTCCCGAGTCCGACGATCCCCAGCGTCTTGCCCTCGAGCTGCACGCCCGTGTGGGTCGACCGCTCCCATCGTCCCGCGCGCATGGACGCGTCCGCGCGCGCGACGTTCCGCGCGTTCGCCAGGAGGAGCGCCAGCGCGTGCTCCGCCGCCGCGGTGACGTTGCCCAGCGGCGCGTTCATCACGATGATCCCGCGCCGCGTGGCCGCCTCCTGGTCGATGTTGTCCACGCCGATCCCCGCGCGGCCGACGATCTTGAGGCTCCGTCCCGCCTCGACGATCTCCTTCGTCACCTTGACGGCGCTGCGGACGATGAGCCCCTCGTACGGCGCGACCGCGAGCTTCAGATCCTCCGGCTTCATCTTTCCGCGGTGATCGCATTCGATCCCCGCCTCCCGGAGGATCCGGGCGCAATCCTCGGCGACTTCGTCGGCGATCAGGACTTTCGGCATGGCCCGGTGCGCCTCACTTTCTCACGGGCGTGACCTCGACCTTCACGGGCTGCCCGTACAGATCCGTGATCCTCGCGCAGAACCGCCACTGGTCCGCGTTGTTCTCCACCTTCACGACGAGCAGGTTGCGCCCCTCCCGGAGCGGCATCCGGATGCAGTGGCGATCCGCCTCGAGCCCGCGGTGCTCGTGCTCGAAGTGCACCGTCTGCCCGTTCAGGAGGACCTTCGCGCTCGCGTCCTCCCCGAGGAAGAGCTTCACCCACTGGCGCTTCTTCGAGTAGACGTGCGTCGCCGCGTAGTAGATCCCGCGCGGGTTCCCCTTCGCGTGCGCCAGCAGGTCCACGACGTCCGTCCGGCTCTGCGCCAGTTCCCATCCCCGCAGGTCGAGATCGTCGCTCCCTTCCGCGACCAGCTCCGCCGACAGCCCGCGGTCCTCCCGGTTCTCGAAACGCGGCGAGAGGAGCCAGGTGCGGATGAACGGCGCCTGCGGCCGGCAGACGACCTCGCGCCACATCTGGGACGTGAAGTGGTCCTCCGCGTAGTGGCGGCGCCACGGGATCTCGTCCGCGCCCTCGACCTTCGGGCCGCCGTAGCAGGCGTCGTTCCTCATCTGGTTCGCGTCCGGAGCCCACACGACGTCCGGAAGGCCCGCGCGGCGGCGGACGAGCTGCACCGCATCCCACAGCCAGACCAGGAACTCCCATCCCCCCACGCCGGAATTCGATTCGGCCGCCTGGGCGCTCCACAGGAAGTTCGCATAGAGCATCCCCCGGAAGTTCGGCTCCGCGCGGAGCTGCCGATCCACGGGGAGTCCCTCCGCGACCAGGAGGTAGACCAGCACCAGGTCGAAATCGCCGTCCTTCAGCCTGGCGAGGCGGTTGCGCTCCAGGTCGTCGGGGTGCAGCCAGACGCCGGCGTCCGCCGGCGTGAGCGAGCGCACCTCCTCCTCGAGCGACACGACCTTGCCGTCGATCTTGACCATGCCGCGGGTCGATTCCCACACCGCGCGCTGGAACGCCTCGAACCCCTTCTGCACGTTGCGGGCGGTCGCGTCGGTCACGCGGTACCGGCAGACCTTCTGGTCGGCCGTCCGGTAGTTGACGTTGCGCGGCAGGAGCGCGAGGACTCGCCACCGGCCCGCCTTCGCCTCGTCCGCGTTCGGCGGGATCCTCTCATGGAGCCGGTGCAGCCGCCTGCGTGCCTCGATGCGCTCGTCGTTCGTCGCCCGGCAGGCGTCGAAGACCCGCTCGTAGCGGTAGAGCGCATCGGTCAGGCTGTCGGGGTCCTTTTCGAGGAAGGCGCCGGCCCGGAGGTGAAAAGCGGCGCGCGTCTCGTCCTCCTCCGCGGGGTCCTGGAGGAGGAGCAGGAGAACGGCGAAGGCGCCGGTCATCCGTCACTTCACCGAAACGCGGTCCAGGTATTTGCCCTCGCGCGTGTCCACGCGGATGACAGCGCCGTTCTCGATGAACGGCGGGACCTGCACCACGGCGCCTGTCTCGAGCTTCGCGGCCTTGTAGACGTTCGTGATCGTCGCCCCCTTGAGGCCCGGCTCCGTCTCGACGACCTTCAGCTCGACGGCCGCAGGCAGCTCGACGCCGATGACGCGCCCCTCGTAGACCTCGACCTTGCAGAGGATATTCTCCTTGAGCCATTGAGCGTCCTCGCCCAGGAGCTCCTTGTGGATCGAGATCTGCTCGCAGCTCTCCTGGTTCATGAAGACGTACGTCTCCCCGTCCTGGTACAGATACTCCATTTCGGACGTGTCGATGAAGGCCTGCTCCAGCTTGTCGCTCGAGGAGAAGCGTTGCTCGATCGCCGCGCCGCTCGTGAGATTGCGCATCTTGATCTGGATCACGGCGCGCAGGTTGCCCGGGGTGTGGTGGTAGACGTTCATCACGAACCAGAGATGGTCCTCGTAGCGGACGACCATGCCCTTGCGGACCTCGGTTGCGCCGATCATCGCGAGACCTCCATCGTGGGGGCCGGTAGCCTAGCGGGAGAGCCGCAGGAAGTCAAGGCGCAGGGAAGCCCTGCAGTCAGCTTTCAGCGTTCAGCCGTCAGCCGTGCGACCTCTTGCGGCTGAGGGCTGATGGCTGACTGCTGATCGCTCCTCAATTCAGCCCGAAGACCCACAGGACCGCGCGCCAGTGCTTCCACGGCCGGGTCGTACCCGACATGAAGCCCATGAAGAAGAGCCCCATCGCGATCCCCGCCGCGCGCGCGACGAGTTCCACGGTCGCCGCCCACCACCACCGCAGCCCGTAGACACGCCGCAGATTGACCGTCTCGACGGCGCCCTGCCAGAGCGCCGTCGCGGCCAGCCCGATCGCCATCGCGCGCTTCACCTTCCAGAGCCCGAGCACGCCCGCCTCGTACACCGCCGCCCCCAGGAGGCTGAACATCCCCGAAATCGCGAACGTGGAGAGCAGCAGCGGGAAGATCAGCCGCCGACGCTGGAGAACGTCCGACAGGATGTCCGCGAGGACGACGTAGAGGAACGTCCCGATCAGGAGCGCCGACGCGATGACCGCGAGGCCGGCCAGAAACGTCCCCTCCGGGATCCGCTCCCAGACCCGGTGCGCCGCATAGAGACAGAAGAGCAGCGACGAGAGGAGGAAGAAGATCCCGAACGCGGGGAGGTTCCGGGCGCCCGCGAGCGACCGGTGCATCTCGTCCGCGGCCCGCATCGGCCGGAACGGCAGCCGCGCGACCGTGGACCAGCCGGGCAGACTAGGCATTAGACCATAGGCAATAGGCAATCGAGCCTTGGCGCGCGAGCGTAGTCACTCTTGCCGATGGTCCCCCGATCGCTCTGCGCGCTGGTCGCACCGAGGTCTGCCGCTGTTCTATTTCCCTGACAGACGTCTTCTTGCGCCACTCACTTGCCTGAGTTCGTCCTCATAGCGGCTTCGCTCTGGGCTGCCCTCTCGAAGGCCGGCAAGTGTCGCCGTCAAGACGCGCTCAGCGTATTCGAGGAGTCCAAGGCGTTCGGCTGTCGAACCGGGGTAGCCTTCAGATGTAGCTTGCCTAGCCAGCCCAAGAGCAGCACTTTCGGTAACTCGCGAATCAGGGTCCTCGCACAAGGCTCGAAGTACCTGCACTCGCGCATCTGTCACTCTCTCCACGGGTGACGGATAGCTGAGAAGCGAAGCTGTTCGCACCTTCACTGATGCGTCTCCCTCTTGGTTGAGAATCTGGATCCCTAGGCGAGGCGCATTATCAATCTCCATTGAAACGACGTCACTGTAGAACTTCGCAATCTCGATCCCAGCCGGATTGGACTGCCGTAGTTTCTGCAAGTAGGTCATATAGTTACCATTTGTGACAAAAGCGGCGACTGCTTCGGGGGCCTTACCGCGCAGAAGTGCAAAGATCCACTGACAGAGTTCAGAGTCGCTATCCGTGGCCATCACTCCCAGCAGTTGATCTGCCCAGCCGGGCGGACGAGTGGAGGTCATGACAATGACCCCTGTATCGCGAAGGGATCTCGGTGCTCCGGGGTCCATTACAAGCTCACACGCCAAGTCCACGTTGGGCACTCGGGTCTCTTCTTTGGCCAACAAGGAGAACAAGGTGCCTCTTATTCTCTCGTTGGAGCCTCTGCGCACGATGTCTCGTGCCCGATCTTGGAATTCGTTTGAATCGAGCACACCCAAGCAATTCCAGAACACCAGACCGGTGGAGAGATTCAGTCCATTGTTCGCATCACTAGACGGCCTGAATCGCCCGTCGTAGAGTCCACCCGTTCGCTGAAGGACATCGATCCAGAATGCAGCTTGCGCCTTGCCGTTTGAATCCACAAGAGCGCCAGTCGGTGACTTCTCGAGCGGAACTACTGGGTTCATGATCGCAGATAATACTGCTGCTAGTACGAGGCGTTCGTCGGCATGATGGAGGAGTTCCAGACCAACACTAGGCGATGCACTGCGCCAGCCTCCAAGCAAGATCAGGGCAAGGAACCTCGCGGGTCCTTGAGTCTCCTCGTCCAGTGCCAGCCTATTCAGACTCTCTAGGAGCGCCACCCTGTCTGCGGACACCATCATCTCATGATGGAGCGATTGGAGCAATTCGACGAGCGTGTCACCCGAGGCGCGATCTTCCAAGACGTCGAGCACGCGCCTAGCTAGTGCTTGAGCTGCCGAATGCCCTGAAAGTGATGGGCCAGTACCGCCACCTTGCCTATGAGCGTCGGTGGTTGCTGCCGTCCCCTCGGACGGCGGCCTAGCCTGCGGCACTGTTTGGCGTCCGAGGGGATCTCTCCGACCGGCGGGAGCCAGGACCGCCAGTACAAGGGCGACTAGAGGAATGCCCAAGAGCGCTGCTCGGATGTGCCACCCAAGAGCGCGTCCCACTCACTCACCTGATGACCAACTAGTGGCCAAGCGACGGCTATTTCTTGTTGGGAACCCGGCGGACATCCTTACCATTCCACCCGGACCAGGTGGACGGTTCTCCTATCTTGATATTGTCGTTCTTGGCTGCGTCTTCGAATGGTTTCAGTCCGCTGAAGTCATCATCGGCGCCAGCGGGGAACTTCGTGACGCGACATCGTGAAGGCAACTCTGTAGTGGCGTCGTTCTTCACGGCCAGTTTCTTGGTGATCGAAATCGTACCCTTGGAAGCCTTCTCGCCGATGACCTGAAGATACTCCGCACCAATGTCCATTCGGTACACAAATCGGTCGGAACTCCCATCGTCATCGGTATCGACTCTGGCGTAGGTCGCGAACTCCAGCTTGCGGATTTCCTTATCCCCCTCGTGAACTCGGATGCCCCCCACCGTGGCAAGAAACTCCTGGCCCTTTTTCTGCGGCCGCGAAGTCCTCTCGTACATCAGCGGAAGATCGAACATGACCATGGCCGTGAACTTCGATTGCTGATTCTCCCGAAGCCGCCACTGAGCTGGATACACCAGATTGATGTCAAAACGCGGCAACGAGGTCGGCTTCTCCGTTCCAAGCGCGTGATGGGGCTCTGGTTCCCACTGCCCCCGTATCTTGTCATCCTTGTCGAGCAGCTTCTCTTCAAATGTCGTGATGACTTGAGAGAACGTCCCATTCATGACCCGGGAGCTTACAACGTACGCGAACGCGATACCCCATGCCTTGAGAGGTGTCAGGTTCGGATCCGGATCGACATCGACGAAGGGATCCCGGTTCGCAAAGAAGAGCTCCGCAGGATCGGTCTCGGGTACTACCGTGGAGAAGACCTCCAAGAGGAATTTCGCTCCCTTGTTCGGCGTAACGCCCTGATTCGCACACGGCTCGTTCTCTCCGAACTGCGCGACACCCGTGCCACCAAGATCGCGTAGCGCCATAGTGATCTTGCTTCCGCCGGCGAACTTGATGAACATCTCGGATTCGGTAACCCTGACTGCGGCGATGACGCCCAAGTCGCCAGCGTCGAATGGCCCGAGGACGAAATCAGCCCTACTGTGAGCTGCTTCAGGTGTGGAGATTTTCTGCGCAGAGCACTCATTTTGGGACATCAGTGCGAAAAGCGGCACGAACAGAAGGATGCCAACGAGTCTGGAACTGCCTCTTCGCACGTGACCCTCTTCTGAGTGATCAGGCAATTTGCAATCATAGCTGCGCGGTGCGAAAATGCAAGGCCAATCCACCTTGCTTCCTCTGGACGTGGCAGGTGAGGCGCGATCGGTCGTCGAGGGAGACAAAGAGGCGCGGAGTCGGCCATCGGCCGCGCTTCGTCCTGCCTGCGTGAGCCCCATCGCCGATGGCCTACGCCCTCTCGGGCCCCTCGTACACCCAGTTCGCGTCCGCCGGCGACCAGGCGACGACCTCTTCGGGCCTGAAGAAGATCGGGATCTCGCGCTGCGCGGACTCCGGCGAGTCCGACCCGTGGACGAGGTTGAACCCCTTCGACGTCCCGAAGTCGCCCCGGATCGTTCCGGGCGCCGCGTCGTATCCGAACGTCGCGCCGAGGAGCGCGCGGACCACCTTGATCGCGTACGCGCCCTCGATCACCATCACGACGACCGGCGACGACGTGACGAACTTCACGAGGCCGTCGTAGAAGGGCTTGCCCTTGTGGACGGAGTAAAGCTCCGTCGCCTGGGACTCCTTCATCGAGAGGAGCTTGAGGCCCGCGACGCGGAGCCCCTTCTCCTCGATGCGGTTCACGATGCGGCCCACCAGCCTGCGCTGGACGCCGTCCGGCTTGATCATCACGAAGGTGCGTTCCATAGTCAGCAATCAGCTATCAGCAATCAGCAATCAGCTATCAGCAATCAGCAACCGGCAACCAATCCCAGGCGCGGGACTCTACCAAAAGAGCGCGGGGGGCGCAAGACCGGCGGCTGGCTGATGGCCGAAAGCTGAAAGCTGAGGGCTGTCGTACAGCTCAAGCCGGACTTTCCGGCCCGTCCCCGACGTGTCCAGGAGCATCGTCAGGAGAAGCGCCGTCCTCATGCATCTCTGACGGCGGCTCCGCCTCCGATTCCTCCAGCACCGCCGTCGCCGCGGACTGCTGCTGCGCGAGCTGCGCCTGCCGCTCGCGCCGCGCCGCGATCTTCTTCTCCCGCAGGAGGTCCAGCCCCGCGTCGCCGTTGAGATCGACCGCCACCTTCTTGGAAACCCCCGGCGTCTCCATCGTCACGCCGTACATCACGTCCGCCACCGACATCGTCCGCTTGTTGTGCGTGATGATGACGAACTGCGTCTCCTCCACGAACTCGCTCACCAGCGCCGCGTAGCGGTCCACGTTCTTCTCGTCCAGCGCCGCGTCCGCCTCGTCGAGGACGCAGAACGGGCTCGGGTTCGCCCGGAAGAGCGCCATGACGAGCGCCAGCGCCGTGAGGGACCGCTCGCCTCCGGAGAGGAGCGAGATCTTCACGAAGTCCTTCGCCGGCGGCTTCGCCATGATCTCCAGGCCCTGGTCCACGGGGTCCACTCCCTCCGCCTCCTCGACGATGAGGTCCGCCTTCCCGCCGCCGAAGAGCTTCCGGAAGATCGAGTTGAAGTGCTCGCGCACGACCCCGAGCGTCCGGTCGAACAGCTCCTTGCTCTCCCGGTTCAGCTTCCGGATCAGGTCTTCGAGCTTCCCCTTCGTCGCGGCGAGGTCCTCCTGCTGTGCCGTGATCTGCTTCTCCCGCGCCTCCAGCTCCTCGAGCTGGGAGATCGCGTCCACGTTGACCGACCCGAAACTCTGCACCTTGCGACGCAGCCCGTCCACTTCGGCCGCGAGCGCCCCCCAGTCGGCGCCCGCTTCTTCCGGCGCCTGGTCCGCATCGGAGAGGTCGATGCCCTCTTCGCGGGCCCGCGCCCGGTGTCCCTCCAGCTTCGCCCGCTGTCCGCCCTCCTCCACCCGGAGGTCCTGGATCCGCTTCTCGACGGCGTCGAGATCCGACTCCGCCGCGCGTGCCGCCGCCTCGGCCTCCTCGCACACCCGCGCGGCCCCGTCGCGCCGCGCCTGCGCCTCCGCCGCCTCGCCGCGACGGACCTCGATCTCCCCGGCGAGGCGCGACTGCTCGGCCCGGCGCTCCTCGATCTCCCGCGCCACCGCCTCCAGCCGCCCCGCGACCTCCCGGGCGAGGTCCTCGGTCTTCTGCCGGGCCTCCCGCGCCTCGCGGAGGCTCTCCCGGAGCATCCCGATCCGGTTCTCGAGCGCCTTCCTCGTCTCCTCCGCCTTCGCGCGCTCCACCCGCGCCTGCGTGACCCGGTCGGCCAGTTCCTGACGCCCTTCCTCGTAGCGGGCGAGCGTCATGCCGAGCCCCGCGATTTCCCCCGATACGCGGGCCTTGACCGTCTCGATCTCGGCGGCCAGCCGATCGAGGGACGCCCCGCGCTCCTCCAGCGCCGCGACCTGGACCCGGATCTGTTCCCGCTCGATCCGGGCGTTCTCGATCTCGTCACGCAGGAAGGCCGCGCGCCCGGTGAGCTGCTCCTCGCGCGAAGCGGCGTCGCGCAGCGCGATGCTCCGGTCGTAGACCTCGTGGCGCAGGCGCTCCAGCGTCTCCTCGGACGTGCGGAGCATCGCCTCCGTCTCGATCCGGTGCGCCTCCTTCCCGGCGATGATGCGGTCGTAGTCCTCGATCTCCAGTTCGAGCCGCTTCAGCTCCGATTTCCGCGAGAGGATCCCCGCGCCGCCGCGGGCGCCCGTCAAGACGACGCCGTTCGGCTGGAAGACGTCCCCGTCGCACGTGGCCGCCGCGAGCTGCGCCAGTCCGGACTGCAGGATCGAGCCCGCCGTCTCCGGGTCGTCGGCGATCAGGATCCTCCCCAGAAGGGCCTCGATCCAGTCCGCGTGTTCGGGCGCGGTCCGCACCAGGTCGAAGGCGCGGCGCAGGCCCGCGGGCAGGCGCGCGCCGGGCGCGTCGAGGATCGCGCAGACGTCCCGCGCCAGGACGAGCGTGCGGCCGAGCCTGCGTTCCTTGACGAAGCGGATCGCCTCGTTCGCGGAGGCGAGCGTGTCGCAGACCACCGCCCCCGCGAGGTCCCCCAGCGCCGCCTCCACGACCGGGAGATCCTCCGCCGCCACGTCCAGGAAATCCGCGAGGGTGCCCTGCACGCCCGGGAACTGGGCGCGCATCAGCTCCTTCGCGCCCGAGTCGAGCCCCTCCATCTGCAGCTCGAACTCGCGCAGCGTCTCGCGCCGCGAGGCGCGCCGCTCTCGGTCGTCCCGGAGGCCGCGGATCTCGCGTTCCGTCTCGGCGAGCCCCGACTTGAGCGAGGCCAGCGTCTCGTCCTCCGACTTCTTGCGCGCCACCAGCGCGGCGATCTCGGCCTCGATCGAGCGCTGCTCGGCCTGCGCCTCGCCGACCCGCGCGAGCACCTCTTCGTGCTCCCGCGACACGGCGGCGGCTCGCGCGTCGATCCGGAGCGCCCTCGCGGCGAGCCCCTCCAGGTCCGCCCTCACCTTCTCGCGGTCGCCGCGGTACTGCGCCTCCTTGTGCGCAAGCTCCATCGCCTCGGACTTGGCGCGCTCCAGCTCGCGCGCGATGCGGGCGCACTCGCGGTTCGCGTCCTCCAGCGCCGTCTGCGCCTCCTCGACGCCCGTCCGCAGCCGGGCGAGCTCCTCGTCCGCGCGCTCGCGCTCCCTCGTGAGATCCTCGAGCCGCGCGCCGGTCTCCGTCTCCTTTCGGACCTGCACCTCCGACTCCGACGCGAGCCGGCTCCTTTCGGCGTCCAGCTCTCCGCGCCGCCGCTCGCTCGACTCCACGGACTGCGCGAGGTAGCCCGCCCGCGATTCGGCGGAGGCGAGTTCGGACGCCAGGGCGGCGCAGCGGGCCTCGATCCCGTCGCGCTCCGCCTCGCGCTCCTCGAGGGCCGACCGCCGGGCCGCGAGGTTGGCCTCGAGCGCCCCCCGGCTCTCCCCGAGATCCGCCAGCCCCCGCGCGATCTCCTCCGCCCGGGTGCGCAGCGTCCGTTCCTCGTGCAGGAAGAGACGGCGCCGCTTTTCCGCAAGCTCCGCCGAGAGCTCCCGGTAGCGATGGGCGCGGCCGGCATGGACGCGCGTCGAGCGCAGCTCGCGCTGGACCTCCCGCACGATGTCGTCGAGCCGGAGGAGGTCGTTCGTGACCTTGTCGAGCCGCATCTCGGCCTCGCGTTTCTTCGCGCGGTACCTGGAGATGCCGGCCGCCTCGTCGAAGACCAGGCGCCGCTCTCGCGGGTTGGAGAGGACGAGCCGGTCGATCTTCCCCTGCTCGATGACGGAGTAGTTGTCCGTGCCGATGCCCGTGCCGTAGAGCATCTCGCGGATGTCCCTGAGGCGGACGGGCGACCGGTTGAGGTAGTACTCGCCCTCGCCGGACCGGTACATCCGCCGCGTGATCGTGACCTCCTCGTACTCGACGGGAAGGGTCTTGTCGGAGTTGTCGAGGGTGAGGGAGACCTCCGCGAAGCCCATCGGGGAGACGCCCTCGGCGCCCTTGAAGATGACGTCGAGCATCTCCTCGCCGCGGACGGCCTTGTACGAGAGGGTGCCGAGGACCCATTTGACCGCATCCACGACGTTGGACTTGCCGCACCCGTTCGGCCCGACGATGCAGGTCACGCCGGGCTCGAACGCGATCTCGGTGCGCTGCGCGAAGGACTTGAACCCGCAGAGTTCGAGCTTCTTGAGCTGCATGGATCCCTCTCTTTGGCGGCCGTCAGCATTCAGCCGTCAGCAGTCAGCCATCAGCAGTCAGCCGTCGGCGTCTTGATGCTGAAGGCTGAATGTCGCTGGCCGGCTTCCCTTCTCCTCACGACAGCAGGATTATCGGCATGGCGGGGGGCTTTCTGGACGGGGAGCGCGAGGCGGTTCACGCAGCAGGGAATCGGATTTCGGCGGCGCGGCGAATTCGCTCAAGAAACCGGCGGGCGAAGCCCGGCCGTCGTCACAGCGTGAACCAGGGGCAAACGACCGTCCCTTGCCGGCGAAACGCGCGGTCTCCGCCGTACACCAACGCCGCGGGCACGTCGGTGCCCGCCCCGAGACTGCGCCAGTAGTCCAGCCCGGAGAAAAAGTCGCCCGCGATCGTCTGGGCGGACTTGATCTCGATCGGGATAAGACGGTCTCCGAGATCGACAAGGATGTCGATCTCATGTCCCCCCGAATCGCGCCAGAAGTAGAGGGCCGGCTGTTCCCCCCGGTGCACGAAATTCTTGTGAAGTTCGGAAACCACGAAGCTCTCGAAGACGGCTCCCCGCGCCGCATGCTGATGCAGTTCGTCCGCGGAGCGCACTCGAAGGAGGTAGCAGAGGAGCCCCGTGTCCAGGAAATAGAGTTTCGGACTCTTGATGAGGCGCTTCCCCAGGTTCCGGTGGTGAGGCCGCAGGAGCAGCACCAGGAAGCCGGCTTCCAGGAGGGAAATCCACCGTCGCGCCGTGGTATGAGTGACCCCGCAGTCCGACGCCAGCGAGGACAGGTTCAGCAACTGCCCGTTGCGTCCTGCGCAGAGCCCCACGAAGCGTCCGAAGGTTTCGAGGTCGCCGACATTCAGCACGTTCCGGACGTCCCGCTCCAGGTACGTCTGATAGTAGCCGGCCAGCCAGTCCCGCGGCGGGAGCCCCTTGTCGTGAATGCGCGGGTAGAGTCCGGAGAACAGGATCTCCAGCAACCCGCGCCGCGTCTCCGTGCGCACACGAGGGACGTCCCGCCCCAGCTTCTCCATGGAGACCGCAGGGCGGCCCTCCAACTCGGCCATGGAGAACGGAAGCAGGTGGAGCACCGCGCACCGGCCGGCCAGGGACTGAGAGATCCGCTCCATGAGCAGGAAGTTGTGCGAGCCGGTCAGGACGAACTTCCCGGGCCGGTCCTGTTCGTCCACCAGGGTCTGGATGTACGAGAAGATCTCAGGGGCGCGTTGGGCCTCGTCCAGCACAACGGGGCCATCGAACTGGGCGAGAAACCCCCGGGGGTCCTGCAGGGCAAAGGCGCGCTGGTCCGGGAGTTCGAGCGAGACGTACGCGTGGTTCCCGAATGCGGCCCGCACCAGCGTCGTCTTGCCCGACTGTCGCGGCCCCGTGACGGTGACGACCGGGAACCGACCAGCGGCTTCCCGCAGCTTGGCCGCCAGCATGCGGCGGATCATCGCTGCCTGTGCCGGTTGAACATGCGATATTCAATCTACACGGCACGGACGCGGTCGTCAAGAGGCATCGCCGGTCTGCGGCCGCGCGGCGGTCCGCACCGTTGGGAGAAGATCGGGTTGTTGTTGTCGTCGCAGTTGTGGTCCGTGATCGTTCCGACACACCCTGAGAACGGAGAGCTACACCTGCTCGTCATACCCTTCCTGCTCCAGTATTTCCCGCGCCTTGACCGCACCCGGCTCAGTCACCACAATTTGCGCTCGATGCATCGGGCTGCTCCATTTCCAGATCTCCTCCTCGCAAGACCAATCCACGCAATTCGCGAGGTTCTTCGACAACGCAAGCGATTCCCCCATGGAGAGGGAAATCCACTCGAGGGTGGACCGGGACCGGGCTTGCCCGATCAGTGCGAAACCGAGCGCGATGAGGCCACTCACCGCCTCAGCGACCGCTACAACCTCTTCGTGGTCTCCGTGTCGTCTCATCCTGGTGTTTACCAAGCAGACGATGTCTTCTTCACCCCCCTCTTCCAGCAGCTTCAAGATGCTTCGCTGAACCCCAGTCAGCCCGGCTTCATGTTTTCTCACGGCTCAATCCTTGAGATCGCTCAGAAGCTCCGCATCCGTCACGGGCTGTCCGGAAACGTGTCGCAGTTCGAAACGCTTCATCCCTCGCCTCACCCCAGCTCCCGCCGCTTCTTGATGAGGTCCTCCCGGATGCGCACGTAGCTCTCGTAGCGCGACCGCGCGATCTCGCCGCGCTCCAGCGCCTCCACCACCGCGCAGTTCGGCTCCCGCGTGTGCGAGCAGCCGGCGCGAAACTTGCACCGGGGCATCCGCGAGACGAACTCCGGGAAGTGCGCCGCCAGGTTTTCGATCTCCACGCCCCAGAGCGTGAAGAACTCAAGGCCCGGGGTGTCGATGACGAGCGTTCCCGGCTCCAGCTCCCGCAGTTCCACCCACGTCGTCGTGTGGCGCCCCTCGCCCGTGCGCTCGCTTACCTCTCCCACCTTCATCGCGAAATCCGGCCGCAGCGCATTGAGCAGCGACGTCTTGCCGACGCCCGACGGCCCGAGGAGGACGGACGTCCTGCCGCGCAGCGCCTCCCGCAGCGCCGCGGTGCCGGCCCCCTTCGCCGCGGACGTCAGCACGAGCGGGAAGCCGATCGACGGATAGTGGGCCACGCTCCCGCGCACGTCCGCAAGGTCCAGCTTGTTGACGCAGACGAGACACGCCAGTCCCGAGGCCTCCCCCATCACGGTGCACTTGTCCACCGTGAGGAGGCTCAGGTCCGGCTGCGCCGCCGCGTGGACGACCACAAGCTGGTCCACGTTCGCGGCGATGACCTGCTCGTACCTCGGACGGAACGCGTCGTGGCGGGAGAGCTTCGAGCGGCGCGGCAGGACCTCCCCGATCGAGCCCTCATCGGCGGCCGAGGGTTCGAACTCGACGTAGTCGCCCACCGCCGCGAGGCGAAGGACGTGCCGGCGCTCGCGCTTCGCCCTGCCCGTGAAGGCGCAGGAGAAGACGCCGTTCTCGGCGTGAACGACGTATCGGTTCGCCGCGATCCGGAAGATGCGGCCCTTCATTGTGGTTAGTGGTTAGTGGTTAGTGGCGAGTGAACGTCATCTCTCTTCACCAACCACGAACCACTAGCCACCAATCACCTCTTAGCGGACGTGCAACTGCCCCGCGGGCGATTCGGAGGCCAGGCGCCGGACGAGGTCGAAGAGATCCGACGCCGAGAGCCGCGCGCGATGGACCGGCGAGAGGACGGCGCGCGCCGAGGGCACGAGGGTCTGGAAGCGCCGCTCGACGGCGAGCACGTCCGCGGGCACGTTCTTCTCGGAGGGCCTCGCGTGCGTCCCCTCCGAATACGCGCCGACCGCTTCGAGGAGTCCGCGCGCCCGCGGGTACATCTGCGCGTCGATCCGCGCGAAGCGGGCCGCCGCGTCCTCCGAAGGATAGTCCTCCAGCGCCGCCCGCAGGCCGTGCTTCCCGCTCTCCTCCTTCACGCGGAAGAAGAGGTAGGACATGATCCGGAAGGCGAGCCGCTGCGCGTCCTCGTCCTCCACCATCTCGCGTCCGCGCATGAGGCGCACCACCTCGTTGAGCCCGCAGACGCCGACGACGAACGCGAGGTCGTCGAACCGGAGCGCGCCCGCGCCGTTGGAGCCCCATCCCAGCTCGTGGCCGAACGTGCGCGTCGGCGCGTGGACGAAGCGCCGCAGGAGCCGCCGCTTCTGGAGGTGGGCCTTCACCGCGAGGTCGATCCCCGCCTCGAGCTCCGCGTAGAACTCGGAGCCCGCTTCGCTCCGGTAGAACGCCTGCGGCAGGTTCAGGGTCACCGCCTGGGCGACGGCGAACCAGTCGTCCGGTCCGCGCGCGCCCCCGAACCGCGAAAGGCGGTCCGCCGACCGGTCGAACAGGAAGAGCATTCCGCCGCGCTCCGCCGCCAGGCGGCACGCCTCGCGCAGGAGGCGTTCCGACGACCCCGCCACCACCTCCCGGTCCGGCCACTCGGCGCGCCCCGGCACGGCGCGCCACTCCGCGAGGATCTCGTCGGCGAAGCGCCCGTCCTCGAGCTCGATCCCCGCGATCGACCCGCCCAGCGCCGGAAGGAGCTGTTCCGCCTCCTCGCCGGCGTTCCCGGGAAGCCCCGCGTAGGCCGCCCCGAGACGCAGGAACTCGACGCCGCCCGAGAAGTAGCGCCGCGCGTGCTCCGCCACGCTCGCGAGCTGCGCCGTGAGCGCCCGCGCCGCCGTCGCGGGCTCCTCGAGCGCGCGGAACCCAGGCGCCCGCAGGCCGTGCCGTCGCACGTACCCGACCGACGGCGCCAGCCACCAGAGCTTGAGCGGCGCCTCGAGGCCGTGGACGTGGATCCGGCCCTCGAGGTGCGCATCCGCGACGTCGCGGCTCAGGATTTCCTGCAGCGCGTACTGCCGCATCGTCGTCTCGCCGATCGTCCGGCAGAGCCCATCCGGATCGACGTGCGCCACGCCCTCCTCGTCGCCGAAGAGGAGCCCGAGATCGTATTTCGGGAGGCCCACGACGAGCTGCTTGCGGAGCTTCGATCCGAACCCGCGGTCGATCAGTTCGTGGTTCACGAGCTCGCGGATGAGGGTGGAGGCGACGCGGTGCATCCCCAGGCGGAAGATCCTCTGCTCGACCGCCGCGGCGATCTCGTCGGCGGCGGTCGGATCGAGTCCGGCCTCCTTGGCGAGCGCGGAGCTGATCCTCCCCCGGCCCCACGTGCTCAGCTCGTCGCGGCTGGCCCCTTCCACGAGGAGCGAGTTCGCCGGGAACAGCTCGGCCGGGACCGGCGCGGCGCCGTCCTGCGGCGGCTTCCGCATGAACGTCCGCGCGATCGCCTCGTTCCCCGTCTGGAGCAGGACCTTCTCGACGAGCTGCCGGATGTCGTCGCTCGACGGCACTTCCGCGCCGCCGTGCCGCTCGAGGTAGAGCGTCACGACCCCGGCGAGGTCCCGCCCGACGGAGGGCTGCTCCTGGCCCGCGGCCCGGGCCGCGCGCGCGATCGCCTCCGCGATCTTGGCCTCGTCGTACGCGACGACGTGCCCGTCCCGCTTCCGGATCCGGTCGATCTTCCGAAGGGTCATCGGGGGTCCCGCCGCCCTACTTGAGCATCGGCTGCAGCTCGCGCATGAACTCCGCCACGTCCTGGAACTCGCGGTAGACGGAGGCGAACCGCACGTACGCCACGTGGTCCAGCGTTTTGAGCTCGCGCATCACGAGGTTGCCGATCGCCTTCGACTTCACCTCGCGGTCGTGCTTCTGGTACAGCTCCATCTCGATCTTGTTGACGATGTCGTCGATGCGCTGCACCGCGACCGGCCGCTTCTTGCACGCCGTCAGGAGCCCGCGGCGGATCTTCTCCCGGTCGAACACCTCCCGGCGGCCGTCCTTCTTGATCACGTAGAGCGTGATCTGCTCCACCTGCTCGTACGTCGTGAACCGCTTGCGGCAGGAGAGGCACACGCGGCGCCGCCGCACGGCACGGCCGTCGCCGGACGACCGCGAATCGATGACGCGATCGTCGTCCTTCTTGCAGAACGGGCATCTCATCGGCTGGGACAACTCTATCAGCGGGCGCGCAAAAGTCAATGTCCGCCCCGCCGCGGAGGCACGGAGACTCCCATCTCCAGGGAGCGGAACCGGGCCAGGGTCAGCACAGGAGCCAGCGCACGCCGAAACAGGCCCATGCGGCCGCCAGCGCCGCCGCCGCGAGATCCAGCGCCGCGCCCACGCGCATCATGCGCGGGATCGAGACGTACCCGCTCCCGAAGACGATCGCGTACGCCGGACACGCGTCGAACCTCGGGACGTGATGCAGCGGCGTGTCGAGGAGGAGGAGCGCGGAGAACGCCGCGAGCCCCGCGGCCAGGCCCGCGATCTTCCCGCGCGTCATCGCTTGGAGCTCACGTGCTCCCGGAGGACGCGCAGGACCGCGGCGGGGTCTGCGGCGAGCACCACGAAGACGAAGGAGCGGCCCGCCGCCGCCGCCACGCCCGCCCGCGGCGAGGGCGAGCGCGAAAGCCAGGAGAGCATCTCGGCCGATGCCGCGGGACTCACGATCTCGCCGCGCCCGAGCGAATCGAGGAGGCGTCCGTACTCGCGCGGCACCCCGGCCCCGCCCGCCTCCGAGCGCTCCATCCCGGCGGAGCGCATGCGCCGGGCGACGCCTTCCGGACCTCCCGCCTGATGGACGAGGTTGCCCCGCGCGACCGGGTCGCCCGCGATCATCAGGTCGATCATGCGCCGGATCGACGCCTTCTTCCCGAGGAGGGCCGCGACCTCCGGTCCGGGCTCGGCGCCGGGCACGGCGTCCACCGTGCGCTCGTCGTCGAGTCGGTAGCGTCCCTCCGCCGAATCGCGGACCACGGCGACGAGCACCGGAATCGCGATCGCATCGCCGGCGGGAAGCGCGTCCTCGCCGCGGATCTCGATGGTCTCCCCGTCCTGGAGATCGCGGTAGAAGACCCCTCCCCCCGTCTCGCCGAGCGCCGCGTGGAGGTTGCGTCCGAGCGCCCCCAGCGACTCCATGGGGGAAGGCGGATTGCATCCCGCGAGCAGGAGGAGCAGGATGCGCCGCATGGGACCGTATCCTACTATTTGCCGATGCAGAAGCGGGAGAAAATCCGGGAGAGGACCTCGTCCGCGACGGAGCGCCCCGTCACCGCCCCGATCGCATCCGCCGCGGCCCGCAGGTCCGCCGCGCGCAGCGCCGGATCCGGCGCCTCCTCCGCGCGCGCGAGCGCCGCCGCCGCCTCGCGCAGAGAGGCCGCCTGCCGGAGGCCCGCATGGACCCCCGATCCGTCGCGCGTCTCGCGCAGCCGGCGACCGAGTTCGGCCCGCAGTTCCGCGACGCCCTCGCCCGTCTTCGCCGAGACGCGCAGACCGCCGGGCACGCGTGCGAGGTCGCACTTGTTCACGACCCGCAGCGAAGGCCGATCGACCGGCGGGGGAAGGTCGGCCGGCCGCGTCGCGTCGACGACGACGAGGATGAGGTCCGCCTCCGCGAGCGCCGCACGGGCGCGATCGACTGCCGCGGCATCGGCCCCCGCCGCCTCCTGGGCCCCCGCGGCGTCGAGGATCCGGATGCCGTCGACCTCGCCATCGAGGACGTCGCGGGTGGTGCCCGGGACGTCCGACACGATGGCGTCCGATCCCGTAAGCCGGTTGAAGAGGAGCGTCTTGCCGACGTTGGGGACGCCCCAGAGCAGGACCGAAGGACGCGGCTCCTCCGCCCCCCGCTCCGCGCATACGAGCGGGGCGAGCCGCTCCCGGAGTTCCCGGATCCGCGCGTCCGGCCGGACGTCCTCCTCCGCGAAGTCGAGGGAGGCCTCGATGCCGGCGCACAGGTCGAGGAGGTCCTCCTCGATCCGGCGCAGCGGGCGGGAGAGCTCGCCGTCGAGCCGGGCGCGCGCGGCGCGCGCCTCGTGGGCGTCCCGGGCCGCGATGAGGGCCTGCACCGCCTCCGCCTGCGCGAGATCGATCCGCCCGTTCCGGTACGCGCGCAACGTGAATTCGCCGGGTCCGGCGGGGCGGGCTCCGGCGGAAACGAGGGTGTCGACGAGGAGACGCAGGACCGGCGGCGAACCGGGCACGTGGAGTTCCGCCACGTCTTCGCCCGTGTAGGAGGCGGGACCGGGCGTGAACCAGGCGGACGCGGGGAGCGTGAGACCGCCGGGGAGCCGGAGGGAGGTCCGCGCGACGGTCCGGCCGCGCGGGGACGCGCCGACGACGCCGCTCGCAAGCTCGAACGCGCGCGGCCCGCTCAGGCGGACGATCCCGCGCGCTCCGCCGCCCGGCGGAGAGGCGATGGCGACGATCGTGTCGGACATGCAGCCACCAGCCTTCAGCCTTCAGCCTTCAGCCATCAGCCATCAGCTATCGGCGACCATCCCTCCGAGGGCTGACGGCCCCCTGCTCGCCGCGCGGTTCCTACTTGAGGAACTGAAGCAGCTTGTCGCGCGACTCCTCGTCGACGGAGTCGAACTTCACCGCGAGGGCGAACTCGTCCTCGTTGTCCGAGAAGCGCACGAGCTTGCACCGGCACCGGAAGCCCTTGAGCTTGGGCCCGCCGATCTCGACGTCCAGCTTGAACCGGTCCATCGGAAGCGTGTGCTTCTTCGTCTCGAAGGAGCGCAGGAGCATGCCGGACATGGAGATCTCGTCCACCTCGACGGTGCCCTCGTCGTAGACCGTGTTGGTCCCGATGACGACGCGGACCCTCCCGTCCAGCCCGGCCTTCTTCCGGACCGACTCGCGGCGGTTCGTGGTCACGAGGGCGGGGTGAAGATACCCCAGCTCGCGCGAGACCTTGAAGACCTTCCGGACCGTCTCCTCCGCGAACGAGTCGCGGGTGTCCTTGTTCAGGATGCGGGAGACGGACCCCTGGTCGATCTTGCACACCCGCGCGATGTCCTCCTGCGTGACCTTCCTCTTTCCTTCCATCCTTTCCTCCGACTATGTGCCCGCTTTCGGAAGTCTGTGCAGGGCCGCCGGGGCGGCCCCGGACGAACGCGACCCGCAGGGTCGCATCCGTGTCGGGTTCCGCTCCTTCGGATCGGGCGGAACCCGATACGGATTTCCGAACGCGAGCACTATGGCGTCTTCGATCCTTCCTTGGGCAGGAAGAACTTCTTGATCAGCTTGGTCTCCCCCATGCTGAGGAGCGAGTTGACGAAGAAGTAGAAGCTCAACCCGGAGGCCAGGCTGTAGCACATGACGCCGAAGACGACCGGCATGAACATCATCATCTTCTGCTGCGCCGCCATCTGCGGGTCGTCGGACCGCGGGGCGAAGTAGGACTGGAGGAACCAGGTCACCGTCATGATGATCGGCAGGAGGTTGAGGGCGTCGACGGTGAAGAAGAGCAGGTCCATCCCGGCCTGAAAGCTCACGAGACGGTCGGGCATCGACAGGTCGTGGATCCAGAGGTAGAACGGCGTCTGGCGCAGGTCGTAGGCGCTGTCGAGCACGCCGTACATCCCGATGAAGATCGGGAGCTGGAGGAGCATCGGGAAGCACCCGGACATCGGGTTGATCTTCTGCTCGCGGAAGAGCTTCATCTGCTCCTGCCCGAACCGCTCCCGGTCGTCCTTGTACCGCTCCCGGAGGATCGCCAGCTTGGGACCGAGCTGCTGGATGCGGTACATCGACACCTGGCTCTTTTTCGAGAGCGGGAAGAGGAGCAGGCGGATCACGATCGTGGTGAAGAGGATCGCGATGCCGTAGTTCTTGAAGAGGGAGAAGCCGACGTTGAGGACGAAGAGGATGCCGACCGCGATGAAGTTGAAACCCGAGGGATCGTAGATCTCCGAGAGCCCGCGCGGGACCTCGGACAGCTCCTGGCTGCGGATCGGCCCCAGGTAGACCGTGAACTCGAAGGCCTCGGCCTGCTTGCCGAGAATGAAGGGCTTCAGGGGGACGCTCGTCGTGATGTTGCGCTTTTCCCCCGTCTGCTTCCAGACGTTCCAGGGCAGGCACGCGAAGCGGAAGTCCTCCACGGCCTTGACGTCCCGGTCGCCGGCGGGCACGAACACCGCCGCGAAGTAGCGGTTCTTGAGCCCCATCCAGTCGTTCCGGCCCTCCTGGACGACCTTCGGCTTGGCCGGGTCGTAGCCGACGTCCTTCGTCGAGATCGTCTCGAGGCTCCAACTGTCCGACTTCCTCAGCCCCACGAGCGCCTGGCAGTACTCTTCGTACCGGTAGTCGCTGTCGTGCGCGATGCCGCCGAAGGGGAGGATCTCCGGCTTGAGCTCCAGGGGCAGGGATTCCGGGTGGAGGTTGCGGAACTCGATGAGGAGCCGGAAGGCGCACCGCTTCTCGTCGAACGTGAAGACCTTCGAGAAAAGCCAGCGGTCCTGGACGGCATATTCGAACCGGATCTGCAGTTTCTCCCGGTCCACGGAGACCCGCCAGTGGACCTGTTCGAGGGGGACCCCCGCCTGCGGCACCCGCACCGCGAAGTGGGGCCGGTCGGGCATGATGGGGACGAGGATCGGCACCGTGCCGCGGTCCGTCCGGAACAGGACGCGGTCCAGACCTCCGCCCTTGGACGTGTACGCGACCTCGTACCGCCCGAGGGTGACCATGCCCGAGACCGCGTCGAGCTCGCGCGGCTTGGAGACTTCCGGTGTGATCGTGGGCTTGCCCCCCTGGACCCGGCCGGCCAGGAGCGCGGGTTTCTCCGGCGCGGGCTGCGGGGCCGGTTTCGTCTGCGGGGTCGGAGAGGCGGGCTTCTCGGGAGGCCAGATCCACGGGGAGATCACGCCGATCCAGAGAAAGAACAGGAGCGTGCAGACGACGATCGTGATCAGGCCGCGCTTTTCCACCCGTCTATTTCCTCACATAGCGGAAGACAGCGCCGCACTTGCCGCACTTGAGCTCGTCGTCGTTCCAGTCCCGCTGGGTCGAGCACTTCGGGCACGGCCGCCGGGCCTCGTCGATCAGCATGATCGGGATGTCGTCCTTGATCGCGTAGATCAGTCCGCACTCCGCGTTCGCGCAGTGCAGCTCCTCCCCCTCGAGGCGCAGCTCGCTCTTGCAGAGCGCGCAGGCCATGATCTCCAGGAGGTCCTTCGGTATCGGCATTCTCCTCTCCCTTCCGGTTCCGACGGCCATAAACTATAGTCGATTCACCCATAAATGCAATAGGATATGCACTTGTTCGGATGCAGAATGGGCCGCGGCGGCTACCGCAGGTCCGCGACGCCCTCGAGCCGCAGGAGGCTCCGCTTGAGCTCCGGACCGCCCCCGAAGCCGCCCAGCCGCCCACCGGCGGCGATGACGCGGTGTCAGGGGACCGCGAGACAGATCCGGTTGGCGCCCATCGCCTGCCCCACGGCGCGCGCGGACCCCCGCCCCGCCCGTGCGGCGACCTCCCCGTACGTGAGGAGCCGGCCGCGCGGGATCGACATGACGACGTCGTAGACGGCCCGCCGGAACGGCGTGGCCCAGGAGAGATCGAGCGGCACGCGGGGAAACTCACCGCTCTCGAAATAGCCCTCGACCGCCTTCCGGAAACGCCGCACGGTCCCCGGGTCGCGCCGGGCGTCCGGATCGCGCTTCGGCCGGAACGACAGTTCCACGAGAGCGCCGTCCTCGACGACGACGAGACACTCCCCCACGGGCGTAGAGAACCGGTCGAAGGCCCGATCCATGACGCGCGGATCATATCAACCGCGGCCCCCCGCGCCAAGCGTTGCGGTAGAATGGCGATCGATGCAGGCGATCCGCTGGCTCCTCACCGCGGCCCTCGGCTATCTCGCCATCGTGGCGTACACCTGCGCGTTCGCGGCGGCGTGCTTTCGCGTCTCCCCGGAGTTCGCGGGGGATTTCTTCAGCGCGTATCGGCCCGTCCAGGCTCTGGTCAAGGGATTCGAGGTCGGTTCCTACGCGGGCTTCCTGGGCGGGCCGCTCCTCGGCTTCATCGTCCTGGCAAAGGTGAACGAAGCCATGGAGCGGCCGGAGGACGACCGCGGATGGTGGCCCGTGGTCAACATACAGGCGATCGTCATGCTGCTCTCGATGACCGCAGTCGGATCGCTCATGGGAGGCGGTGGAGCGATCCTCGCCGCCCTCAAGGGTCGTCCGGCGGAGACGATCCTCTACCATGCTTGCGTAGGCGCCCACGTGGGATCGGTCGTCGGCGTCCTCCTCTACATCGCGACAGGAACCGTTCGGTGGAGGCGGAGGCCCGCCGAGCACCGGTGACGCAGCATATCGGGCGGGACGGCGATGCGCCGGATGCCGGCGCCGTCGGCCGGAATCGGGCGCTGATCGTTCACGGAGGCACCGCCACGCCCGGTACTCTACGGAAACTACCCGCAGCAGACAAGAGCCACAGGCATCCGACTTCGCCCGCCTGCGGCGGGCCCTACATCCTTTCCTCCTCGAAGCTGAAATACCCCGTCTCTCCCACGATCAGATGGTCCACGAACCGCAGGCCGGCGAGAGTGCACACCTCCCGCAACCGGCGTGTCACGCGCACGTCCTCGGGGCTGGGCACGGCCGTCCCCGACGGGTGGTTGTGGACGCACAGGATGCCGGACGCCGCCTCCCGGATGGCCTCCACGAGCACGTCCCGCGGCACCACGAGCGCCGCGTCCAGCGTGCCCACGGACGCGGTCACCTCGCGCAGGATCCGGTTCCGGCCGTCGAGGAGAAGGACGAGGAACTCCTCCCGGAACGCGCCTTGGAAGCGCGGCCGCAGCCGGTCGGCCAGGAGGGGCGGGCTCTCTACCGGGTCGCCGCGCGGAAGCGGCGCCCTCGACAGCCTACGCACAAGCTCCAGGAGGGCCTCGAGCCTCCGCGCGGCCGGTCCCCGGCCGGTCTCTCGAAGTCGCGGCGGCCCTTCGAGAGAGAGGCGATGCAGCGGCACCTCGACGCGGGCGCCGATGAGGACCTCCAGGAGTTCGTCGTCCGTCACGGGCTCCACGGCGGGAACGGCGCAATTCGCGTGCCGGCCGTATCCACTGCTCCATGGAGGGGCCGCGTTACGTTTCGTAACATGGGACGTTACGATTCGTAACGTCCACCTGCTCCAGGCGGGCGCCACCTGTACTACTTACTAGCAACTTCTTGCTGCCGCGAGGAGATACTTGGTGACGCGCGCGGACCCGCGCAAGGGACGGGGGGACGGGGCGACTTGGGGACGGGGCGAGGCCCCAGGTCTCCCGGTCCTCGGGTCTCCTGGTCGGTTGCGGGCGAAGCCCGCGCCGTGGGAACTACTTGCGCCGCCCGACCTCGAGGAGCCGGTCCGCTTCGACGGCCTGCATCGCCGAGACGATCATGACCCACGTGGGCGTAAACCAGGGTGGCGACGCCGCGGCGAAGGCGGCCGACGAGGCCGCGTGGGCGCTGATTCAGAGTCACCAGAAGAAGTGACGCTCACTTCTTGCGCACGCAGCCCTTGAAGAACCGCACGATGAGGGCCGGGGCCTCGGCGGCATACGTGTGGTCCCCGGGGTGGATGAAGGAGACGAAGGGCGCGTCCTTCTTCGAGGCGTAGATCAGACATCCCTTGTCCCACTCCTCGCCCTTCTCCTCGCACCCGTTCGATTCGCGCACCGCCTCCATCGCCTTCTTCTGCGCCTCGAACGGCACGACCGTGTCTTTCTCCCCCGCGACGTGGAGCGCCGGCTTCGGCGCGAGGTCCCGCGCGTTCCTCCCCGCGGCCGCCGAAGGGGCGAAGGCGGCGAAGACGTCGGCGCGGCTGGACCACAACAGGTACGTGAATCCCCCGCCGTTGGAGTGACCGGTCGCGTAGACGCGGTCCTCGTCGATGGAATGGTCCTTCCGGAGCGTGGCCAGCACCGCGTCGAAAAACTTCAGGTCGCGGTCGCCCTGATCGCCGGTCTGCTTCTGCCATCCCGGCTTCCGCCCTTCGGGGTCGGTCATCCCCGGCGTCGGAAGGCCCTGCATGTAGACGACGATCGCCTCGGGCCAGAGCTTGTGGAGACGGAACTTCGCGGCCGCGTTGCGTGCGGTCCCGCCGTGTCCGTGGAACGCGAAGACGACCGGAGCCGCGGCGGGCGATTTCCGGTCCCGTGCGGGAAGGTGCAGGAGCGCCTCCCGGGAGACATCCTCCACTTTCCATTCCCGGCGTGTCAGCCCCGCGTCCGCCTGTGCCAGGATCGCCCAGAGAAGAGCCGTCATCTCACGCCTTCCCTCGATGATACCCGCGGCAGGGCGGCATTGTTCCGCGGAAGCGGCGCGCGCGGCGATCCTCGCGGGGCGCGGCCCGGCTCTACCGCCCGTCCCTCGCGATCAAGGAACGGCTGCCCGGCCCGGAGCATCCCGGCACGACGCTCACCCGGAGCAACCTCGCAAGCCTCTGACGCCGCGACAGGAGCGCAAGGACGAGGAGGGCCTCGAGTCCGACCATCCCGCACCCTCCCCCGCCGCCGCCTCCGGTCTCGTTTGCGGGCGCGGCCGGCGCCGGAGCGCTGCCGGCTCCAACTTCGTCCGCTCCGACGTCGAGGGCCCCGTCCGTCCGCGCGCCGCCGTCCAGATCGTCCGTGGGAGCGATCTTGCCGCCGAGCGCGCCGACCCCGGCGTCGATCGCGGGGCTGCCCGCGATCAGCCGATGGTCGCCTCCGTAGACCGCGCCGGGCGTCGACGCAAACGAATGCGCGTCGTACCCCATCGCCTTCCACTGGGTCAAGGTGAGATAGCTCGCGTCGTCGTCGGCCGTCACCGCGTTCGGGTTGACGGTGAAGACGTTGTAGTCCGAAACGGTGCCCGTCGAACTCGCGAGGTCCTCGAAGTGGAGGCTCCCGCGCGACGCGTGTTTCGTCAGCAGGATGTTGTTGAAGATCACGTTGCCCGAGGCGCCGGCGCCCACGTGGATCGCCCACCGCCCGTCCGAGGCGACTTCGATCGTGTTGTTGACCACGGCGTTGTTCGAGGAGGCCAGCGCGCCGTCGATCTGGAAGAGGGTGATCCCGTTCGCATGGTTGTCGTAGAGGAGATTGTTGCGGATCACGCTCGTCGCGACGCCGTCGAGGTTGATTGCGGCCCCTCCCCCCGCGCCGTTGCCGTAGACGACGTTCCGTTCGATCACCGCGTCGCTGATGGTCCCGTCGCCCCCCATCGAGAGGTCGGCGTTGAGCTGGATCCCGCACGCGTTGTTCCCGTGCGCCACGTTCCCGCGCACGACCGGCCGGTCGCCGCTGTTCGAGACGTAGATCCCGTGCTCGAGCCCGCTTCCGTAGCACTCGTTGTTCTCGAGGAGCAGGTCGTCCGAGAAGTCGGTGAAGATCCCCCACCGCGCGTTGTTTCCGAAGACGCCGTTACGCACCGTCACATGATGGCTGTTGTCGATCCGCACCGCCGCGCGGTTCGCGTTGAACGACCGCAGGCCCTCGAGGACGACGTAGGCCGAGTACGTGACGAAGATCGTGTCCGTCCCTCCCGGGCTCACGACGACGCCGGAACCTTCCGCCTTCACGACGAACGGCGCCGCGGCGGTCCCGGTTTTCTGAATCACGAGCCCTCCCGCATAGGTGCCGTCGAGGACGTGCACCGTGTCGCCGGCCCCGGCGACCGTGATCGCGCGGGAGATCTGCCGGAACGGCTGCGCCTGCGTGCCGGGGTTCGCGTCGTTCCCCTGCGGCCCCACCCAGTAGTCGTTCGCGGACGCGGCGGAGAGCATCGCCAGGACGAGGGTCGCGGTTCTCATGGACACCTCCTGTCGCACGGAGAGTGGCGCATCCCCCGCGCGTTGCGACAAAAAAATCGCGCCGCAAACGGAGGCGCTAGAATCACCCTCCTATGTGGACGGAGGCCGCGTTTCGCGAGCGGGTGGAGCGTTACTCCCGCGCGCTCCTCGCGCGCCTCTTCGGCTGAACGCGCGAGATGTCCTCGGCCGAGGACCTGGCGCAGGAGACGCTGATGCGCGCATGGAGCGGGCTGGCGCGGCTGCGGGACGACCGTTCTTTCGGTAGCTGGCTCCTCTCGACGGCGGACAACGTCTGCCGCGAGTGGATCCGGAAGAAGCAGACGCGCGAGCGGCACCGCGGTGCGGTGGCCGCTCCGGCCGCGACGGCGCCCCCGGGAGACCCCGATCCGCGGCTGGCGGAGGCGGTGGCGGCGCTCGCGCCCGACGCGCAGCAGATCCTCGCGCTGCGCCACGACCGCGGGATGACGTGCGAGGAGATCGCGCGCGAGCTCGGCCGCCCGACGGGGACGGTCACGAAGACGCTCTCGCGCGCGTACGCGGAGCTGCGCGAGAGACTGGGTTCGGCATGAACGACGAACTGGAACGGAAACTGGACGAGATGTATCGGCGTCTCGACGCGCCGGCCCGGCGACTCGATCGGCGCTGGCGGGCGAGGCGCCCGCGGACCCGCACGCGGAACTTCGCCGCCTGGATCGCCGTCGGCGCCGTCTCCGCGGCCGCGCTGATCCTCGTCCTCCTCCACCGGCCGTCGACGGATCGCCCCGCGCCGGTTCCCCGCCGCGAGCCGGTCGCACTTCGAAGTGAGCCGCCCCCCCGGTTCAAGAAGGAAGAAGTTCGACCCCGAGCCCGCCCGCCGGTCCCGCGCACCGACCTTCCCGCGCGCGTCCCCGACGAGCCGCCGCCCAAGCGGGAGGATCCTCCGCGGCGGGACGAACCGAAGCGCGACAGGCCGCCCGAGCCGAGGAGCACCGAGGCCGAACCCGCGATCGTGACGTTCCTCGAGGTCGACGGCGCCATCGACGTGGCCGGCCGCAGCATCCGGGGCAAGTCGAAGGACGTCCGGGTCCGCGCGGGCGAGCGGCTGACGGCCGCGTCCGCGACGAAGCTCGTCCTCTCCGAGCGCCGGTTCCTCGTCCTGGCTCCCAAGAGCGCGATTTCCTTCGCCGTCGAGGGCAAGGCGGTAGCGGCGCGGCTCGATCACGGTGAAGTGCTCGCCGAACTGATCGGTCCCGGTCCGGAGATCCGCGTCGTCACGGGCGCGTGCTCCGTGCGCCCGCTCGGCACCGTCTTCGACGTCCGCATCGAGGGGACACGCACGACGATCGTCGTGGAGGAGGGCTCCGTGGAGTGCTCGGCCGGGGGCCGGAGCGTCCGGGTGCGCCCCGGTCAGCAGATCGCCGTCGCGCCGGACGCGCCGCTCCCCGCGCCCACGCCTGCGGACCTGCGGCGCCTGGCCTGGGCGCGCGGCCACCGCGCGGCGGAGCGGCGCCTGTTCGCGGAGGACTTCTCGAAGCCGGGCGGCTGGGAGGCCGCGGTGGAGGGCGGCGCCGCCAAGGGGATCCCCGACCCGCCATGGTGCGCCGGCAAGGTGCGGCTCGAATCGGCGGACCCGCTCTTCGCGGTGCCGGTCCGCGGTCGGATCACGATCGTCTGCCGCACCGACCGCCCCGCGAACCTCGTCCTCCAGATCCACGCCCGCGAGCCGAAGCTGAACTTCATGCAGGAGTTCCGGATCGCGCGGGCCGGCGCGTGGGTGACGCTGACGGCCGAGTTCGACCGCTTCGTTCCCCGCGACAAGTCGCGGAAGGAGGCCCTCGTCCCCGGCGCGCCCGTGAGCGAGATCTATCTCCAGTACGGCGAGGACGGGGAGAAGGGCGCGTTCTGGGTGGACTCGATCGTCGTCACGGAGGTCCGGCCCTGACGTCGAACTCCGCCGGATCGTGCGCGCAGAAGCGGCGCACCTCGGGCGGAACCGCGCGCAGCCGATCGAACGAGCGCCGCCTCTCGCGCGCGTCCCACTGGATCGCCCACTGGAAGACCGCGAGGCCCGGCGGGCAGCGCGGTTCGGGCGCGAACTGCCCGTGGTGGAAGTAGGCGTCGCCGCAGTGCAGGATCCACCCGTCGTCGCCGCGGACGGCCACCCCGCAATGGCCGGGACTGTGGCCGGACAGCGGGACCAGGCGCACCTCGTCCGCCAGGGCGCGGATGCGGTGCGTGCCGGCCATCCCGAACCACTCCTCCCCCGCGCCCCCGTAGGTCTCCCAGCGGGGGCCATGGCCCCACTGGCGCCGCACGTACCGGAGCCGCGCGCGCCACGACGGCGCCACCACGGCGGCCGCGTGCTCGCCCGCATCCACGTGCACGCGCGCGCGCGGGAAATCCGCGATTCCCCCCGCGTGGTCGAGGTCGAGGTGCGTGACCACGATGTCCGTCACGTCCTCGGGGCGGAACCCGAGGGCCGCAACGCGCGCGACGGCGGTGTCCGCAGGATCGTAGACGGGACCGGCGAAGAGGCGGAACGCCATCCCCAGATTCCCGAGGTCGGCCGTCCCGATGCCGGCGTCGACGAGCACGAGGCCCCCGTGCGTCTCCAGGAGGAGGCAGTGGCAGACGAGCCTCCCGCGGCGGAGCCACGGGCCGGTCCCGTTCGAAAGGCGGGCGCAGAGGGGCCGGAGCGACCCGCAATCCAGGTGGTGGATTCTCATTCGAGCGGCCCGCAGCCCGAATACAGGTGAGGCCCGCTCCTACGCCTTCCTGTTCCGGATGGACGCGGAGGCAAGGACGGCCGACCTGAGGTTCATCGCCGACTCCTGCACGAAAGAGGTTCGTCGTTCGGTTCGAAGACGACTCCCGCGACGAGCGACGTGCGGATTCTCATGAGGCCCCTTGGACGAATCCAGGGTGGGATCTTGAAGCCCCCCCCACCCCGGCCTACAGCCCGAACACGCTCAGCACGGCCACGGGGTACGAGACGATCGCCACCAGCGGCACCGCCCAGCGGCTCGTCGCGTGCACCTTCTGCGCCTCGTCCTTCGCACCCTTCATCCACAGCCGCATCATCCGCACGCACTGGAGGACGTGGAACCCGACCGTGACGTACGTCGCCATGACCACGCGGTCGGCGAGCGTGAGGTAACCGAGCGGCGGCAGCGACGAGATGATCGCGACGTGGAACATGACGCTCGCGATGAGCATCCCCGTGTTCGTCCCGAGCCGCTTGTCGTACGACTCCGGCGCGAGCATCAACGTGATGAAGCTGACCGTCAGGAAGCAGACGAGAGGGATGAACACCTTGAGCACCGCCGTGATCCCGCTCCGCTTGAGGTCGAGGGAGAGCACGTACTGGTGGTAGTTCTCGTTGTCGGGGTATGCGTGGACCCGCGTCCTTTCACGGACGGCCGCGACGTCCCACCCGATGACGACGACCTCGGGATCGAGGCCCGTGTCCTTCGGGCTCGGCACGTACTCGAGCAGCACGTTGCTCTGCCGCTTGTCCTCGATCTGGATGACGAGCGCCTGCCGGTCGAACGGATAGCGCCGGAGGTCGATCGGGACATAGAGATTCGCCAGGATCCGGTACTCGGCCCGGTTCGGCGCGCTCTTGATCCGCTCGACGTTGCTCGCGCGGCCGTTGATGAACTCGAACGCCATCTCGGAGGCCTTGTCCGTGTTGTAGCCCGGCGGCAGGTCGCCGTGCGATTCGAACGTCAGATAGAAGTCGACCGTGTAGCTGCCGCTGGCGAGGTCGAACTTCCCGAGGTTGATGATGTACGCGCCCACGCGGACCGTCGCCGGCGCCTTCGCCTCCTCGCCGCCGGTCAGGGCCGCGGCGAGCAGGATCGCGGCGGTCACAGGTTCATCCCCGCGAGGATCGCGACCGGGTAGGCGATCGCGGCGGCCAGCGGCACGAGGGTCAGAGACTGCTTGTAGACCGTCATCGCCGCATCCTTCTGGTCGCTCACGGCGAGCCGGAACATCCGGACGGACTGGAGCAGACTCGCTCCGATGACCACGTACGTTGCGATGCACACCCAGTCGGCCAGGGTGATGTACCCCAGCGGCGGCAGCGAACCCATGACGCCGGTGACGTGGTAGGTCACCGCGCCGACGAGGAGCAGCGTGTTCGTCGTGAGCCGCCCCTCCGCCGAACCCGGCCGCAGGAGCAGCGTGATCCCCATGACCATCAGGAAGCAGGCAAGCGGGACGAACACCTTGAGGGGAGACGAGAATCCCGCCCTCTTGAGCTTCGTCGTCATGACGAAGCGGTGGAAGCTGTCGTCGTCGCCCGTGTACTTCTGCTCCGTCGCCGCGTGGTCCCACCCGGTGATCTTCCAGCCCGTCAGGACGATCTTCGGGTCGATCCCCGCGTCGCTCTTGTTCGGGGTGAATTGGAGTTCCTTCATCCCGAGCCTCTTGTCCTCGAGCTGGATCGTCAGGGTCTGCGTGTCGAACGGGTAATGGTGGAAGTCGAATTGCTCGTAGAGACTCGCCTGGACGCGGTACTCCGCGACCGTATCGGTCCGCTTGATGGGGTCCCGCCCTCCGCGCCCGTTCATGAACTCGAAGTCGAGCTTGTCCAGATCCTCCTTCGCCCCGCGGAACGTGAGGTACATGTCGACCGTGTAGCTCCCGGTGGCGAGGTCGAACTGGCCGAGGCTCATGATGTAGGCCCCGACCTTGATCTGATGGGCGTCGGCCGGCGGCGCGGATTCCGGCACGTGCGCGAGGACGGGGGCGGCGAGGAAGGGGACGACCGCGATGGCGGCGCGGAGCAGGTTCTTCATGGAGGGAAAACGTATCATCCGCGCCGGGAGCCGTCAATCAATCGGCAGCAGCACCAGGCCGGGCAGTTCGCGCAACTCCGCGAGGTCCGGGGTGGCGACGCCCGAGGCAGCGCGCGAGGAGCGCGAGGTCCAGCCGTACGCGAACCGCGGCGTCCGCATGAGTTTGCGCCGGAAGTAGCGGTAGGTCGCGTCTTCGGGTTCGGCGGCTCCGGCCGGCGGTCCGCCCCCGTCGCCCAACCGCGTGACGCGGGAGCCGTCCACGACGCCGGCGTCGAACAGCCGCCTCGCGAGGGTCGCGCCATCCGGGGCGATCTCCACGGGGACGGTGGGCGCCGGCGCGACGCAGGTGAAGAGGCGCCACTCGTCCGCGGCGAGCGACAGGCCCGCGATCCGCGACGTCCCCTTCCCCACGTGCAGCTCCGCTCGGTCGAGCGTCGCCGCCTGGAACGACGGGTAAACCGGTTTCACGAGCCCCGGGAATTCCACGTCGCACGCGCCCGGTTTCGTGCGCCGCACGAAATAGACGTCGAGTCTCGCGCTCGGGATCTCGCAGGAGCGGCGGGAGATCGCGACGGTGCCGCGCGGGAAGAGCGCGAAGAAGGCCGCCACCCCCGCGGCCGAGAGCGCGAGGACGGCGACCCAGGCCCAACGCGCGCGCCGCGCCAGGAGCGAGAGCGCCGCGACGCCCGCGGCCAGGTAGATCCCGACGAACCAGAGCGTCGCCCGCCGCTTCGACTCGACCCACGGCTCCTGCGGCGCAAGGCGGCACAACGGCGCGTCCACGGGCTCGAACCACCGCGTCTCGAACTTCCCGCGGGCCTCGATCCCGCGAAGGGCGTCGGGCAGGTCGGCCGCCACGATCCCGCCCATCGCGGCGTACCCCTCGGGCGCGGTCCCGACGACCGCGTCGACGCCCTCGAGCCATTCGAGTTCCGCGCCCTTGAGATCGAACAGGACCGTCCGCTCGTCCGGAGGAGTCCCGCGCGCGAGGATGAGCCGGTCGCTCTGGTAGAGCCCCCGACCCAGGGAGCGCCGCCGGTAGCGCGCCAGGATCTGCCCGTCGCGCCGGAAAAGCACCTCCAAGGGCGCGTCGATCGCGAGGGCGAGGACGGGGACGACGGGATCCGGTCGGCCGAGGCCGGCCTCGACGGCCTTCACGACCGCGATCCCCGCGTCGGTGCGGACGACGAGTTCGCCGGCGAGCGCTTCGGCGCCGCGGACGCGGACCTCGAGGGGCGTCCAGTGTCCCGGCCGGAAGGCGCCGCCGGTGAGCAGCTCGGCGCGTTCAATCACCGGCGCCTCCTGCATCAGGAGGACGATCAGGGCGAGCACTCGCGCATTCTACCCCGGCCGGCCGCCTTTTTCGCCGGACGGATCGCTCGCGGCTGCGGATCGAGAAGAGGTTCTTCTCCGACCTGTCGCTCGACCCCGCGTTCGGCGGAGGCGGCGCGATCGAGATCGACCCGGGCACGGGTGGGGACCGGGCGCGGAGCATCGCCTACTCGGGCGGCGTGATCTACGTCGCCGGCAACGATCGCGTCCCGGGCAACGAGGCGTTCTTCAGGTAGTTCCCCTTCCGGGAGCCCCGGGCCGCGCGGCTCGGGGCCTGCTCCGGTCGTCTCACCGCGGCACGCAAGGGGACGGACCGGCGCATTCAAAATGGACTTGCCCGAACGAAGATGCCGGGCTACACTTTCACCGGATAGGAGGAATGATGATGAGGACACTCCCCCCCCCCCGCGGGCGCGCTCTCCTGACCGCGGGTTTGGCTTCCTTGGTCGTCCTTTCACTCCAATCGGCGGACACGCACGCACTCCCCCAGCAAGGGGGCAAACCCGCAGACCCGCACGTCTACTTCGCGAAGCTCGGTACGATCAGCGAACGGGCTGAGGTGGACGGCAACGAGCTATGGCCGGTCCCGCAGGGCCCGGAGGAACTGCTGCTCAGGAAGGAAAACCGGACCAAGACGACGGCGAGGTACTGGCAATTGATGTATGATGGAAGCGCAATAGGACGCGTCGCGGTCCGAGGAGAGGACACCTCCGCGCTGTGGGACAGGTGGAACATGGTCCGGGAGGGATACCTGGCCGCCGGTCGAGAGGCGCCGCGGTGCCACGGCACGGAGGCGCGCGCGAACGCATTCGTCAGGGCCTTCTCGACCGTCGAGCACGTCGTCGGGTTCGGAGAAAACGAGAAATTCGAGACCGAACACGGCAGCAGCGCGCATCCGTTGCGCTCCAGGATAGAGTATTTCGTCGACCAGTGCGGGTCGCCGATCTGGATCGAAAGCAACCTGCGGTTCTTCGTGAAGGTGGAGTGGAAGTCAATACCCAAGAAGAACAACGGGTTCGACTTGGTCGGCAAGTCTACCGGCATCATCGTCACGGAGACCCTCGTCAACGGAGGCGTGGTGGATCTCAAGTTCGAGGATCCGGTAGAGCAGAGCGTGGGCAAGATGTACGAGGATGCGCGCTTCCATAGTCTGGACTTCAAGTCCCACTTTCTGATAGGCACCTGGCTCGAGGTCTCGAACCTGGCCGCGGTGGCCGCAACCATCCATCAGACCGAAGCCTCCCAGCCCGTCTTGGGCGCCTACGGTGAGGGGATCACAGTCGACAGCTACGTCCGTGACCTGGGAGACCCATGAGATCCGGCGCTGCTCGCTGGTGGATCGCGCTCGCGTCGCTCTGTACCATGACGCCGGCGATGGGGAGCGATCGAGCGCAGGACTCCGACCCCGAACTCGCGAAGCGAGTGGACGATGCGCTCCGGGCCGACCTGGGCTGGTCGGCGTCGGAGTCGGCCGGGCTTCGCAAGGCGATCCTCGCCGGGTTCGCCGCCGTGCCGTCGGCCCCCGCCCAGCGGAAGGACGAGGCGCTCCGGAGCCTGCCCACATTACTCTCGTGGTGGGAACCGGGCGTCCAGCCGATCTTCCCGGAGGACTACGCCCATCTCAACGAACGCTATCCTGTCCCGCCCGTGCTCCGGGAGAGGGAATTCTACGCGACCGCCAACTTGTTCGCGACGGTGATCGAGGAGGGGCTCAGGAGGTCTCCCCCCACGGAGGCGGAGGCGCGGCTCATCCGCTCTCAAATCGACGCAGGCTACGATCTGACCAAGCGGTTGCTGCGGGCGGGAGTCAGCGGGGACGAAGCGGAGAAGGAGATCGAATGGGCCGTGGAGAGTTCGAGGTCCATCGCTCACTCCTCCGTGGGCCATTCATTTACCTTGGGGATGGACCGACCGCTCACCAAGGAAGAGATGGAGGAAGCGCTGGGCACCGCGCAAACGGAGGCGGCGAAGCTGAACGGACTGGTCCTCCCGCGGGCGATCCCCAATTGGGAGCGGATGGACGAGGCGATTCTCAAGGCCAGGCGGGAACGGGCCGAGCATGTCGCCCTCGTCTGCGATGCGGGATCGGCATTTGGTCGCTGTCGGTGGAGTCTCCACCCACAGGCTCACCGCGCGCTCGGGGCTCTCGAGGCCGTTCAGGGCGAATACAAGGAGTGGAGGCGTCTCCAGTCGCGCCAAAGCCAGGACGAATCCAAGGCGAGGAGGGAGGCGATCCTGGCGGGACTTCAGGAGGAGGCGAAGCGGCGGGCGGCGAGCGAACCTCGTCCTCCGAGAACGTCGTCTTTCCGCGCGGACCCGGAGCCCGTGTCGAACGGGATGTCCCCCGCGAGAAGGCCGGCAACGCCGCAGCGCGACGACGGACTCGCGCGCCTCCGTATCGCGATCGTCGTACTGGCCGTGCTGATCGTTGTCGCCGCGATCGTCGTGCCCATTCTGCGACGGCGCCGGGACCGTGGTACGCGGACGGCTGATCGCTGATCGCTCATCGCTGATTGCTGATTGCTGATCGCTTCTTCTCACGCCGCCGCGCTCTGCGTCTTCTTCAGGAACGCCGGCCCCAAGAGCAGCCCCACCGCCGCCGCGCCGAAGATCGCGCACTGGATCAGCGCCGTGGGCTCCGCGTCAAGCCGCGACGCCGCCCAGAACGGCGAGAAGATGCCGAGGAAGCCCAGCGGGGCCCCGGTGAACTCCAGGACGAGATAATAGAGGAAGGGCAGCCCCGCGCACGAGAGGAAGAATCCGAGGTAGTACGCCGGCGCCGCACGCCACTTCCGGTCCGCGGCCAGCGAGAAGAGCGCCGCGACGAAGCACGCCAGCACCGCCACCTGGAGTTGCCCCTTGAAGAACGTCCACAGCCCCAGGTTCGAGATGTTCTGGCAGATGAACGCGAGCGGCAGCACGAAGACGAACAGGAGCACGACCTGGAGCATCAGAATGTGCACCTGCCCTTGACACGGCGCCGCGCCGCTTTGCGGTGCGCCGCCTCCGGCGGCGCGGTCCGCAGGACCGCGCGCCGCGTCAAGGGCCTGCCCGGACTCCGCGGTCACCGGGGGCGCCTCCCGGTCCTCGCTCAGGATTCTCGGGATGAAGAGCGGCCAGAGCGCCAGGACGAAGAACAGCTCCGAGTAGAGGAGAAAGTTGTACAGGTTCTCCGGCCGGACGTACGCCGACAGCACCGGAGCGATGTCGGAGAGGACGAGCACGAGGCCCGTGCCGATGAACCCGAGCCAGGCGAGGTAGACGACGATCGTCCGCTGGAGGTTCACGCGCGCCATGGGCCCCCCTCTCATGGGGATGGGGAGATCGGGAGATCCCATCGTCTCGACCTTCTCATCTCCCTATCTCCCCATCTCCCTATCTCCCCGCGGCCGCCCGCGGTCCGTCGTTCGACTGTCCTTCTCCAGCACCGCGGGCTTCTCGAAGTAGACCTTCGCGTACTGGAGTCCGTCAAGGTTCGGATATGCCTCCAGGACGAGCCTCAGGTTCCCGATCTTCTGCGCGACGGTCAGCTCGCCGAACTTCCGGCTCGATTCCGGCCGGCCCCAGTAGACGATGCAGCCCGACGACGTCAGCATCGCGATCTCGCTCTTCTTCGGGTTGACCCTTCCGCCGAGGTTCGCGACGTCGATCGCCGTCACGCCCGCCTTCGCCAGGAGCGGCTCGCGGCCGACGAGTTCCGCCGTCTCGATGCCGGCGGCCAGCGCCGGGTCGTCCCACATCCTCCCCGCCTCCGGCGCGGAGCCGAGCCCGACGAGGTCCGCTTCGAGCGCCCGGGGCGGCCGCTCCTTCCAGACGCCGGGGAGGCGCACGCGGTCGCGGTCCACGGCGATCCAGCCTTCGCCCGTGCGCACCGTGACGTGCGGCGTCCGGAACTCGTAGCGCACGCGGAGCCGGTTCGGGAACTCCCGCTGCACGGAGGTGACGCGCCGGACCCACGGGTTCTTCTCGAAGGCCCGCCCCACGCGCGCCGGCGCCTCGTCGTCGAAGGCGCTCCAGCCGTCCGGCCCCAGATCCACGTCGACCGCGTTGCGGCCGCCGGTCCATTTCGGCGCCAGCGCGACGCGGAGAGACTCCGGCGTGACGACGTACTCCTTCCGCCCGGCGACCAGGCTGTAGACCTCCTTGTGCACGAGGAGGACGACGAGCGTGAGGGCGCCGATCCCGGCGGAGATCTTGCCTGCGCGCAGGAGGCCCGCGCGGTGCTCGCCCGCCCACGCGCGAACCTTGAGGTCGGGCAGGCGGACCTGCTTCAGCCTCTTGAAGAGGGTCATCCAAGTATCTATCGGCACGGTCGCGCCCGCTTTATCGTACAATCGGGCACCGACCCGGGTGGTCCGCACTTGTTGTGGCGGACCACCCAGAGAGGACGGAGAGCAAAGAACAAAGAGGAAAGGAGGCGGGGAAGCCTCCCCCGCTTGCGCGCCTTCGCGACGCCGTAGCCGCCGCTTCGGCGGCGCAGGCGCGGCCGTAGCCGCGGCCGCTTTCCGCCTCCGCGCTTCGGCGTGACCACGCCGTAGCTCGCCGGAGGCGAGCGAAGGCGGGCGGCGTGGCGAAGGCCCGGCCGCTTTGTTCTTCGTTCTCGGTTCTTTCCGGCCGGCCCGATCCGACAAGTACGGACCGGCCAGGGCACCGACAGCGGGGGGATACAGCATGAATGAAGGGGATCCGTTCCTCCGGACCTTCCTCAATCGAAACTCCGCCGTCGCCTGGATGATCCTCGAGTCCGCGGGCGACGGGATCTTCGGGCTCGACACCGAGGGACGGATCACGTTCACCAACAGCGCGGCCGCGGCGCTCCTCGGGTACGAACCGGCGGATTTCGTCGGCCGTCACTCGCACTCGACCTACCATTATTCGCGGGCGGACGGAACCCCCTACCCGGCCGAGGAGTGTCCGATCTACGCCGCGTACCGGACGGGGACGGTCCACCGGTCGGACGCGGACGTCTTCTGGCGGAAGGACGGCACTTCGTTCGACGTCGAGTACACGAGCACCCCGATCCTGGAGGACGGACGGATCACCGGGGCCGTCGTCGTCTTCCGCGACATCTCGGAGCGGCGGCGGTTCCGGGAACGGATGAGCCAGGTGGAGAAGATGACCGCGGTCGGCCGCCTCGCGGGCGGCGTCGCCCACGACTTCAACAACATCCTCACCGTCATCAACGGCTACTGCCAGCTCCTGCTCACGCGGATGGACCCGCGCGATCCCTGGCGGCCGATGGTCGAGGAGGTCAACGCGGCGGGGGAGCGCGCCGCGACCCTCACGCGGCAGCTCCTCGTCTTCAGCCGCAAGCAGGAGATCGCTCCGCGGGTCCTCGACGTCGCCTCGATCGTCGCCGGCATGGAGAAGATGCTCCGCCGGCTGATCGGCGAGGACGTCGATCTGACCGTCGCGACCCCGAGCCCGGGTCGCGTCAGGGCCGATCCCGGACAGATCGAACAGGTCGTGATGAACCTGGTCGTCAATGCCCGCGACGCGATGCCGGGCGGGGGACAGATCACGATCGAGGTGGAGGAGGTCGAACTGGATGCGGGCTATGCGGCGGCGCACCCCGGCGCCCGCCCCGGACCGCACGTCCTGCTGACCGTGACGGACACCGGCGGGGGGATGAGCGAGGAGGTCCGGGCGCACCTCTTCGAGCCGTTCTTCACGACGAAGGAGAAGGGCACGGGACTGGGGCTTTCGACGGTCTACGGGATCGTCCGGCGTTTCGACGGCCACATCTCCGTCACCAGCGAGCCGGGCCGGGGAACGACGATGCGGGCGTACCTGCCCCGCGCCGAGGCCGGCGAGGTCCCCGCCGCCCCCGCTCCGCCTCCCCCCGTCGCGCGCGGGAAGGAGACCGTGCTCCTCGTCGAGGACGAGGAGGCCGTGCGGCGGCTCGCGCGGGTGATCCTCGAGAGCCAGGGGTATGCGGTGATCGAGGCCGCCGACGCGCGCGAGGCGCTCCATGCGATCGAGACCGGCCCCGCGGCGATCCACCTCTTGCTCACGGATACCGTCATGCCGGGCATGGGCGGCCTTCAGCTCGCCCGCGAGGCGCGCGACCGGCGGCCGGACCTGCGGATTCTCCTGATGTCGGGATACACGGACCGGACGCTCGTCGACCGCGAGCCCGAGGCCGCGGACCTCCCCTTCCTCCAGAAGCCCTTCACCGTCGCCGGGCTGGCCTCGAAAGTCCGCGAGGTGCTCGACCGCTCGTGATCGCGCGTCGTATAATCGCCGTATGAATCTCCTCACGCTCCTCTGCCTCCTCCAGGTCGCCGACCCCGCCTCGAAGGACAACGGCGCCGACTACCTGATCGTCGCGCCCGCGGAGTTCGTCCCGGCCATCGCCCCTCTCGCCGACTACCGGGCGAAGCAGGGGTATCGCGTCGCGGTCGCGACGACCGAGTCGATCGCGAAGCCGTGGAAGGACGCGCGCGCGTTCGTGCGTTTCGCCGCGAAGGAGTGGAAGGCCCCGGCGCCGAGATTCCTGCTCCTCGTCGGGGACTCCGACCGCATCCCCTCGATCGAGCGCCGGTCCGCGTACCAGACGAAGAGGTTCGCCAACGACGACGATCTCGGGACGGACCACCTGTACGGCGTCCTCGACGACGGGCTCGACGCCGCGATCGCGGTCGGCCGCTTCCCCGCGGACACGGCCGACGAGGTGCGGGCGATGGTCGAGAAGACGATCGAGTACGAGCGCGACCTCAAGCCGGGCGCGTGGCAGAAGAAGATCGACTTCATCACGGGCGAGGGCGGCTTCTCGCCCTTCATCGACCAGTTCATCGAGGCGCAGTTCACGGCGCTCGTCGCGGAGAACATCCCTGCGGCGTACGATCTCGAGGTCGCGTACTCGAAGACGACCTCCCGCTACTCCCCCTTCCCGCCGAGGTTCAACGAGAACGCGGTGCGGCTCCTGAACGAGGGGTCCCTCTTCTACGTCTACGTGGGCCACGGCCACCGGACGGGGTTCGACCAGCTCCGCTGGCAGAAGAAGACGTACCCCATCTTCGACGCGGCCAACGCGAAGGACATCGACGTCAGGAACGGGCTCCCGATCATGTTCGTCGTCGCGTGCACGACGGGCTTCTACGACTTCCGCGGGGGCGACTGCGTCGGCGAGGATCTCTTCAAGCGGCGCCGCGGGCCGGTCGCGTACATCGGCGGCTCGCGCATCATCCAGCCCTACCCGAGCGCGCTGCTGAGCAAGGGGCTCATCGAGGAGGTCTTCCACGCGCGGCGGGAGACGATGGGCTGGGCGCTCGTCGAGGCGAAGAAGAAGCTGCTCGCGCCGGACGAGTCGAAGTTCCGCAAGACGGCCGACACGATGGCGGGCGGGGTGCAGGGGGCGGACAACCTCGAGCCGATGCGGAAGGACTGCGTGCTGCACTACAACCTGTTCGGCGACCCGGCGCTGCGGCTGCGTCGGCCGGACGAGGGGGTGAAGCTGGAGTTCGCGGAGTCGGTCGCGCCCGGCGGCACGATCCAGGTCGCGGGCCGCTCGCCCGTGAAGGACGGCCGGGCCCGCGTGGCGCTCGAGTCGCTCCGCACGAAGTTCGCGCGGCCGCTCCCGCGCGTCGTCCTCGGGGCGGACGATTTCGAGAGGCAGATCACGGAGCGCTACAAGGCGGCGAACGACAAGACGATCGTCTTCATCGAGGTGGAGGCGAAGGGCGGCGAGTTCCGCGCGGCGCTCCCCGTGCCGCACGACCTGGAGGCGGGCGACTACGTCCTCAAGGTGACGGTGCTGGGCGAAGGCGGGACGGCGCTGGGGGCGGGGGCGGTGAAGTGCGCCGCGAAGTAGCGCCTACAGCATCGCCGCGGCCGCCCAGCCGGGGAACGCCCGCCGCCGCTTGAACGCCGTCTGGAGGATCCGGTCGCACAGCGTCGCGAAGTCGATCCCCGCCGCCCGCGCCGCCTTCGGCAGCAGGCTGCGCTCCGTGAGCCCCGGGATCGTGTTCACCTCCAGGACCTGGATCTCGTGCAGCGCCGTGAAGATCAGGTCGACGCGCCCCATCCCCTCGCACCCGAGCGCATCGAACGCCTCCAGCGCCGCCTTCTGGATGCGCCGCTTGTCGAGGTCGCTCAACGGCGGATCCACGAGGTAGAGCGTCTCGGGGTCCTGGTACTTCGCGACGTAGTCGAAGAACGCGCGGCGCGGCTTGAGCTCGATCATCGGCAGCGCGCGGCCGTCGAGGATCCCGACCGTCATCTCCCGGCCCGCGACGAACTTCTCCATGAGGGCGATGGAGCCGAACTGGAACGCCTCGATCGCGCCGTCGAGGATCGTCGCGCGGTCCTGGTGCACGGTGACGCCGAGGCTCGACCCCTCCGCGCGCGGCTTGATGACGACGGGATAGCCCAGCGATCGCGCCGACTGTTCGAGGAGCTCCACGGAGTCGCCGCTCCCGATCACGCGGTGCTGCGGCGTGTCGAGCCCCGCGCGGCGGAAGAGCCGCTTCGACTCGATCTTGTCCATGGCGAGGCGGGACGATTCGGCGTCGGAGCCGGTGTACGGGACGTTGCGCGCGTCGAGGATCCGCTGGATGCCGCCGTCCTCGCCGAAGCGGCCGTGCAGCGCGAGGAACGCGACGTCGCACTTCACCGAGTTCAGCTCGACGCCGTAGTCGGTGCGCACGTCGACCTTCGTCACGCGATGGCCGCGCGCCGCGAGGCCGCGCGCCACCGCCTCGCCGGTCCGCAGCGACACGTCGCGTTCGGACGAGAACCCGCCCAGGAGCACCGCCACGTCGATCGTCTTCATGGTTTCCCCCAGACCACGACTTCCAGTTCCAGTTCGATGCCGGTGCGGCGCCGGACCTGGTCGCGCACGAGGTCGATGAGCCGGAAGACGTCCGACGCCGTCGCGATGCCGTCATTGACGAAAAAGTTCGCGTGCTTGCGGGAGACGCGGGCGCCCCCGACGCCGGCGCCCTTGAGACCGGCCTCGTCGATCAGCCGTCCCGCGCTCAGGCCGGGCGGATTGCGGAACATGCAGCCGGAGTTGCTGCAGCCGAGCGGCTGCGTCGCCTTTTTCGCCGCGAGGATCTCCTCGTAGCGCGCGCGCGCGGCCGGGTCGGGCCGCAGGTCGAACTCGACACCGACGACGATGCGATCGGCGAGCGCGGTCCCGCGGTAGCGGAAGCCGACCTCGTCGTGGGAGAGTCGGCGGATGCGGCCGTCCTCGAGGACGTCGACGAAGCGGACGGCGTCGCCGATCTCGCCGTGGCGACCGCCCGCGTTCATCGCGACGGCGCCGCCCACGGTCGCGGGGACGCCCGCGAGACACTCCAGTCCCCCGAGCCCTTCGGCGACGGTCTCCTTGACGAGGTTGGGAAGGTTCGCGCCGGCCTCGACGTAAAGCCCGCGGCGGGCGTGCATGCGGGTCAGCCGGACGACCAGGTCGGGCACCCCCCCATCGTTCACGAGGAGATCGGCTCCGGCGCCGAGGACGCGGATGGGGACGCCGAGGGAGGTGGCGGCGGCGAGTTCGTCGAGCGTGCGCGGCTCGGCGAAGAACGCGGCCGGGCCCCCGACCTTCATGGTGGTCAGGGGCCCGAGCGGCACGTTCCGTCGCAGCCCGAGGTCCGAGCACGCGAGCGGCATCTTCCCCCCGTCTCCCCTCCGAGATAAACTATAAAGTGTAAATTATAAAAAGGCAAGGAAATTCCGCGGCAATTCCGGACGGTCTGCAATTGCTGCAGTCGGACTACCCCGCGAGGAACCGCAGCGCCACCGCCTTCGCACGCCGGAGCGGATCGGAGACACCAAGAGTTGACAGGGAGCTTTTGGTGCAGACGAGCTTCGGAGGGGCGCCCTGGTGGATGACTACCTCGCCAGGAACCGCCGGGCCACCTCGTCCACGTTCCCCGCCCCCATCGTGACGACGAGGCAGTCGGGCGGCGCCTTCTCCCGCAGGAACTCCACGACCGAGTCGAACGTCGGCAGGAAGAGCGCGGCCTTGCCGTTCTGGTCCAGGAGCTTCGCCAGGTCCGCGCTCGAGATCGCCTTCGATTCCTCGTCCCGCGCCTCGTAGATCTCCGGCAGCAGCACGAGGCTCGCGTCCGAGAACGCCTTCGCGAACTCCTTGAGCAGGATCCGCGTCCGCGCCCGCTGGTGCGGCTGGAAGACGCACCAGATCTTCCGCTCCGGGTACCGCTCGCGCGCCGCCCGCAGGGTCGCCTGGACCTCCGTCGGGTGGTGCCCGTAGTCGTCGACGACGGGCACGCCCCCGCGCTCGCCCACGAGCTGGAACCTCCGCGCCGCGCCGGCGAACTCCGAGAGCGCCACCTGGATGATCTCCCGCCCCACGCCCGCCCACGTCGCCGCCGCCGTCGCCGCCAGCGCGTTCGAGACGTTGTGGATCCCGGGCACCGAGATCTGGAACTCCCCGAACGGCTTGCCGTACTTCACGATCTCGAACGTCCAGCGGCCGTCCTTTACCTCGACGTTGCGCGCCCTCCAGTCCGCGTCCCGTTCGATCGAGTACGCCTCGTCCCTCCCCTTCCGCTCGACCACGATCGACGCCGAGCCCGCGTTGTCCAGTGAGCCGATCACGATCTCGCTCGCCCGCGCCGCGAACTCGCGGTAGGCCTGCGTGATCTCCGCAAGGTCCCTGTAGTAGTCGAGGTGGTCCTCCTCGACGTTCGTGATCACGGCGCAGCGCGGCGAGAGGTTGTGGAACGAGCGGTCGTACTCGCACGCCTCCGTGACGAAGTGCCTCCCCTTCCCGAGCGCCGCGTTGGAGCCGAGCTGCGGGACCACGCCCCCGATCACGAAGCCGGGCTCGAATCCCGCGCGCGACAGGACGTACGCGCTCATCGACGAGGTCGTCGTCTTCCCGTGGCATCCGGCGACCGCGATCCCCGCGCGGTCCTGCGTCAGCCGCCCGAGCATCTGCGCGTACTTCACGACCTCGATGTTCCGCTCGCGCGCGGCGACGACTTCGGGGTTGTCGTCGCGGACGGCCGCCGAACGCACGACGAGCTCGGCGCCGGCGACGTTCTTCGGATCGTGGCCGACCGCGACCGGAATGCCGAGCGACTCGGTGAGCGCGTTCGGCTTCAGATCGGAACCGGTCAAGGTGTGTCCCTGCGCGGCGAGGCACCGCGCCAGGCCGCTCATGCCGATCCCGCCGATGCCGATCAGGTGAATGTTCATCCAGAAGCCGTTAGCCGTTAGCCGTTAGCCATTAGCCCTTGGCGGCCCGCCTCATGCCGGCTGACTGCCAGGGGCAAAGAGCTAAATGCTGCTCAGGTCTTCGGCGATGGTCCGCGCCGCCTCGGGGCGGGCGAACCGCTGGAGGGCTCGGCCCCTATTATGGACTTCGGGGTCGGCCGAGACAAGCTTCGCGACGATCTCCGCGATGCGCCCGATCTCCGACTCCTCCACGACCCAGACCGCGTCACCCAATGCCCGCGCGTTCGCCCGCTGGTGGTCGTCGGCCGCGTGCGGATACGGGACGAGCACCGTCGGGAGGCCGAAGCACGCCAGCTCCGCGATCGCAAGCGCCCCGGCGCGCGAGACCGCGAGGTCCGCCGCCGAGTACGCAAGCTCCATCTCATCCAGGTATTCGAGGACGACCGTGCCCCGCGCCGTCCGTCCCCTTCCCGTGATCCGGATCGTCTGGACGTCGAGATCCAGCGCGTTGAGCGCCCCGGCGCCCTGACTGCCTCCGAGGACGAGGACGGTCGGCCGGTCCGGGTCGAGCCCGAGCCGCGCGCACGCCTGCGACTTCGGAATGCGCCGCAGCCCCGGCCGGATCGGGCTTCCCGCCGCGACCACGCGGCCCGGGAGCCGCGTCTCGCGCCACTGCGCGTAGACGCGCGCCGCCATCGGCGCCAGCGCCCGGTTCGCCTTCCCCGGCCGGATGTTCTGTTCGAGAAGCACGTACGGAATCCCGAGCAGCATCGCCGCCGCGACCGGCGGCACGCTCCCGTAGCCGCCGAGGCCGACGAGGACGTCGGGACGGAACTCGCGCAGGGCCCGCAGCGACTCCGCCACCGCGCGGCCGAACCGGACGGGGAAGGACGGGGAGAGCCGCGGCGAAGGCAGGACGCGGTACGGGAGGCGCGCCGCGTCGAGCGCCGAGCGGTCGAACGGACGTTCCGTGCAAAGGAAGAGGCGGCGCCCGCTCAGGCTCTGCGCCAGCGCGATGCCGGGATAGAGATGTCCGCCGGTGCCTCCGCCGGCGAAGAGGATTCCCCGCTCTCGGACCACTACCGCCCCCTCTCACGGGGAGTATACGCCGCGTCGCCGTGATCGGGAAGGGAAAGCCGAAAGGCAAGCGTTCAGCCTTCAGCCGTCCGCTCTCAGCGCGGCGGCCGCAACCGTACGCGGGAGCAGCACCCGGGCCGCCGCGCCTAAAGGTTATGAGGACGTGTGATCGAGCCGGACCGGCTCCTGCGCGGGCGCTGCGGGGCGCTCGTTCCCCTCTCCCTCGTCGGCGATCCGCACGATCACGCCGATGCCGATCATCGTGAAGAACAGGGAGCTGCCGCCGAAGCTCAGGAGGGGCAGCGGGATCCCCTTCGCCGGCACCGTGGCCGTCACGACCGCCACGTTGAGCGCCGCCTGGAGCAGGATGAGCCAGGTCATCGCGACCGGGAAGAGAAAGCCGAAGGGGCTCTTCGCGTTCCGGGCGATCCGCCACCCCGCGACGCCGAGAAGCACGTACAGGAGCAGGACCCCCGCGGCGCCGACGAAGCCGACCTCCTCGCCGATGACGGGGAAGAGGAAATCCGCGTGGACCTCGGGAAGGTAGTAGAGCTTCTGGAGGCCGCGCCCGAGTCCCTCCCCCCAGAGGCCTCCCGAGCCGAGAGCGACGAGGGACTGCTTCACCTGAAGCCCCTTGCCGAGCGGGTCGTGGTCCGGATGGAGCCACGTCTGGATCCGCGCCCGGACGTGCTCCATGTGCGTGAAGAAGTACCAGCCTCCCGCCGCCGTCGCCGCGAGCGCCCCCGGCAGCAGGTGCAGGAGACGCACGCCGGCCGCGAAGAGCACCAGTCCCATCGTCAGCCCGAGGAAGATCGCGGTCCCCGCGTCCGGCTGCTTCGCGATGAGGGCGCAGGCGATCGCGAGGGCCCCGAAGGTCGGGAGGAACCCGCGGAAGAACGTGCGGAGTCTCTGCGGATCGGCGGCCGCGTAGGAGCAGAGGAAGAGGGCGAGCGCGAGCTTGGCGGCCTCGGACGGCTGGAGCGACATCCCCCGGAGATCGAGCCAGCGCTGGGCGCCGTGGCCCTCGCGGCCGCGCCCGACCCCCGGGACGAGGACGAGCCCGAGCAGGACGAACGCCGCGACGAGGAGCGGGACCTTCGCCCTCTCCCACCACCGGGTGGGCACGTGCGCCGCGACGAGCATCGCGGCCACGGAGAGGACGGTCCAGAGGAGCTGCTTGCGGAAGAAGAAGAAGGCGTCGCCGGAGCGGCCGTGCTCGCAGCGCGCCGCGGTCGCGGAGTAGAGGAAGACGAGCCCGACGCCCAGGAGCGCGGAGACGACGGCGATGAGAAACCAGGCGCGACGCGACATCGTGTCCCCGAAGCAGCGCATATGTATTTCGGCAGGATGGGCGGGGAGGTGAGCCGGAAATCCGACGGGCACGCCGCTACTTCCCCCCCAGCCTGCGCAGCGCCTCCTCGGCGTGCTTGCGGTACTCCCAATCGGGCGGCGCCAGATCGAGGGACGCGCGGAAGTCCGCGATCGCGCCCTCGACGTCGTCCAGCGCCCGCCGGGAGCGGGCGCGGCTGTAGTACGCGTCCGGGAACTTCGGGTCGACCGCGATCGCCGCGGTGAAGTCCTCGATCGCGCCGCGGAAGTCCCTCTTCTCGTGGCGCGCAAGCCCGCGGTTGTAGAAGGCGCTCGCATACGTCGGGCGGAGCTCGATCGCGCGCCCGTAGTCCGCGATCGCACCGTCGAAGTCCTTCTTCTCGTGCTTCGACGCCCCGCGATTGAACCAGGCCGCCGGGGACTTCGGGTCCGCCTGGATGGCCTTCGTGAAGTCCTCGATCGCCGCGTCGAACTGTTTGAGGTCGTGCTTCGCGAGCCCCCTGCCCACGAAGGCGAGCGCGTAGTCCGGCTTGATCTCGATCGCCTGCGAGTGGTCCGCCATGGCCCCCTTGAAGTCCTTCTTGGCCCGCCGTGCCCGGCCCCGGGCGTACCATCCCTCGGGGTCCTTCGGACACATCCGGATGTAGCGGTCGAAGTCCTCGATCGCCCCGTCGTGGTCGCCGAGGGCCTGGCGCAGAAGGCCGCGGTTGTAGTGCGCGTTGGCGAACTTCGGGTCGCACTCGATCGCCCTGGCGTAGTCCTCGAGCGCGAGGTCGGGCTTCCCCTGCGCCTCCCGCGCCAGGGCGCGGTTGTACCAGGCTTGCGCGTGCTTGGGATCGAGTTCCAGGACGCGCGTGTAGTCCGCCACGGCGCCGTCGTAGTTCTTGCGATCGAACCTCGCGAGGCCGCGGTTGTACCACGCGGAGACGTGCTTCGGATCGAGTTCGATCGCGCGGGTGTAGTCGGCCAGCGCCGCGTCGTGCTCCTTCCGGTCGAAGCGCGCCTTGCCCCGGGCGATGAGGGCGACGACGTAGTCCCCGTTGAGGCGGATCGCCTGGTCGAAGTCGGAGATCGCGCCGTCCCATTGGACTCGCGCCTCTTCGAGGCGCTCGCTCAGGGCAAGCTTGTCGCCTTTCGCCCGGCGCGCCCGGCCCCGGTGGTACCACCCCTCTGGGTCCTTGGGGGCCAGCTCGACGTACCTCCCCAGGTCCGCGACCGCCCCGTCGTGGTCCTGCCGGCCCAGCCGGAGGAGACCGCGATTGAACCAGGAGTTCGCGTACTTGGGATCGCACTCGATCGCCTTCGCGTAGTCCTCGAGCGCCTCATCGATCTTCCCCTGCGCCTCGCGCGTGAGCGCGCGGTCGTACCAGGCGTAGACGTACTTCGGGTCCAGCTCGATCGCCTTCGTGTAGTCCGCGGCCGCGCCGTCGTAGTCCCTCTTGTCGTGCTTCGCGAGGCCGCGGGAGACGAAGGCCGACTTGTCGCCGGGCCGGAGTTCGATCGCTTTCGTGCAGTCCGCGATCGAGCCGTCGTAGTCCCGCTTCGCCCGGCGCGCCCGGGCGCGGCGGAGGTACGGAACGGGCAGGTTCGGGCCGAGTTCGATCGCCTTCGTGTAGTCCGCGATCGCGCCGTCGTAGTCGCGGGCGGCCATCTTGGAGTCGCCGCTCCGGACGAGGGCGCCGGCATCCTGAAGGAGCGCCGCGGCGACCAGGAAGATCATCGCGACATTCTAATCGGCCCCACGGGACTTGTCACGCCCGGACGAGGATGGTATGTTTCCCCGGCCATGTCCGCCGACGACCGGCTGATCCGCCTCGCGCTCAAGCTGCGCTTCGTCACCCAGGCGCAGGTGGACGAGGCGCGCAAGCTCCAGTCCCTGCTGGGCCAGAACGGTCTCCAGCTCGAGGTCCCGGAGATCCTGGTCAAGAAGGAGTTCATCGACGCGGAGCAGTTCCGCCTCCTGAAGGTCGCGACGCAGCAGGAGGAGGTCCGGGAGGAAGACCAGGCCGTCGCGCAGTTCCTGATCCGCGGGGGCTTCCTTGCGGAGGACAAGGTGCGGGAGGCGCTGGCGGCGCAGGAGTCCCTCTACCAGGAGGGGAGGCCCGTGCCCCGGCTCCAGGAGATCCTCCAGCAGAAGGGGCTGCTGAATCCGGAGCAGACCCAGATCATCCAGCGCGCGCGGCAGCAGATCGAGGGCGCGAAGGCGCTGCCGAAGTCGAGCGCGGCGAAGCCCCCGTCGGAGGCGTCGATCCCCTCGGTGCGGCCCGGGGCGTCCTCCCGTCGGCCCGCCGGCGGCCAGATCGCGGAGAACTGCCGGGTCGCTCTGCGGAAGTCGCCGATCAGGGACCCCGCGGGACAGGAGCGGACGGTCTATCTCGTGGACGTGGAGGGCGCGCTCGACGGCCACACCTTCCGCTTCTTCGACGAGTACGTGAACGGCCTCATCGACGAGGGGCGGTCGAACCTGATCCTGAACTGCGAGAAGCTGGAGTACGTGTCGAGCGCGGGGATCGGCGTCCTGGCGGGGGCGGTGAAGCGCTGCCGGGACGCGAAGGGGGACCTGCGGCTCTGCGCGGTGCAGGAGCGGGTGAAGAAGATCGTCAACCTCGTGGGGCTGCAGTCGATGCTGCGGATCTACGAGAACGAGCGCGGGGCGCTGGTGTCGTTCAAGTACATGTAGCGGGCGGTCACTTCAGCCTCTCCAGCACCTCGCGGACGATCCGAAGCGTCGACTCGATGCGGTCGCGGGGAGGCCAGCCCGCGGGAGCGAGGTCGAGGGCGCGCTCCAGATCGACCGCGGCTGCTCGAAGGTGTTCTCGCGCGCGCCGCGAGTCCCGCTTGGCCTGATCCGCGCGGGCGAGACCCCGAGCGGCGTATGCGTCGGCCCGGCGCGGATCGATTCCAATCGCCTTCGTGCAGTCTTCGATCGCTCCGGGGAGATCGGCGGTGGCCTTGCGGACGATGCCCCGGCCCGTGTACGCCTCCGCGCACCGCGGGTCGAGCCCGATCGCCCTCGTGTAGTCCTCGATCGCTCCCATGAGATCGCCGATGTCCTTTCGCGCATCGGCGCGGTTGTTGTAGGCCGCCGCGCAGCGGGCGTCGAGCCGGATGGCCCGCGTGTAGTCCTCGATCGCGCCCCGGAGGTCGCCGGCCTTCCCGCGCGTGAGACCCCGATTGTTGTAGGCCATCGGATACCGGGACCGGATCTCGATCGCCCGTGAATAGTCGCTGATCGCGCCGGCGGCGTCTCCCAGGTCGTCACGCACGCATCCGCGGTTGTAGCATGCCTCCGCAAAGGGCGAGTCCAGTTCGATCGCCCTCGTGCAATCCACGATCGCGCCGGAAAGGTCGCCGGCCTTCGCACGCGCCGCCCCGCGTTTGTTGTGGGCCATCGCATGCCGCGGGTCGATCGCGATCGCCTTCGTGTGGTCCTCGATCGCGCCCGGGAAGTCTCCGCGATCCGCGCGCGCGTTCCCGCGGTTGTAGTACGCATCCGCGCGTCGCGGATCGATCTCGATCACCCGCGTGCAATCCTCGATCGCACTCGCATGGTCTCCCTGCCGCGCGCGCACGCTGCCGCGTTCGAGGTACGCCTCCGCAAACCCGGGGAGGATCAGGATCGCCTTCTCGTAGTCCGCGACGGCACGGGAATAGTCCTTGCTCTCGCCGTACGCGAGGCCGCGCCAGAAGAACGCCTCCGCGAACGAGGGTCGCGCCTTCAACGCCTCCGTCGCCTCCTCGATCATCCGCCCGGGGTGCGCCAGGCCCCGGATGAGGTGAAACTCCTCCCGGAAATCCGCCCCCTTCCACTTCTCCAGCATCCGGATACAGTGATCTCCCGCCGATTCGAGGCGAATCACGAGGCCGTACCCCATGGCCAGATCCAGTTCGATGGGCTCCAGCGCGCCCGACGCGATTCCGCGCGAGAGGAGTTTCTCCGCTTCCTTGAGTTTCTCTTCCGCACCTGGTCGGACCTCCCCCTTCGCAAACCGCCGCAGCAGCGCCTGCTCGACAAGCAACCGCGCCTTGTACAGGAGGCACGGGCCGTGGTCGGGCCGGGCCTTCAACCCCTCCTCGTAGGCGACCAGCGCGGCGGTCCGATCCCCCAGCACGTGTTTCGTACGACCGATCACCCACCACCCGTCCGCCGACGGGCCCGTCGTCTCCATCTGGCGGCGGCACCGGCCCATGACCTGCTCATGCTTCCGCATCTCCTCTTTCGTGAGCGTCCAGTCCGCCCGGTACGTCCGCAGCCGCAGCGCGTGGAGCTCGCGCTTCGCCTCCTCGTACACCGCCGCCGCGGCCTTCTCTCTCTCCGCCTTCTCCTTCCCCTGCTCCGCCGCCGCCGTTCCCACGATCGCTTTCTTCTTGCCGAGGAACTTCGCGATCCGGTACGCCGCCGACGGAGGATGCGCCTCGATGGCCTCCGCGGCCAGGTACCGGATCAAGTCTTCGGCGAGCGCCAGCGCGCTCGCGTACCGACGGCCCGGCGCCTTCTCCAGGCACTTCATCACGATCGTCTCGATGTCCCGGTCGATCCGGGGGTTCGCCTTGCGCACCGGTTTCGGGTCCTCTTCCGCGATCCGACGCAGGAGCCGCACCACGTCCGTGTCCCGGAACGGCGGCCGGTCGGTCAGGAGCTCGTAGAGCGTCGCGCCGAGGGAGTAGACGTCCGTCCGCGCGTCGAGTCCGTGGATGTCCCCGCGCGCCTGCTCCGGCGACATGTACGCCGGCGTCCCCACGATCAGGCCCGACTGCGAGAGGGCCGAGTCGACCTTCGTGGGCTTGGCCAGCCCGAAGTCCATCACATAGACCCGGAGGGAGCGTTCCGACTTCTCCACCATCAGGTTCTCGGGCTTCAGGTCGCGGTGGATCACCCCCTGCTCGTGCGCCGCGTGGACCGCCAGCGCCGCGTCGCGGATCAACCCGACGAGAAGCCTGCGATCGTCGCGGGGGAACGTCGCCAGCGTCTGCCCGTCGACGAACTGCATCGCGATGAAGTTCTCCCGCGACTCGTACACGGCCGCGATCCCGGGGTGGTTGAGCGTCGCGGCGGTCTGGGCTTCGCGCCGGAAGCGGGCGAATTCCTCGGGGTCCTTGAGGAACTTGAGCGCGACCCAGCGGCGCAGTTCGGTGTCCCACGCCTTCCACACCTCTCCCATCCCGCCGGCCCCGAGCTTCGCGACCCGGACGTACTTGCCGATGCGCTCGCCCCCCGCCGCATCGGGCGGAAGATCCTCGGGAGGCGGAGACGCCTGCCGGAGCCCGGCCGCCGTGAGGTAGCCCTTCCGCACGAGGATCTCGCCCAGGCGCGGAAGGGGCGAGACGCCGCGCGAGGCGAGGTCGGCCAGAAGCCGCAGGCACTCCTCGACCCGCTCGGGCGCGGCGAGCCGCTGTTCGACGACGAGGCGCGCCAGAAGCAGGTCGGAGTCCGGGGTGGAACCCTTCACCGGGAGGATTGTACCCCATCTTCCAAGGGCGTCCGTTTTTTGCGCTTCCGTTTGCGACGCCGAACCGTACAATTCTCCCATGCCGCCCGCCCGCCTCCCGCCGCGCGCGCCCGACGCGCACAAGGGCGACTTCGGGACCGTCCTCGTCGTCGCGGGCTCGCGCGGCATGATGGGCGCCGCCGTCCTCGCCTCGACCGCGGCCCTCCGCAGCGGCGCGGGGCTCGCCGTCCTCGTCGTCCCCGATTCGCTCGTCCCCGTCGCGATGTCGCTCCAGGTCTGCGCCACCGTCCGCGGCGTCGCCGACGCCGGATCGGGCACCCTCGCCGCGGGCGCCGCCGCGGAAATCCAGTCGATCCCCGGCGACGTCGCGGTCATCGGCCCCGGACTCGGCGCGTCGAACCCCACCGTCATCGCGGTCCGCGAGCTCGTGCCGGCCCTCACGATCCCGATGGTCCTCGACGCGGACGGGCTCAACATCTTCGAGAAGGAGCCGGACCTCCTCGCGCAGGCGAAGGCGCCGAAGATCCTCACCCCGCATCCGGGCGAGATGTCGCGGCTCGTGGGCCGGCCGACCGCCGAGATCCAGGCGGACCGCGAGAACGTCGCGCGCGCGGCGGCGAAGCGCTTCGGTGCGGTCGTCGTCCTCAAGGGTCACCGCACCGTCGTGAGCGACGGCGAGCGGACGTGGGTCAACGAGACGGGCAACGCGGGGATGGCCACGGGCGGGAGCGGCGACGTCCTCTCCGGCGTCATCGGCGGGCTCCTCGGCCAGAGACTTCCACCCTGGGATGCCGCGTGCCTCGGCGCGCACGTCCACGGCCTGGCCGGCGACCTCGCCGCGCGCGAACGGGGCGAGATCTCGCTCATCGCGACGGACATCCTCGACGCGCTCCCGCGCGCGTTCCGCAGTCTGGAGGCGACATGATCACCCGGCGCGAGTTCCTCGCCGCGACCGCCGCCGTGCCGGCCGCGGCCCGCCTCCCCATCTCCTTCCTCTCCTCCATCCCCTGCGTCATCAGCACCTGGGAGTTCGGGAAGAAGGCGAACGCGGACGCGTGGGGCGTGCTCGGTGCCGGCGGAAGCGCCATCGACGCCGTCGAGAAGGGGATCAACAACGCGGAGCTGGACCCCGAGAACACGAGCGTCGGCTTCGGCGGCCTGCCCGACGAGGACGGCGAGGTCACCAACGACGCGATGATCATGTGGGGGCCGAAGCACGCGGCGGGCGCGGTCGGCTGCCTCAAGCGGATCAAGCGGCCCATCAGCGTCGCGCGGAAGGTGCTGGAGAAGACGAAGCACACGATGCTCGTGGGCGACGACGCCACGCGCTTCGCGACGAAGTTCGGCTTCAAGGAGGAGCCGCTCCTCACGGAGAAGGCGCGGCGCATCTGGGAGGAATGGAAGAAGGACCCGAAGCGGCGGGACTTCTGGAACCACGACACGATCGGGATGGTTGCGATCGACCGGAACGGCGACGTCTGCGCGGGCTGCTCGACGAGCGGCCTCGCGTGGAAGATCCGCGGGCGCGTCGGCGATTCCCCCATCGTCGGCTCGGGCGCGTACTGCGACAACGACGTGGGCGGCGCGGCGGCGACGGGGAACGGCGACGTCATGATGCGCTTCTGTCCGACGCTCGTCGCCGTGGAGCTCATGCGCGAGGGCGCGTCGCCCGCCGACGCGTGCGCCGGGAGCCTGAAGCGGATCTCCGACAAGGGCTACCGCGTCTCGGCGTGCCTCGTGGCGGTCGACAAGAAGGGCGAGTTCGGCGCGGCGAAGATCGGGGAGCGGGAGTTCCCGTTCGCCGTGCGGAACGCCGAGGCCGACGAGGTGCGGAGGATCCGGTGACGGAAAGAACACAGAACAAAGAACCAAGAAGAAAGGGACGGGGGATGCCTCCCCCGTACCCCCTCCTCACCGACGCGCGACGGGAAGAGAGGGGGCGCGGGGGATCCTTCCCCCGCCCCCTTTGTTCTTTGTTCTTCGTTCTTTGTTCTTTCTTCGCCTCGTGCGTGCCCCAGCGCCCCCAGGACATCCCCACCGCGAAGCTCGACGCCGCCTTCGCCGAGGTGACGACGATGAAGGCGTTCGTCCACGCGACGATCCACGGCTTCGAGAAGTCGGGCGGCTTCGACGCGCAGGTCGTCTGGCGCGCGCCGTTCGACCTCCGCGTCCGCAGCTCCCGATTCGAGTTCGCCTGCGGCGAGGGGCGGTTCCAGCTCTGGATCCCGGACGAGAAGAAGTTCATTCGCGGGAGCCTCGACGATTTCCGCAAGTCGGAGCGCGGCGCGCTCATCCACCTCTTCCAGGGGGTGCTCCCGCGGCGGCCGAAGTTCATCGCGTTCGCGTCGAAGGACCTCCACTTCTACGGCATCGCGGAAGACTCCGTCGTCCGCTTCAGCGGCACGACGCCCGTGGACCGGACGGGAGCGGTCCACGTCCGGTACGAGGAGATGGCCGACGGCGTGCCCGTGCAGGTCGTCGCGCGCACGGACTCGAAGGCGTTGCACGTCGCGATGGACCCGACGAAGCTCAAGACGAACGTCCCGGTGCGCGACGAGCTGTTCGAGATGTCGCCGCCCGAGGGGGCGATCGTCGAGGAGTTCTCTCCAAAGGAACCGAAGTGATTCTACTCGCGAATGCGCGATAAAAGTGACCTGTCCACTTTTATTGCGCCTCATTTCTTTTGACTATCCAAGATCGCATGGACATGATCGCTCCATTCTTGAAGGAGGAATCCATGGCGAAGAAGACGTTCGGCGCCCTCACCGGCGATCTCGGACGCAAGGCCGGGTTCATCCGGGAGGAGTGGGGTGTGACGACGCGGTTGAAGGAGTTCGACCCGGCCTCGCTCGTGAAAGAGGTCGCCGCGGTCCTCGCGATCGACGCGTCCCAGGAAGGGAAGAAGGGCGAGAAGACGGAGCGGGGGCAGGACGCCCGCGAGGC
>JACPRC010000142.1 GCA_016190175.1 Planctomycetota bacterium
CATGGGCCTCGGCCTCTTCGGCGGCGGGGTCGGCGTCTCCCGCTTCCTCGTCCGCGCGGGCGCCCGCGTCGTGGTCACCGACCTGAAGAGGGAGGAGGACCTCCGCGAGTCCGTCGCCGAGCTGCGCGGCCTGCCGGTCGAGCTCCACCTCGGCGGCCATCGCGACGAGGACTTCGCCGGAGCCGACCTCGTGATCGTCAACCCCGCCGTCCCCGAATCCTCGCCGTACCTGCGTGCCGCGAAGGCGCTCGACACGGAGATGAACCTCTTCTTCAAGCTCTGCCGCGCGGAGCGGATCGTCGGGATCACCGGATCCAACGGCAAGACGACGACCACCGCGCTCGTCGGAGAGATCCTGCGCCGCGGGCCCGCCCGCGTCCACGTCGGCGGCAACATCGGCGTGTCGCTCATCGAGAGGATCGAAGAGATCGCGCCGGAGGACGTCGTCGTCCTGGAGCTCTCCAGCTTCCAGCTCGAGAATCTCGGCGCGCTGCGGCGGAGCCCGAACGTCTCGGCCGTCATGAACCTCACGCCGAACCACCTCGACCGTCACGGCACGATGGAGAACTACGTGGCGGCCAAGCGGCAGATCGTCGCGCATCAGCGCGCGGACGACTGGAAGGTCCTGAACCGCGACGACCCGCTCGTCCGGGATTTCGCGAAGGCGGCGCCGTCGCGGAACGCCTTCTTCAGCATCCGGGAACCCGTGGAGCGCGGCGCACAGGGCGACGGGGAGACGATCCTCCTCCGCATGACCGGCTCGAAGTTCGCGATCGACGTCTCTCGGCGGAAGCTCCCCGGCTGGTTCAACCTCCAGAACATGTCGGCCGCGGCGGCCGCGAGCTTCGTCGCGGCGGGCGCGCACTGGGAGGGATGGCGCGACGCGGCCGAGGAGGTCTTCCGCACCTTTCCCGGAGTCGAGCACCGTCTCGAATTCGTCGCCGAGAAGGGCGGCGTGAAGTTCTACAACGACTCCATCGCGACGAACCCGGAATCCACGATCGCGGCGCTCGACGTCCTTCCCGGGCCCGTCGTCCTCCTCGCGGGCGGCTACGACAAGAAGCTGCCGTTCGAGGGGCTCGCGGAGCGCGCGGCGGGGCGCGCGCGCGTGGTCGTGACCCACGGCCAGACGGGGCCGGCGATCGCCGCGCTCCTGCGGGGGCGCGGCCCGGAGGTCATCGAGACGAAGGGGTTCGAGCAGGCGGTGCGCGCGGCGGCGGCGGCGGCGCGGCCCGGCGACACGGTGCTCCTCTCGCCCGCCTGCGCGAGCTACGACCTCTTCCGCAACTTCGCCGAGCGCGGGCGGAAATTCAAGGAGCTCGTGGCGGCCCTTCCCGGCCCGGCGAGCGAACCGCACTAAGACCGACCTGTCCACTCTTGGTGTTGCCCCCCCTCCACGATGCGGCGGCTTTTGGTCCGGGCCTTTGGCCGATATACAATCCGGAACACATGGGACTCGCCGAAACCCTGGGTCTGATCCGCCAGCTCCCGCGCGAGGAGGCCGTCGGCTACCTCGAGGCGGCCCTGGTCGAACCGTACGAGGAGATCCAGCTCGCGGCGTTCCGGTTCCTGGCGGACCAGCAGGGGATCAACCGCGCCGACGTGGTCGTCCAGAATTTCCCCCTCCTCCTCGCCGGCGTGCGCAAACGGATCGTCGAGCAGAAGTGGTACTTCATCGGCGTCGCGAAGGAGCAGATCCGCAGCGGCCTGGAGCGGACCCGCCGCGCCGCGTACGACATGCTCGCGGCCATCGGCGAGGTGGACGTGGCCCACCTCCTCGCCGTCGCCGTCAACGATGCCTCCACCGTCATCCGGGACAATGCGGCGAGCGCGCTGGAGAAGATCGCGCTGCGCTATCACTACCACCTCCTGAACTGGCATACGAAGGAGGACGAGAAGAGCAAGGCGTACGTAGAATCGAACCGCGCCCTGATGCTCCAGGCCCTCGAGGTCCTCCTGCGCACCTTCCAGATCCACCGCAAGAGCCTCTTCCTGGAGATCGCGGTCGAGATGGGCGGGTTCTCGTATCGCCTCATCGTCGACCAGGTGCTCGCGAAGACGGACTCCCCCCTGTGGCGCGCCTTCCTCCAGTGCATGGGCAAGGCGCAGTCGGACGCCGCCGTCGAGCTCCTCTTCAAGCTTCTGGCGGAGCGCGAGGAGCGGATCCGCGAGGCTGCGGTCGAGGTGATGCGCTCCCGGCAGGACGCGGCCTTCCCGATCGCCGTCGCTTCCTGGCTGGCGAAGCTCCCTCCCGACCGCTTCCTCCAGGTCTCCACCCGGGTGCACGAGATCCCCTGGTGGAAGACGGTCGAGCAGAACCCCGACATCGAGCCGCTCGTCGCCTCCAAGCTCATCGACTTCGTGGCGCGGTCGTTCATCGATCCGCGCGCCCGCGACGCGATGATTCTGACGCTCTACCGGAGCCGCCACGCCGAGGTCCGCGCGGGGGTTCTCCTGACGCTGCGGGAGATCAAGGCGCCTCAGGCCCTGGACCTCGCGCGGCAGGCGCTCGCCGACCCCTCCGACGACGTGCGGGTCCTCGCGGCGAAGGCGATCGCGGAGGAGTCGCCGCCGGACAAGGCGAAACTCCTGGCGCCCCTGATGAGCTCGCCCAACGAGGAACTGCGGAAGATCGCCGTCCGGGAGGTCTCCCGCGAGAGCTTCAACCGCTACATCAAGTCGTTCGACCGGCTGGACGACCGCACCCGCGAGCTGGCCGCCAAGGCCCTGGCGAAGATCGACGCGTCGATGATGGAGCGGCTCGTTGACGAGGTCAATTCCATGGACCCCGAGCGCCGGATCAAGGCGCTCCGGATCATCGACTACGTGGAGGCCGGGGAGAATCTCAAGCCCCTCCTCATGGAGCTCCTCGGCGACAAGGACACCCGCGTCCGCGCCACCGCGATCAAGCTCATCGAGCTTTCCGGGAACGTGGAGGGGATGAAGATCCTCATCGGCGCGCTCAACGACTCCGACCGCCGCGTCCGCGCCAACGCGATCGAGGCGTTCGAGGCGATCGGCGACGAGCGGTACGCGGCACTCCTCCTGCCGTTCGTCAAGGACCCGGACAACCGTGTCCGGGCGAATGCGGCGAAGGCGCTGTGGAACCTCGGACGGCACGAGGCGCGCACCGTCGTCGAGGAGATGCTGGAGGACCCCGACGAAAACATGCGTCTCTCCGCGGTGTGGACGATCGGCGAGCTGCGCTACGAGGGGGCGGTCGAGGTCCTCAGTTCGCGGATGACCCGCGAGACGAGCGAGAAGGTGAAGGCGAAGCTCACGGACGTCCTCGCGCGGCTGACGGTGCCGCCGGGGAAGGGGGAGGCGTGAAGGTCCTCGAGGAGATCCAGCGGAGCTTCCGCGAGTACACGGGGCCGGGCGCCGGGGCCATCGCCGCCGTCGTGCTCGTCCTGGCCGCGCTCGTCCTCGCCGCGGTGTTGATCCGTCACTACGCATCCCCGGCCGCACGCGCCGCGCGGCGGCGGCTGGATCTCTTCCGCAGCATCGCGGTCGCCAACCAGCTCTCGCTCGTGGAGCGGGAGACGCTTCTGCGCGTCGCGCGGCACTACGAGATCGAGGATCCGATCCAGCTCTTCGTCAAGCGATCCCTCTTCGAGGCGGCCGTGCCCGCGCTGAAGCTCGATTCCGAGACGTCGGAGTCGATCCGGAAGAAGCTCTACGTCTGAACACAAAGACACCAGGACACAAAAAAGAGGTTGCCGCGACGCGCCGCTCCCTCGCGAAGCCCCTTGATGGTCCTTTGTGTCCTGGTGTGCCTTGGTGCCTTTGTGAAAAAAAAAAGCCCCGACAACAGGTCGGGGCAGTTGGAGCGGGATCTGATTGAAGTGGAGCAACGCCTGTGCCAGGGAACCGACCGCCAATCCCGCTCGCTTTCGCTGTTCCCCGCCCCTCTGGTGACAAGTCTGCTTGGCACTTTTGGGGCGCGCGTCTAACCCATTGCACCCCAGCGAGCAACACTGCTACTGTTCTTGGCGGCAGAAACGCGTCCAGTCTCAGTTACTTCACTTGAAGTCCCAGTACGCGGACCCGTCATCCTGGAGGGCGCCCGGCTGGAGCCATGGCGCGGCCACGAACATCTCTTCCTCCCGCGATCAGATCGGTCCGCCTACGGTGCGATACCGCTGCGGTTTCCGCGGAGGATTTCGAACGACGCTTGAGGCAGACGCTCGACTTTACTACGCTGGTGGTCCATGAGCCTGACGCTCGAGGACGTCGCCCGTATCCCCCGGCCCGGCTGCAGCTTCCCCGGCAAGATCGCCTTCACGCCGGACGGTCGCCGGCTCACCTATCTGCATTCCTCCCGAGGCGATCTCGTGCGGGAACTGTGGTGTCTGGACCTGGCCACCGGCGATCGCACGAAACTCTTCGACGCGTCCGGGGGAATCACCGACGAAAACGTCTCGCGAGAAGAGGCGCTCCGGCGCGAGCGCCAGCGGATCCGGGAAAGCGGGGTGACGCACTACGCCTGGGCGCGGGACGCGGAGGTCCTGCTCGTGCCGCTCCGGGGGACGCTGCATCTCCTCGCGGGCGGCGCGCGCCGCGCCGTCGACGGGGAGGCGGTCGATCCGCAGCTCACGCGGGACGGGCGGCTCGTCGGCTTCGTGCGCGGCGGGGAGCTTCACGTCGCGGAGACGTCCACCGGCCGCACGCGCCGGCTGACCGGGAGTCAGGAACTGACCGGGAGTCAGGGAGTGACCCGCGGCCTGGCCGAATACGTCGCCCAGGAGGAGATGGGGCGCTCCGGCGGCTTCTGGTTCTCCCGGGACGGCCGCCATGTCGCCTTCGAAGAGGTCGACGAACGGCACATCCCCCCCTTCCCGATCGTCCACCAGGCCAGGGAGGGCCTCCAGGTCGAAGAACACCGCTACCCCTTCGCGGGCCGGCGCAACGCCGCCGTTCGCGTCGGAATCGTGCCGGTCGAGGGCGGCCCCGCGGCGTGGATCGACGTCGGCGAGGATCTCTACCTCGCTCGCGCGGCCTGGCACCCCGACGGGCGTCTGTTCGTCCAGATCCAGAGCCGCGACCAGCGCAAACTCGATCTGCGGGCCTATGATCTCCAGGGACGCGGAGAGACGCTCCTCACGGAGGAATCTCCTCTCTGGATCAACCTCCACCACGACCTGCGCTTCCTCGAGAACGGCGATTTCGTCTGGGCCTCGGAGCGCACGGGCTTCAAGCACCTCTACCTGTACGACAGGACGGGCCGCCTCATCCGGCCCCTCACCTCCGGCACCTGGGGCGTGGACGCCGTGCTCGACGTCACGGATCGCGACGTCTTCTTCGCGGGCGGGCGCGAAGGCCCTCTCGAGAAGCACCTCTACCGCGTTCCGCTCGCCGGCGGGGAGGCCGCAAGGCTCACCCGTGAACCCGGCATGCACGACGGCATCGTCGCGCGCGACGGATCGTGCTTCGTGGACGTCCACGACAGCCGGACGTGCGCGTACTCCGTCGCCGTACGGAGGATGGACGGCTCGATCCTCCACCGCCTGCACGAGCCCGCCGCCGCGAAGTTCCCGGCGCCCGAGATCCTTCCCTTCCGGTCCCGCGACGGCGAGACGCTCTACGCGGCGCTCTACAAACCGGCCCGACTCCCGGCACCGCTCCTCGTGGAGGTCTACGGCGGCCCGCACGTCCAGATGGTGAACGACAGTTGGGCGCTGACGGCGGACCTTCGGGCCCAGTACCTCGCGCAGCAGGGATACCTCGTGGCCCGGATCGACAACCGCGGCTCCGCGCGCCGCGGCCTCGCCTTCGAGGGCGCGATCGCGGAGAGGATGGGCACCGTCGAAATCCGCGACCAGACAGACGGGGTGCGCCATCTCCGGTCGATGGGCCTCGTCGAGGACGATCGCGTGGGCATCTACGGCTGGAGCTACGGCGGCTACCTCGCCGCGATGTGTCTCGCCACGGCGGGCGACGTCTTCAAGGCCGCCGTCGCCGGCGCGCCCGTCACCCACTGGGACGGCTACGACACCCACTACACGGAACGCTACATGCGCGCGCCGCAGGCTAATCCCGAGGGATACCGCATCGGCTCCGTGATGGAGCACGTCGCCGGGATCACCGGGAGGCTTCTCCTGGTCCACGGCATGCTCGACGAGAACGTCCATTTCCGCCACACGGCGCGGCTGGTGCAGGCCCTCGTGCGGGCCCGGAAGCCGCACGAGATCCTCCTCCTCCCGGACGAGCGGCATATGCCCCGCCGCGAGGAGGACCGCGTCACGATGGAGGCGCGGATCGAGGACTTCTTCCGCCGCAACGTGTAGGGTATAATCCTGCCGATATCCAGGTGGGAGGCCTCATGAGACGATTCGTCCTCGTCCTTCTCCTCATCGTCGGCTGCCAGACCAATCCCTACACCGGCCGCAGCCAGCTCATCGTGATCGACCACGACACGGAAATGAAGATGGGGGTCCAAGCCTACCAGGAGATGCTGGCCGACCAGCCCATCACCTGGGATCCCGAGTACGTCGAGCCGGTCCATCGCGCCGCGATGCGGATGTCGGAGGTCGCCGAACGCGGATGGGACAAGATCCCGCCTCCGCGGTATCAGTGGGAAGTGCGCGTCGTGGACAACCCGAAGACGGTGAACGCCTGGTGCCTCCCGGGCGGGAAGATCTGCGTCTACACGGGCATCTTCCCCGCGATGGGCGACGAGAACGGCCTCGCCGTCGTCATGGGCCACGAGATGATGCACGCGATCCTGCGCCACGGCGTCGAGCGGGTCAGCCAGGGCATGCTCGCGGAGATCGGCGTCACGGTGCTGACGGAGGTGCTCGGCGGCGACGACCCCGAGAAGAAGAAGCAGCTCTACGGACTCCTCGGGCTCGGCGCGGCGCTCGGGATCCTGCTCCCTTACAGCCGCACCGGCGAGACGGAGGCGGACGAGTTCGGCCTCTATCTCGCCGCCAAGGCCGGCTACGACCCGCGCGCGGGCGTCGAGGTCTGGCAGCGGATGGAACAGCTCGGCGGCGGCGGGACGCCCGAGTTCCTCTCGACGCACCCGAGCCACGGGACGCGCATCGAGAACATGAAGAAGTGGATGCCGAAGGCGCTGGAGTACTACGAGGCCGCGGAGAAGGTGCCCGGCGGGCCGCTCCCGGGTGCCGGTGCCGCGCGCCGCGTCGCCGCCCCGGCGGAGTACCGCACCGTCGGCGTCGAGAACCGCGGGTGCAAGCGCGTCGACCGCGAGGGCAAGCCCGCCGCGGCCTTCGAGTTCGCCCTGCGGCGGCCGGCCTTCATCCACGACGTCCTGGTCGAGGGGCCGGTCGGCACGACGATCGAGTGCAAACAGCCGCTCCAGGCGGGGGCCGCGCGCGTCGTCACGATCTGGATGCAGAGCGGCAACGCGCCGCCGGGCGGCACCTACCGCATCACCTTCCGCGGCAGCGTGAACGGAAGCGAGTTCGCCGAGGCGACGGAGTACGACCTCGACTGAAAAAGAACCCTCCGGGGCTCCATCGCAGGCCCCGGAGGGTCGGTTGTTTCCGCGCGCGCGGCTACTTCGCCGCCTTGAACTCCTTCAACTGGATGACGTTCTTGTCCTTCCCCGCGTTGATCTCCAGCTTGACGAGCCCCACGGCCGGAACCAGATAGAAATCCATGGAGACCGTCCTCTCCTCGTCGCCGGCTTTCACCGTCTTGGCCATCTGGACGTGGACGACGTCCTTGTACTTGCCGGCCGGGACCGTGAGCTCCTCGGTCCCCAGATGTGTGACGTCCATGTCTTCCTGGCCTCCGCCGAAGGAGGACTTCCACTTGTCGCCTTTCCTCGAGCCGATCTTGTAGACGCGGAAGATCGGTTTCGTCCCTTCTTTCTCGATCTCGCCCAGCGTCAGGATCCCGTCCTCCACATACCACACGAGGTTCTCGATCCGGGGCTCCTTGTCGTCGCCCCGCTCCTCGGAGGACTCGACGTAGACCTTGCCGCCCTCCTCCTTGGTCACCTTGAGGGTCATCTTCTTGACCTTGCCCTCCTCGGTCTGTTCGAAGACCCACGTCGTCCCGACCTTGAACTTGAAGAACTGTTCGCCGGTGTCCTGCCGTCCGATCAACGCGAGAGCCAGAATCGCTGCGAACCGCATGAGGTTTCCTTTCCGAAGAAGAAACGAGGCGTCATTCCGCTTTCTTGATTTCCTTCAACAGGACGGTGCTCTTGCTCTTCGCGGAACTCAGCTCCATCTTGACGAGGCCGACGTTCGGAACCAGGAAGAAGTCGACGGCCATCCGGACCTCCTGGTCCCCCATCTTCACGCTCCGGGCCATCTGGACGTGCACGGCGTCCGCGAACTTGCCGGCGGGGACCTCCACCTCCTCCGTGCCGAGGTGCGTCACCTCCACCTCGTCGCTGCCGCCGCCCCACGGCGACTTCCAGGTGTCCCCCTTCTTCGAGCCGACCTTGTAGAGGCGGAAGACGTCCTTCGTCTTCTCCCCCTTCACCTCGCTCCAGATCAGGTAACCGTCGTTCACGGACCAGACGAGCGTCTCGACCTTCGGCTCCTTGCGATTGGGGCGCATCTCCGAGGACTCGACCGTGACGCGGCTCTCCTCGACCCGGACGACCTTGATCGTGACCGTGGTGAGGCGTCCCCCCTCCGCGCTCTCGAGCACCCACCTGGTGCCCACCTTGAACTTGTAGAACTGCTCGCCGGTGTCCTGGGCCTGCCCCAGCATCGAGATCGCCAGAGATGCGAACAGCATCCCGTCCTCCTCTCGGGTGGGTTTACCCGCCCTTCTTGAATTCCTTCAGTTCGAACACCTCGTGGTCTCCGCCGCCGCGGTCGGCCTCCATCCGCACGATGCCCACCTCGGGCACCAGGTGGAAGTCGCAGACCACGCTCTCGCTCCCCTTCTTCGGCCGGTGCAGCATCCGGATGTGCGCGGCGTCCGTGAACCGCCCCGCCGGCACGTCGATCGCCTCCAGGCCCAGATGGGCGCCGTCCATGTTCCCGTCATCCATGCCCGGCCCGGCCCAGGTGTCGCCGCGCTTCGATCCGATCATGTAGAGGGCATGGAACGGTTCGACCTTCGCGGCCTTGACCCGGTCCATCCGGAGGATCCCCTTCTCGACGTACCAGACGAATTCGTTGATCTTCGGCGCCTTCCAGCTCTCCCGGTTCTCCGCGATCTCGACGTGGACGCGGTCCTTGTCGTGCCGGAGGACGCGGATGACCGCGGTCGCCTTCTCCCCCTTCGCCTTCCCCTCGAACTTCCAGGTGGTGTCCTTCGGGAAGCGATAATACTGCTCGCCGGTGTCCTGCGGCGCGGCGAGAAGCGGCAGGAGCGCGATCCAACTCATGGAAGTTGGGGATTATACGCCGCGCGCCGGGGCGATGCCGTCATTTTCCGTCCCCAGTCCTCCGTCCTCACGATAGAATCCCGGCCGATGGCCGACCCGATCCCGACCGGCATCCGAGACGAACATGCCCGCCTCTGCCGCGAGATCGACCGGCACAATCACCGGTACCACGTCCTTTCGAAACCCGAGATCTCCGACGCCGAGTACGACCGGCTCCTCCTGCGGCTCGAGGAGCTGGAGCGCCTCCATCCGGATCTCGTCACGCCCGACTCGCCGACGCAGAAGGTCGGGGGCAGCGCCATCGAGGGCTTCGAGAAGGCGACGCACGCCCTCCCGATGCTCAGCCTCGGCAAGGCCTATATCGAATCCGAGATCCTCGACTGGGCGGCCCTGATGGAGCGCGAACTCGGCCGCCCGGTCGAGCCGCGATTCACGGTCGAGCCGAAAATCGACGGCGACTCCCTGGAACTCCTCTACGAGAAGGGCGTCCTCGTCCGGGCCTCCACGCGCGGGGACGGGAAGATCGGCGAGGACGTGACGCACACGGTGCGGACGATCCGGTCGGTCCCGCTGCGGCTCCTCGGCGACGCGCCCGATCTGATCGAGGTCCGGGGCGAGGCCTATGTGACGACCGCGGACTTCCGCAAGCTCAATCAGGATCTCATGGCGCGGGGCGGGGAGTCCTTCGCCAACCCGCGCAACTTCACGAGCGGCTCGATCAAGCAGCTCGACCCGAAGGTGACCGCATCGAGACCCATCCGATTCCTGTCGCACGGGCTCGGGCGGGTGAAGGGGCCGCGGTTCGCGCGCCATTCCGACGCGATGGCGGCGCTGCGGTCGTTCGGCCTCCCCGTCGTCGATTTCGAGATGTGCGACTCGATCGCGGCGGTCGGGAGCTTCCACGCCCGGATGATCGAGCGCCGCGAGACGATGCCGTTCGAGATCGACGGGATCGTGGTCAAGGTGGACGACCTGGCGACGCGGGAGGCGCTCGGGGAGCGGTCGAAGAGCCCCCGCTGGGCGATCGCCTGGAAATTCCCCGCGCGCGAGGAGGTCACGCAGGTCCTGGCGATCGACTGGCAGGTCGGCCGCACGGGGAAACTGACCCCGGTCGCGCGGCTCAAGCCCGTCCCGATCTCCGGCGTCACCGTCTCGAACGCGACGCTCCACAACCTCGCGCAGCTCGAGCGGCTGGACGTGCGCGCCGGCGACTGGGTCGTCGTGACGCGCTCGGGCGACGTCATCCCGTACGTCGTCCAGGTGATCGAAACGCGCCGTCCGGAGGGCGCGCCGAAGACGGAACCCCCGTCGAAGTGCCCCTCGTGCGGGGCGGCGCCGGAGCGCACGGAGGCGGACGTCGTCTGTCCCGACCGGTTCGGCTGCCCCGACCAGCTCAAGGGAGCGGTCGAGCACTTCTGCTCCCGGGGCGCGATGAACGTGGAGGGGTTGGGGACGGAATGGATCGACGTCCTCGTGGACCGCGGGCTCGTGAGGTCCGTCGCCGACCTCTACGAACTGACCGAGAGTCAGTTTCTGACCCTCAGTCGGATGGGCGAGAAGCTGGCGCGGAAGCTCCTCGCGTCCCTCGCCGCGTCGAAGAAGACGACGCTCTCTCGCCTGGTCAACGCCCTCGGGATCCGCCACGTCGGCGAGGCCACCGCGGCGGCGCTGGCCGACCACTTCGGGGGCCTCGAGAAGCTCCTGGACGCCTCCATGGACGATCTCCAGGAGGTCCCGGACGTGGGGCCCCGCGTCGCGGAGTCGATCCGCGAGTTCTTCGGCCGGCCCGAGCACCGCAAAGTCATTGGAAAGCTCCTCGCGGCCGGGATAGAATACGGCCGGCCGGAGCCGAAAAGCGACCGGCTCGCGGGAAAGGTAGTCGTTTTCACGGGCGGCCTGGACGCCATGACGCGGGAGGAGGCCAAGCGGCTCGTGCACGAACACGGCGGGAAAACCGCGGAGAGCATTTCCAGACACGTCACCCTCGTCGTGGCGGGGCCGGGCGGCGGAAGCAAGCTGGAGAAGGCACGCAAGCTCGGCATCGAAATCGTCGACGAGGCCGGGTTCCTGAGGATCGTGGGGCCCCGTTAAGGAGAGCGCCCTTGGTCGAGAAGCTCCGCAGCATCTGGATGGACGGCAAACTCGTCCCCTGGGACGACGCCAAGGTGCACGTGCTGACCCATTCCCTCCACTACGGGGTCGCCGCCTTCGAGGGCATCCGCTCCTACGAGACGCACGACGGCCGCTCCGCCGTCTTCCGCCTCCGGGACCACGCCCGCCGCCTCCTCGACTCCTCCAAGATCGCGCTGCTGAACTGCCCCTACGACGAGGAGACGATCGTCGAGGCGTGCAGGGCGACCCTCATCGACAACGGCCTCAAGGAAGGATATGTCCGTCCGGTCGTCTACATCGGCGACGGGGTCATCGGCGTCTACCCGGGGGACAACCCGATCCGGATGTTCATCGCGGTCTGGAAGTGGGGCGCCTACCTGGGGCCTGACGCGATCAAGAAGGGGATCCGCGCCAAGGTCAGCTCCTTCTCCCGCTACCAGCCGAACAGCATGATGACGCGGGCGAAGCTCACGGGGAACTACATCGGCTCCGTCCTCGCCAAACGCGAGGCGAAGTCCCTCGGATTCGACGAGGCCATCCTCCTCGACGTGGACGGTTACGTCGCGGAGGGGAGCGGCGAGAACATCTTCATCGTCCGCAAGGGGCGGCTCAAGACGACGCCGCTCACGTCGATCCTCCCGGGCATCACGCGCGAGACCGTGATGACCCTCGCGCGCGACATGGGCCTCGAGGTCGAGGAGCAGCGCTTCTCGCGCGACGAGCTCTACATCGCCGACGAGGCGTTCTTCACCGGGACGGCGGCCGAAGTGACCCCGATCCGCGAAGTCGACGGGCGGCCCGTCGGGAAGGGCGGGATGGGCCCGATCACCCAAAGGCTCCAGTCGGCCTATTTCGACGCCATCCGCGGGCGCGCGCCCAAGTACGCGGACTGGCTGGAGTACTACGAGATCCCGACGCCGGCGGCGAAGGAGTCGAAGCGGCCGGCGAAGGCGCAGACGTAGAGGCAGTCAGTCGTCAGCTATCAGCTATCAGCCGTCGGCGATCTCGGCGCCGTGATCTGATGGCTGATGGCTGAGAGCTGCCATGCCCCACCCCCTCCGTTGCCCCCAGTGCGGCCAGGCGATCATGGAGGAGCGCGTCTTCAAGTGGAAGCGGGTCCTGGGGCCGATGCTGAAGTGCACGATCCTCCTCTGGCCGCTCGGCTACTTCCTGACCGCGAAGCCGGACTGGTACGAGTGCCCGAAGTGCGGGAGGAAAAAGGTCGTCTTCTGATCCCGGCGCCGGCCCTGCCGCGCGGGATTCAGAAGCCGATCCCGACCGCAACCCCCGCGAAGAACTCCGCGGATGCCGGCGGGAAGAAGAAATCGACGCCCGCGGACACGGCCAGTCGCCAGCCCTTTCCCAGCTCCACGACGAACTCCGGAGAGAGGCGCACGACGCCGAAGAAGTCCTTTTCGGTCTCGGAACCGGGCACTTCGGCGACCGGAAGGATGGGGTCATCCGGCAGGAACTTGAGGTTGTCGTACTCCTCCCATCGGTACCCCGCACCGGCCTCCACCCGCGCCACGATCCGCCAACCCGTCCCGTAGTAGCCCCCGACCTCCCGGCCCAAGAGGATCGACAACGCCATCCAGCGGACGTCGAACTCCAACTCCCCCTGGAAATCCATGAAGCCGTCGTTCACGGTCGCCTTCCCCTCCCCCTTCCCCTCGCCGGCGTCGAAACGCAGCTTGACGTCGAAGAGATCGAGGTCCAACCGGAGCCGGATCGAGAACCCCGTTCCCTGATACTCGTCCGGCTCGAACGAGCCGACCGAGGGGGTGAAGTCGTAGTCGAAGGACCTCTCGAACTCCGCGTCCGTCCGGCGGTTCGGGAGGAAGAGGACGTCGAACCCCACATCGAGTCCGGCCGCCCGGGGCGGATCGAACGGGTTCCATCGCCATCCGGATTCCTCCGCGACGGGAGGAGGGACCGCCGAGAGGACCGCGGTCCCGAAGGACGTCGTCTCGCAGACGACGATCTCCCCGGATGTTCCGGGCCGCGCGGAGACGGGAAGAGAGACCGCGCCGCCCTCGGTCCGGACGACCACGGCCGCCGCGCCGTCGACCCTCAGGCCTTCGTCGAGGACCGCGACGACGAACTCCCGTTGGTCCTTCGTGCGGATCCGGAGGACGCCCTCGCCGGCCGAGGTCCACTCGATCTCGGTTTCTCCCTCCAAGGGCGGAAACGCATCCGGAATCGCGATCCTTCTCCGGTCCTTCCCGAGCTCGACCTCGTGTTCCCCGGGCCCGGGGGACTCCACGACGACCGCACGGGCGCTTGCGGCCAGGACGCGCAGCCTCCGGCCGCCGATCTTCACTTCCGGCCGGTCGACCACCGTCGCCTTCGCGAAGACGACGACGGCCCGCCTACCCGCGGGCGCCACTCGTTCGATCTCCTGCGCCCCCGTCTGGACCGACATCGCCAGGACGAACGCCGCGACGCGCATGGGCTTCCTCTATGGTTGGAATTCGATTTCAAATCGAACGCACCACGGCGCCGGGACCGCGGAGACGAGCGATCCCCGCCCCTCCCGCGCCACGCGGAGGTCCTGCCAGACCGGCTCTCCCCGCCGCACTTCCCGGCCCTCGGCGGAGAACCACCGGACCCGGTACCGGAGGGAGAGATCCGCGCCCGAACGGTTGACCACGTCGACGATGCAGCCGCGCGAGTCCCCGGTCCTCTCGATGCGGACGACCTCGAGCCGGTCCCCCGCGAGTCGATCGCCCACCCGGGGCTCGGAGGACGGACGCGGAGAGGACGACCCGCATCCCGCGATGAAGATCCAAAACCCGACCGCCGTTGCAAGCCGATGCACGTCGCTCCTCCCAGTCTCAATGAGGGAAATGGGGCTTGACCCCATTTCCTCTACTTGAGTGCCTCCAACATCTTGCGGAATTCGTCCGAGTCCAGGGCCCCGTCCGCATTCTTGTCGAACTTCTCGATCAGCGCTCTGGAGACCTTGCTCCACGAGACGTTCCGGGGGGTCTCGATGCCGGCGTCCTTCAACGCCCGTTCGACCTCCCCGGGACCGAGTTTCCCGTCGCCGGCGGGTTCGCCGTCCTCCCCGTTGTCGCTCCACTTGAAGGCCTCGGCGACCTTATCCGGCTTTCCTCCCCAGTATCCGTTCTTGATCCAGGAAAGGAGCTTCTCGGCGATCTCCTTTGCGATCCTCTCCCCCTCGTCGAGCTCCTCGATGTCGCGAAAGCCCGCGGCGGCCTCGATGGGACCCGTCCGGACGGCGGTGAAGGGGAAACGGACGCGATCCTCCCCGCCGGGGGAGACCGCGCGGTTCAGCTCCGGGAGGTCCGGACTCCGCAACACGATCTCGTCCGACTTCAGGACATCGTAGAGGCTGCCCCCGAGGGCGCGATACGCCCCCTGAATGTTGGCGAGTTCCAGGTACCCGGCATCGCCCTTGACGTACTCCTTCTTGTCGAACCGGAGGACCAGGTCGCCGGAGAAAGCCGGGCCGTTCATGGCCGCGCTCTCGATCTCCGTTCCCCGCGCGTCGAGCGTCCGGACGCGGGCGTCCCGGAGATTCTCCGGACTCAGGCCCTCGTACGACGCGAGCTCGCCGACCTTCCGGCCGTCCTCGTCCAGGAGGACGGCGTCCGTGTCGGCGGGAAGATGATCGATCTTGGGGCCGGAGAGGGCGGCGTGCTCGAACGGGCGGTCGCTCCCGACGAAGACCTGGGACGCGCCGTCCACGATCGGAAGTCCCCCCGTGGAGTCCGAGCCCCGCCGTTTTCCCGCGAAGGCGACCCCGCCCGCCGTCGCCGCGAGACCCGCGACGGTGCCGACGCCGATGAGGATGCCGTCCCCGTCCGCGCTCTCGAAGGAAACCGCTCGACGGCCGTCCTTGCCCACGACGGGGATCTTCTCGTCCGGCTTGACCTGCCGGACCTCCTCGACGACGTCGGCGCGCGCGAACGCCACGCGGCCCCGCTTCTTCGGCACGAGCGTCGTGCGCTCCGTGACCGTGGCGCGGGCGAATCGCGTCCCGCGCTCCAGCGGTCGGCGCATTGCGCCATCCTGGTTGTCCGTCCGTCCCATCCAGAAGGAGCAGCCGAAGATCTCGGAACCGGCCGGGGAGAGGGCGACCCCGGGGGGCGTGGAGGGCCGCCCGGAAAGGTCGAGGAGGCGGGAGGACGCCCGCAGAGTTTGAACCCCGACGGCGTGGACGACCAGGGGCACCTTCCATTCAACGTCGAAATCGGTTCCGTCGTGCCGTCCCCGAAGGCGGAACTTGACCTCGGATCGGCCGGGAAGGAGCCCGGATTCCGGAACGAGGGCGATCCTCGCGACCGCGGTTTCCGACGGACGCAACAACTCCACGCGTGCGCGGGCGCCAAAGGCCCTCTCCTCGGAGGAGTTCCAACCGGTGGGGATCGGTCCTTTCCAATCGATCGCCCGCACTCCCGAACCCGGTTTCGGTTCCACCGTCAACCGCTCCACCGGCTTGCCGGCCCGATTCTGAAGGACGATTTCGATCGGGGTCGCGAACCCGCGGCAGACCTCGATCATGCCTGCCTCGCCTTCGGGGAGCGCCCGGTCGGGTTGCGCTACGCCGAGCAGGACCAGCGGTTCGTCCGCGGGGGCGCCGCCTCCCGAGTCGGCGGCCAGGAGTGGGAGGAGGAGGAGCAAACCGGCGGCTCGTGTCATGAAGGGGTCTCCGGTCGATGTCGGAACGAGAGACGGAAACAGGGGGATGGTAGCAGTAGTCCGCCGGAGCCACAAGTAGAGCCGTCCCCCGGTCCCAGGGGTGTGGCCCCCGATTGCGGCAATGAAGCGGATCCCCCGATAGGCGCCGTCACTTGCGATCGGCGAGAATGCGGGAACTGCCGGCAGCCGTGCCCCTGCCTCATCCGTCGTTTCCGCGAGTTCCGCGGTCCGGGACGGGCGTTGCAGGTCTACTTCCCCCCGCCCCTCCCCGTCATCACGTCCCCGATCGGGATCGTCCCGCGCTTGAGGAACAAGAGCGCGTAGCAGGTGTCCATGACGTTCGTCGGAGCGACGCCGGACTTCCCGTCCCACGAGCCGTCCCCGTTCTGGCGCCTCACGAGGACTTCGGCGCCCTCCTTGTACCAGTAGTGCTTCCCGATCTTCTCGAACATGCCGAGCGTCGCGACCCGCTCGATGCCGTAGAGATAGTAGTAGTGGTCGCGGCGCCCGTCCGGGTTCGCCTCCATCGTCCACTTCGTGTAGAGCCAGGCGAAGCCGTCGTAGATGGCCTGGTCGCTCGCTTTCGGAGAGGCTTTCCCGAGGATCGACTTGCCGATCAGCAGCGCGGTCAGCCCGGCGCAGGTCATCCCGCCGCTCACCCTCATCTCGTCCGGCTCGCCCTTCTTCTCGTAGGCCCAGCCCCTCGCCTTGTCCTCGCCGAGCGAGACGTAGGTGCCGCGGTCGGGCGTCTTCACGTCCGCCGGGCGCTCGACCTTCGGCCCGTCCTTCTCCTGCGACGCGATCACGAAGTTCATCGCCTTCAGGAAGGCCTGCGGATCGACGACGAGCCGCATGCGCGTCGCCGACTTGAGTCCCAGCAACACGATCTGCGTCGCCGACATGTCCTCGTCGGAACCGACGATCGTGAAGTTCGCGCCGTAGCGCCAGCCGCCCGCTTTCGTCTGCGTTTCGAGGAGTCGTTTGATCAGCCCGGAGAGGATCTTCGCGTCGTTCGCCGAGATCTGATACTTCGGTTCCTTCGAGTCGCCGGCGCGCTCCGTGGGCTTCTTTCCCTTCTTGCGGAGCTGCGCGTTGACCGCGCCCTCGTACAGCGACTCGAACGCCATGAGGATGACCCCCATGTCGTAGTTGGAGATCATGTTGCCGGAGTTGCCGACGTACTCGTAGAGGAACTTGAAGCCCTTCTGGATGACCGGGTCGTTCGGCGGGACCTCGCTCTTGAGAAGCGCCAGGAGCGAGAGCGCCGCGATGCCGGGACGGTTGTGATAGGCCGTGCCGCCGCCGCCGTACGTGGGCCCGCTGGAGTCGCCGAAGGAGCCGTCGGTCTTCTGCTGCTTCTTCAGCCACTCGACGCCCTTCGTGATCGCCTGATCGACGGCCTTCTCCAGCTCGCCGGGGTCCATCTGCTGGAGACAAAGGAGCATCGCCGCGCAGAGGTGCATCGTCCGCCTCCTAACCGCTCGCCCCCGAACTTCAAATTATAATACGATCGGCCCGCGCGGGAAGCTCATTTATCAGGTCACGGACTCCAGGGTCGGCCGCCGCGGTCGTGTCTCCTTGTCTCCCTATCCCCCTATCTCCCTATCTCCCTATCCCCCTATCTCCCTATCTCCCCATCCCCCTATCTCCCTTTCTCCCCATCCCCGGTGTATACTCGCGCCGTGGAACGGATCGGACCCTTTGAGATCCTCGCGCCCGCGGGCCGGGGCGCCGTCGCGACCGTCTACCGCGCCCGGCGCGACGGGCAGGAAGTCGCAATCAAGGTGCTGGACGCGAAATGGGCGGACGATCCGATCGTGTCGAAGCGGTTCGTGAACGAGGCCGACGTCCTGCGCCGGCTTGACCACCCGAACATCGTGCGGCTCGTCGAGTCGGGGGCGCACGACGGTACGCTTTTCATGGCGCTGGAGTTCGTCGCGGGCCCGACGCTGGAGAGGGCGATCCGCCGGCGCGCCTTCACGCACCGGGAGAGCGCCGCGGTCGCCGCGCGCCTCGCGCGCGCCCTCGAGCACGCCCACGGGCGCGGCGTCATCCATGCGGACATCACGCCGGGCAACGTCCTCCTCTGCTCCGACGGAACCCCCAAGCTCACGGACTTCGGGATCGCCCGCTGCGACGCCCTGCCGCCCCTGCCCGTCCCCCCCGGAGTGACCTCGGGCACGCCCGTCTACATGAGCCCTGAGCAGGCGAGCGGCTCCGCCGCGATCGACGCCCGCACGGACGTCTACTCCCTCGGCGCCGTCCTCTACGAGTCCGCGACCGGCCGCGCGCCCTTCCGCGGATCCTCGACGATGGAGATCCTCGACCGCGTGCGCTGGGCCGAGCCGCGCCGGCCGCGCGAGGCGGACCCTTCGCTCCATCCGGGGCTCGAGGAGTGCATCCTCCGCGCCATGGCGAAGAAACCCGACGACCGGTACCCGGCCGCCGCGGCCTTCGCGGAGGATCTCGACCGCTGGATCCGCTCCACGCCGGACTGGTTCTCGATCATCCCGTCCTCGTGAGGAATCCGCCATGCCGGACGTCGTCCTCGTCGAAGGGCCGGACCGCGGCAAGGTGTTCGCCGTGGACGGCGGCGCCACGATCGGGCGCGACCGCACCTGCGCGGTCCGCCTCCCGGGACGCCATCTCTCGCGCGTCCACGCGCGCATCGAGCGCCGCGCCGACGGCCTCTACCTCGTCGACGCCGACAGCCGCAACGGCATCTTCGTCAACGGCCGCAAGGTGAAGGAGCACCTCCTCCGCCGCGACGACGAGATCGAGATCGGGGAGTTCGTCCTCGTGTTCGACCCGGGGTTCGACCCGAAGGTGGGCCTTCCCCAGCGCATGACCCGCACGGTCGCGACGGTGCAGGAGACGCTCGGTTCGCCCTTCACGGAGCCCGTCTCCGACCCCGAGCTGCGCGCCGCCTTCGAGCGGCTCCAGGTCGTCCTCGAGACGGCGGAACTCCTCCACGCGATCGACGACGAGGTGGGCGCGACGAAGGCCCTCCTGGAGCGCGTGATGGCGCACGTCCGCGCGCCGCGCGGTTTCGTGATGCTCGTGGACGCCGGGGGCAAGCCGGTCCCCGCGGCCAAGAGCGCGCCGCCGGGGCAGGACGAGTTCACCGTCTCCAACGTCATCCACCACCAGGTCTCCCGCGAGCGACGCGCCCTCCTGGGGTACGACGTGGCCCGCGGCGGCCCCCACGCGGGCAAGCCGGTCTCGATCCTCTGCGCGCCGCTCGTCGCGCGCGACCGCTACCTCGGCTTCCTTTACCTGGACGGCCCCCGCGAGTCCACGACCTTCCGCCGCGCCGACCTCCATTTCGCTGCGGCCCTCGCCTCCGTCGGCGCGACCGTCCTCTCGAACCTCCGGCGGAACATGCCGGAGAAGCGGTGCGACGTCGAGCGCATCTGGCGCCGCGAGATCGCCCTCCCCCGCTTCCTCGTGGAGCTCGAGCGCGACTGCATCGAGGAGGCCCTGCGCCGTTCCGGCGGAGACATCCTGAAGGCCGCGGACCTCGTCCGCCTGCCGCCGCCGCAGTTCGAGGCGAAGCTCAAGGAGCACGGGATCGGGGCCGAGCCGCCACCGACCGCGGACTGGAAATCGGTGGAAGTATGATGATCAAGTTCACGTTTTCATCTTGCAAGTCCCGCGACCGAAGGTATACTCCCTATGTTCATTATTCTTGGGGAGGGTCCATGAATCCGTCGAAGCGCATCGCGCTGCAAGCGGCCATCGCGTGCTGCTTGATCGCCGATGCCTGGCCACGGGGGGGGGGGGCAGGAGAAGCTCCACGAGGGCGTCTTCATCCCGGGCAATAACGCCTATGTGCAGGAGACCTTCGACG
>JACPRC010000148.1 GCA_016190175.1 Planctomycetota bacterium
GCGGAGGAGTAGGTCATCTCCTCGACCGTCTCGCCGCGCCGGTGGAAGGACTCCCGTTCCTGGAAGACGCGGCGGAGCGCGCCGGCCTCGAGCTGGATGCGGTGCCTCGGCGCGTCGCCTCCGGCGCGGATGAAGCGCTCCGTCACCTCGCCCTGCTCGTCGAAGAGGACGACGGCGGCGCGGCCGAAGCGGCCTCCCCGCACGAGGGCCCGCGGGAGCGCGCCGCAGACCTCGCCGACGCTCCCCTTCGGAAGGAGTTCGAGCGCGGCGTCGTAAAGGAGACGGGAGAGCTCGCCGGCCCCTGCGCCGGCCGCCGCGGAGCGGAGGTCCACGTCCGTGATCCGGAGGAACCGGCTCATCGCGTCCGGCACGCCCGGGTTCGTCACCCCGACGTCCGAGTCCTCGCCGGGCTCGGGCCGTTCGAAGAAGAAGACGAGGACCGATTCGCCGACCTGGATCTTGTCCCCCCACTCGAGGATGCGCTCCGCGACGGCATGGCCGTTGACGATGGTGCCGTTGGCGCTGCCGAGGTCGCGCAGGACGAACCGGTCCCCCATGCGCGCGATCTCGCAATGCTCGCGCGAGGCGAGCTTGTCCATGAGGCGGATCTGGGCGTGGATGCTGCGCCCGATGGTCGTGCGCTCACCGGTGAGCGGGTACGTCTCCTGCCGCTCCGCCGACTTGAGAACCAGTTCCGCTTTCACGTCGCCTCCGTGCGGCCCCCAAGGCGAAGAGTATACCACCCGGGACCGTGACGAACACCAGCGTCAGCTTGTACAGGAGCGACAGGGCCACCGCCGCGTTCCGGGAGACGCCGGCGGGCCCGAAGAGCTGGACGTACGTCCATTCCTGCACTCCCCAGCCTCCCGCGGAGACCGGAACCGCGGTCGCGATGAAGATGATCGGCTCGAAGACGAAGAACTGCACGAGGCTCACGCCGGAGATCCGGAGTCCGAGCGCAAGGCCGAAGATGAGGAGGATGCACACGGACTGCGCGAGGAACGAAAGGAGGAGGCACAGCGCGACCGTCCCTTTCCGATGCTTCAGGATGTGCAGCGTGCCGTCGAGGTCGCGGAGCACCTCCCCGACCTTCCCCTTCCCCTTGAGCCCGTTCACGAACGGGAGGCGGCGCACGGCGCGGCTGAAGTAGGCGAAGTAGCCCCCTACCATCCCGACGAAGAGGATCCCGACGAGGACCACGGGACGGCGCATCGCGGGGTCGCGCACGAACGGCACGACGCACACGGCTGCGAGGAGGACCATCGCCGCCAGCCCCACGATCCGGTCGAGGAGGATCGTCCCCACGAGCGCGGCCTTGCGCTCCTCCCCCCGCGCGGCGATCAGCGCGCGCGCGATGTCGCCGCCGACGCTGCCGGGGAGGAAGTTGTTAAAGAACCCTCCCATGTACGTCACGGCGAACACGGAGCCGAAGCCGACGGGGAAACCGTGCGCCCGCAGGAGGATGTGCCACCGCAGCGCCAGGAGCGCGAAGACGATCAGGAAGCCGGGGGCGATCGCGAGGTAGGTCGTGCGCTTCATCCTCCGGAAGATCGAGACGAACCCCTCGCGGAGCTCGACGTCCTTCGCGGGGAACCACTCGGTTCCCACCCGGTAACCGTCGCCCTCCATGCGCACGTCGCGCGCGGGGACGTGCCGGTCCTTCGGAAGGACGTATTCGTCCTCGAAGTGGATGAGCTTGTACAGGACGACGAGCAGGAGCGCGCTGAAGACGACGCGCAGGACGTTGATCCAGAGGCGGCGGTTCTTCACGGCACTCCCCGCGCGCGCGTGCGCGCGTCGAAGACCCCGGCCATCTCGTCCGCGTAGCGCTTCAGGACCGCCTCCGTGAGCCCGCGCGGGTCGACGCCGTACGCCTCGAGGCCCTCGGTGGGAACGTCGAGGCCGTCGGCACGGACGACGTTGATCCCGAAGTGGATCTTCGTCGAGACCGGCGTCGCGGCCGCGATCGAGATCGACAGTTTCTTCGCGCCGTCGAATAGGTCGTCTCCACGGCGATCGATCCGGCGCCCGGCGAGTCGCTCGAACTCGTCGCGCACGAGGGAGGCGAGGAGCCGCTGGCGGAGCACGGCCTTTTCGAGATCCGTGTCGAACCGCTCCTCGATGAAGTGGAGCATCCGGGGACTCCAGATCCGGCTGCGGCGGCGCACGTCCTCGAGGTCGACCATATGGTCGAACGGGATGTCGCACCCGCCGACGAAAGCGAGGAGGCTGTCGCCCTGAAGGCCGAAGCGGCGGTAGGCCCACAGCGAGTGGATCGCGGTGCCGTCGTAGTCGATCGGTTCCGCGAGGAACTGGACGATCACGGGTGGTCCTTGATCCAGGCGTCCCAGGCCTCGCGCGTCATGGCGACCGCCTTGGCGCCCGTCAGCTCCTGGAGCGAGACGTGCGCGCGCCACGCGACGCCGACGTCCGGGTCGGCGACCGCGGCGGAGAGCCCCCGGAGGATGGCGGGCTTCTTCCCGAATGCGGGGAGCGTCTTCCCCGCCTCGCGCCGGACGACGCTCTCCGGATCGGACTGGAGCGCCGCGAGCAGCGGATCGATCGCCGCGGGGTTCTTGAGCCTCGCGAGCGCGAGGCAGACGTCGCCGCGGACCATGGCGGAGGTTTCCGTCTTGGGATCGAGCCGGGGAATCAGGTGCTGCGCGAACTCCGGCCGCCCGATCTGCGCGAGGGCGACGACGGCGCCGGAGCGCGCCAGGTGGTCCGGGTCCTCGAGCATCGCGACGAGCGTCCTGACGTTCGAGGCGTTCGGGTGCTCGGCCAGCTTGAGCGCGCCCAGGTATCGGCCGTAGGGGTAGGGGCTCTTGACGTCGGGCTCGGGGCCGCTGGAACAGGCGGCGAGAAGGAGGAGGATGGGGAAGCCTCTCATGCAGGCGTGGATTATAGGGGAGGGAAACAGCGAAGCAAGGGACATTCGACCGGCCACGAGGACGCTATGCCGTCCGGCGGGATTCTCCTATCTGCGCCCCGCGAGGTACTTCTTCACCGCTTCCGCCAGCGCGACCGCCAGCCGCTGACGGTGCGCGGGGTCGCAGAGACGGCTCTCCTCGGCGACGTTGGAGATGAACCCGACCTCGACGAGCGCCGCGGGACACGACGTGTTGCGCAGGACGTAGAGCGCCCGGTCGTCCTTGATCCCGCGGTCCTCCGTTCCCGCCGCGCGGTTCAGCTCGGCGCGCACGCTCGCGGCCAGGTCGCGCGATCCGCGATCCCCCTTGCGGACCCAGATCTCGAACCCGCGGGGGTCGGGCGAGGGCACCCAGTTGACGTGGATCGACAGGAACGCGTCGGGCCGCGCGCCGTTGACCACGTTCACGCGGTGCTGGAGGTCGCGGTGGACGTCGTCGTCGAAATGGCGGTCGTCCGTGCGGGTGAGGATCACCGTGCCGCCCTCCTCCTCGAGGAGCGGGCGGAGCCGGAACGCCAGGTCGAGCGTGAGCTGCTTCTCGACGACGCCCGTGCCGCCGCGGCCGCCCGTGTGCATCCCGCCGTGGCCGGGGTCGAGGACGATCGTGAACCACTTCTTCTTCGGCGGCTTGACGTTCGTCCGCGTCTCGATCCTGCGCGCGGCGGCGGAGCCGTCGACGAGCCGGGCGAGTTCCGCGGGGACGCGGACGCGGCCGTCGGCCAGGACGACGGGCCGCGGCAGCTTCTGCGGGACGCCGTTGACGAGCGCGGTGTCGAGCGACGGGGCGAGGACGACGGTGATGCGGTCGCCGCGCAGGACCTCGCGCCCGGTCGCGGCCTCGCTCGTCCACGTCACCTGGTACCGGCGGGCGACCGTGTCGAGATCGACGTATTCCACGCCGGCGTACGGAGGCGCGGGATCGCGGTCGTCCGCGGCGGGCGTGCTCGTCTTGACCTGGAACAGCAGGGCGGCCAGGAGCGCGACGTGCATGATCCCCCTTCCCTCTCCTCGCGCCTTTACGGCTTCGTCGCCTCGTCCCGGGGCAACCCCAGGATGACGAACACCTGCTTCGGTCCCCGGATCACGTAGAGCGCGCCGTTCAACTCGTACCAGTAGTGGAGCATCCGGCGCCGGTCCGCCGTCGAGAAGACGATCAGGACCTCCCTGGTCTCATTCGACCGGCTGGAGACGTTTTCTTTACCGGCAACTTCGATCCATTCGATCCCCGTCTTCCCCTCGAAGGGATGGAGCGTCGGGATGAGGTACGTCTCCTTGGAGCGAAGCGCCACGGCGCGGCGGAAAACGTCGGCGACCTCGGTCAGCAGGGTCCCGTCCGGGACGGTGAAGTTCGTCTCCTCGTCGGTCCCTCGCATGTGGCGGCGCACCGAGACGCGCCCGGCGCGCAGGACGGCCGAGTAGCGGTACTTCAGCTCCTCCTTCTTCTCCGAGACGATCGTCTCCTCGCTGTCGATCTTCTGGTAGCGCCCGTCGGCTGTGAACGACCCGCGCACGACGGTGCGGTCCTGCCCGCCCTCCTTGAAGTCCAGGACGGTGTCGCTCTCGCAGCTCCAGCCGGGGGAGCCCTCCACGGTCGCGGCCGCGAGCTTCTGGCGCTGGTGGCCGACCTTCCGCCGCTCGATGAAGACGCCCTGCCACGTCTCCCCCTCCAGCTCCTTGCGCGTCATGGCGCCGTCCCGCAGGACCTGGACGGCGCGCGCGGCCGCGGCGCGCTCCTCGACGGTCGCCTCGAAGGGGACGATGCGGAACGTGGCGACGGACTTGTCCAGGAGGGCCAGCCAGCGCGCGGAGCCGTCGGCCCGGCACTGGGCGTCGAAGATGTAATAGTCCAGGTTCGAGCGGTGGACGACGATGCGATAGACGACGATCTCCTGACCCGCGCGGTCCTTCGTCTTGACCGCGACCTGGAGCGCGGACTGGCCCCCGACGGTCCCCTGACGGTCGACGAGCGGCGACGCCCCCGGGTACTTCGACTTCATGTACTCGTCGAGTTCCTTCTTGAAGTGGGCCAGCGGCGTCGCATTCTTGCACGGGAAGTGGATGACGACGAGGCTCGCCTGGGGCGGCACGTCGGGAGAGACGAACTCGACGACGCCGGGGGGATGCGCCGTCTTCGCCGACCAGTCGGCGGGAGGCCGGAAGGAAAACTCGTGGTCGGGGTTCGCGTAGGTCCGGCCGAGGTCTCCATCGTCTTGCGCGACGAGCGCCAGGATCGCCCAGAGGGGAATCATCATGGGGCGGGATTCTCCGACATTCGGGGGACCGAGTCAACCCCGCGTCTCACTTCGACCGATAGGTGGAAATCCACCGCGCGGACCATTCCCTCTCCTCCGCCTTGAGCGCGCCCCACTCCTTGCCCGTGACGCGGGCGGCGGCGCCGGCCGCCGGCAGCGTGCCGGCGACGGCGAGGGCGACGAACTCCTGCACCTTCTTCCGCCCATGTTTCGCGTCCATGTACTCGAAGAAGCTCCATCCCCTTCCGTAGACGAATTTGTGGCCGATGGAAGCCTCGATGTCGAGCGTCTTCTGTTTCTCGTAGCGATAATAATAGATGAAGTGGCCGTCGCCGGCACACCAGGTGGCCATTCCCTCCATGAACCAGGCGGGCGGACCGCTCCCCTGGAAGCAGTGCGCCAGCTCGTGGGTGATGATCGCCGGCGTGTTCGCGGGCGGCACCGCGACGGTCCCGCCGCCCGCCGCGCGCTTCGTAAAGTCGTCGATCGTCTTCTCGTAGTCGGCCAGCACCTTCATGTCGAGCGTGATGACGCCGCGCCCGCCCGTCCCCTCCCCCATGGCGGGGAAGCTCCCGATCGTCCCGAACTTCACCTCGACATCGAGCGTCCCCATGAAGGCGCCCGCGCGTTCGTCGATCCTCGCGAGCGAAACGGCCCAGTTTTCCCGGTCCCAGAAGATGTCGACCACCCGCGCGTAGTACGGCCCGCGGGAGCGCATCTTCCGCGTCTCCTCCTCGCCGGGGAAACGCAGCCCCTTCGCGACGGCGTCGAGGATGCGGCGGGAAACCCAGACGCCGTCGATCTTCCGGTGGCCGAGCTTCGCGCGCGCCCCCTCGTGGCCCGGTTTCGCCGCGATCGCCTTCTCGAACTCCGCGGAGGCGGGCTCCGCGAGCTTCTGCCGCTCGCACCAGAGGCCGAGCTGGTAGTGACCCTCGGCGTCCGAGTCTTTGAGCGCCGCGGCGCGGCGGCGGTACTCCTCCTGCGGGTCGGTCTGCTTGCCCTTGACACGGGGCCAGCCCCGCGTCAAGGGCTTGCCCGCCGGCTTGCCCGCCGGAGCTTCGGTAAAGGCGGGAGCCGAAGCGAAGGAGGGAGCGTCAGCGTAGGCGGGAGCCCGCAGGTCGAAGGCGGGCAGCAGGAGCAGCAGGAGCAGGAGCCGCATCATCAAGCGTTCAGCCCTCAGCCCTCAGCTATCAGCCCTCAGCCGCCCCCTCGCGCCGCGGCCGGTGTCGCCACGCTGACGGCTGATGGCTGACGGCTGACGGCTGAATGCTCACCTACTTATACGCCCTTCCAGTCCGCAGCGACGGATTTTCTCGGCTCGCGACCACGACTTGATCTCGGCCTCGCGCCGGAGCGCGGCGCGGCGGTCGCGCCGCCGTTCGCACCAGACCAGCCGGACGGGCCGGCGAGAGCGGGTGTACCGGGCGCCGCGGCCCGCGTTGTGCGCCGCCACGCGGGCGGCGAGGTCGTTCGTCACCCCGGTGTAGAACGAACAGTCCCCGCACCTTACGATGTAGACGATCCAGCCCTTCATGGTTCGGGTCTTCGCGCGACCATCTGGAACACACCCTCTCTCTTTCTGGCATCACGGTTCAAACACGGGTCACACTTCGGGCCTTCGCCTCGCTGGAGCGAGGCTTCGGCCTCGCGAAGGCGGGGGCCGCGGCTGCGCTCCACGTCGGGGGCGCATCCCTGATGCCGGATGCCCGATGCCGGATTCCGGCACGCCCCGTTGGACCGGTCCGGCACCGGTCCAACGGGGCACGCGGCACGAGCCGACAGCCGGAATCCGGCATCTGGGCTCAAGCCGACGCGGGCCGCCTCCGGCGTGTTCCCGAATCGAGCCGTGTGTTGAACCATGTCCTCTTTCTCCCGGTCTCCCCGTCTCCCCGTCTCCCTATCTCCCCGTCTCCCTATCTCCCCGTCTCCCTATCTCCCTATCTCCCCATCTCCCTATCTCCCTATCCCCCTATCTCCCTATCCCCCTGTCTCCCTATCCCCCTGTCTCCCCATCTCCCTTCTTCCGGTTCGCCAGCTTGACGTACTCCCCCTCCAGCCCGAGCAGTTCCTCCCGGAGGTCGCTCTCCGCGGGCCAGGAGTTGCGCACCGCCCAGTCCCACCCCCCCGCGGGCCAGGGCAACCCGTTGTCGTAGTGATGGCGGATCCGGTCCAACTCCCCGAGCGCCCACGCGACCTGATCCTGCGTCTCCGAGAACTTCCTCCCCTGTTGGAGCAGGTCGAGCCGAAGACTGAGCCGGATGCGCAGCCCTTCCAGCTTGGCGAAGAAGTTGAGCCGGACGGCCTGCGCCCGCTGGGAGATCTTGTGCTTGTCGGTCACCTGCCGGAGTCTAGCAGAATCGCCGTCCGCGGGATAGACTATGCCTCGTGGGCGTCCTGCTCCTGGCCCTGTTCCTCCAGGACCCCGATCCTGCGACCGCCGCGCGGCTGGCCCGCTCGATCGAGCTCTTCACGCGCTACACGGGCGCCTGTCCGCGCACGCTGGAGGACCTGGTGCGCCGGCCGGACGACGCCCCCTTCTGGCCGGAGGGCGGGTTCTGGCGGGGCGCGCTCCCGAAGGGCGCGACGTGGAAGGACGGGAAGGTCCGGATCGGAAACGCCTCGATCGCCGTCTCACCGGGGGACCGGAGCGCCGTCGTCCCACCCACCGACGCGCTGCGGCAGTTCTACGCCGCGCGAATCCGGCTCCAGCTCCTGCGCGCCGCCGTCGAGGAGTTCCGCGACGCGAAGGAGCGCCTGCCGAAGGACGCCTCCGAACTCGGCGATCCGTGGATCGATCCCTGGGGCAAACCGTTCCGGATCGACTGCCGCAAGAAGTGCGTGCGCCTTTCGGCCGCGGACTCCGCCGCGAGGTCGATCTCTCCGGAGCGGCTGACGGAAGACGAACTCCGCGCACTGGAGGAGGGGGCGAAGCCGCGGGTCTCGGAAGCCGAACGGAAGGCGATCCGCGCCCTTCTGGACAAGCTGTTCGACGACGACTACGACGTCCGCAAGGAAGCGTGCGACGAGCTGGTCCGGCTCGGGCCGATGGTCGGCCCCATCGTCGCGGAGAGGATCGCGACGGAGAAGGACCCGGAGGTGCAGGGACGCCTGCGGCGGCTGGCCGCGGAGTTCCCCGAACGTCCGCCCGCGTGGAAAGCCGAGCTCGCTCCCGTCTCCGCGGTGGTCGCCGCCTCCCGGAGCGCGGATCCCGACGGCGACTGCGGAAAGAACTTCTCCTCGATGTGGAGATCCATCGCGTGGGGGATGAAGGGCCCGGCGTTCCCCTCCGAGACGGGGAGCGCCTTCTGGCTCGCCCTCCCGGGCGCGGAACCGACCAACCTGGTCTGCCCGCTCTCGGACACCGAGCCGAAGAAAGGCATCTGCACCTATTGGGGCCCCGCGTCGGATGTGAACTCCACCGGCGACGGCGACCCGATCGGCATGTGCGACGACGAAGGGCACGGGGACTTCGTCGTCATCCTGCGGAAATCGGGGGACGTCGATGTGCACCCCCGGAACGGCCCGCTCCACAAGAAGGCTCTCGAGAAGCTGAAGAGGTAGGCCATGCGCTGGTTCCTCGCGCCCCTCCTCGTCTTCGCCCCGGCGCAGGACCCATCCGCCTCCGACATGCTCCAGTCTCTCCGCGACCGCGCGGAGAAGGCGCGGACGATCCGGATCGAGTTCAGCCTCGACTTCGCCGGCGAGCGGGTCGCCGGGACGACGAAGGCGAAGGGACCCGATCGCTGGTCGATCGAGTTCACCGCCGCCGGCGAGGGAGGCCGGATGGTGTGCGACGGCCGGAAGATCGTCCGGACCGGAAAGTGGGACGAGCGGAGGAAGCGCATCTCCATCGCCGCCGTCGGAGAGGACATCCGGCGCTCGGTCGCGACCAGTTTCCTCCTTCCCGTCCTGTCGGCCATGGGCGCCCTGGAGGACGGCGAGAGGATCGACCCCGCCGGCGTCAAGGACGGGGGCACCGAGACCGTCGACGGGCGCAAGCTGCGCGTCATCGAGTACACCATCTCCGCCCTCAAGTCGGTGTCGTTCGGGCGCGAATCGATCCAGGTGCGGCTTTTCGTGGATCCGTCGAACGGCGCGCCCGTGAAGCGCGAGATCAGGATCTGGAACCAGCAGGTCGTCGAGACGGTGACCGCCTTCGCGCTCGATGAGGAGATGCCCGACTCCGACTTCTCGTTCCAGTCGAGGCGGGGCCTCGCTCGCGCGGCTTGCGGGCAGGTCGCGCGCTCGGTCGAACTCTATGCGCGCTTTACGGGCCGCCACCCGGAGACGCCGGAGGATCTCGTCCGGCGGCCCGAGCGGCTCGAACCCGAGGTCTTCTGGCCCGACGGCGGCTTCGTCCTCGGCGCGGTGCCGAAGGACCCGTGGGGGAACGCGTTCGAGCTGCGCCGCGGCGCCCTCGTCTGCCTCGGCGCGGACGGCAAGCCCGGCGGCGCGGGCGACGCCGAGGACATCGCGATCGAACTCCCCGCGCCGAGCCGGCGGCCGGTGGGCGCACCGACGGAGCGTCTCCAGAGGCACTACTCCGCCCGCGTGCGGGTCCATCTTCTCGCCGCGGCCGTGCGCGCGTTCCACGAGACGTACGGCGAGATGCCGGGGCGGAAGTCGATCCTGTGGGAGAAGCCGGCATGGGCCGAAGTCTGGCCCGAGGGCGGCTGGTGCCCGCTGGGCAAGGTCCCCGACGATCCGTGGGGCGAACCCTACCGCATCGTGAGCGACGAGACCTGGGTGCGCGTCCAGGTGCGCGATCCGCGCTCGCGCCGGCTCACGCCGAAGATGCTGACCGAGGAGGAGCGCCGCCGCATCGAGGAGATCTGGCAACCCCGCTTCTCCGACGCGGAGCGGAAGGAGATCGCGGGACTCATGGACCGCCTCTCCGAGGACGACCTGGAGATCCGGGACGCGGCGGAGGCCGAGCTGCGCCGGTTCGGGCCGGGCGTCGCCGCGCTGATCGAGGAGCGCCTCAAGACGGAGAGGGACGCGGACGCGCGCGCGCGGATGAACCAGATTGTCCAGTCGTTCCCGCGCGCGAAGCCCGTGTGGCTCGTGGAACTGGCCGGGCTCTCCACGATCGTCGGCAGCCGGGATGGGGTCGACATGACCCCGGAGGAACGCAACGCCTTGGGCACGCTCAAGACCC
>JACPRC010000149.1 GCA_016190175.1 Planctomycetota bacterium
AGACCCGCCGCGACATCCCCTCCGACGCCGCAGAGCCCTCCGACGCTGCAACGGACGCCCCCTCGCCCTCTCACGGCCCGCGCTGTGACGCGCCGTCCACCCCGCGGCGCCCGCCAGCGCGGGGCGTATTCGTCGGAACTGCCCGGCGCGCGCCCGTCTTGACTTGCCGCTCCGCCGACAGTAGACTTGCACCCCCTATGCCCATCCGCGTCAAGTTCCCGGACGGGAGCGCGAAGGAGTTTCCCGACGGCTCCACCGCGCTCGACGTGGCCCGGTCCATCTCCAAAGGCCTGGCCAAGGCGTCGATCGCGGCGAAGGTGAACGGGCAGGTCCGGGATCTCTCGCGGCCGCTGCCCGCGGAGTGCGATCTCGTCCTCCTCAAGGAAGGCACCCCGGAGGCGCTCGAGGTCCAGCGCCATTCGGGCTCGCACGTCCTCGCGGGCGCGGTGCGCCGCCTCTACGGGCCCGACGCCAAGTTCGGCGTCGGCCCGCCCGTCGACGACGGCTTCTTCTACGACATCGAGTTCCCGGGCAAGGTCTCGGAGGACGACCTCCCCGGGATCGAAGCCGAGATGCGCAAGATCGTCCAGGAGAACGTCCCCTTCGTCCGCGAGGATCTGCCGAAGGAGGTCGTCGTCCGGCGGATGCGCGACATGGGGCAGGGATACAAGCTCGAGATCCTGAAGGACATCCCGGACGCGACCGCGTCGATCTACACCGACGGCGACTTCGTGGACATGTGCGAGGGGCCGCACGTCCCCTCCACCGGCCGCGTCGGCGCCTTCAAGCTCGACCGCATCACCGGCGCGTACTGGCGCGGGAACGCGGCGAACAAGATGCTCACCCGGATCTACGGCCTCATGTTCCACGACGACAAGGAGCTCCAGGCGTACGTGACCCGCCGCGAGGAGGCGAAGAAGCGCGACCACCGGAAGCTCGGCCAGGAACTGGAACTCTTCATGTTCCACGACTGGAGTCCGGGCGCGCCCTTCTTCCTCCCCAAGGGCACCGTCATTTACAACGAGCTGCTTTCCTTTATTCGGGCCGAGTATCGCAAGCGCGGCTTCCAGGAGGTCGTGACCCCGCAGCTCTTCAACAAGGGGCTATGGGAGCTTTCGGGCCACTGGGAGCACTACCGCGAGAACATGTTCCTCCTGAAGATCGACGAAGAGGACTTCTCGCTCAAGCCGATGAACTGCCCGAGCCACGTGCTGATGTTCAAGCACCGGCGCCGGAGCTACCGCGAACTTCCGATGCGGATCGCGGACTTCTGCCCGCTCCACCGCAACGAGCTGCGGGGCGTCCTCGCGGGGCTCACCCGCGTGCGCAAGTTCCAGCAGGACGACGCCCACATCTTCTGCACGGTCGAACAGATCGAGCAGGAGATTCGCGGGCAGATCGACTTCGTGAACCACGTCTACGGACGAGTCTTCCGGATGCCGTTCGCCGCGCGCCTGGCCACCCGGCCGCCGCAGTTCCTCGGCGAGGCCGAGACCTGGGACCGCGCGGAGGCGGCGCTGGAGAAGGCGCTCAAGGACTATGGCGTCACCTACTCCATCGACGCCGGGGGCGGCGTGTTCTACGGCCCGAAGATCGACTTCGACATGCGTGACGCGCTCGGCCGCCCGTGGCAGCTCTCCACCATCCAGCTCGACTTCCAGCTCCCGCAGCGCATGGACGCGAAGTACGAGGGGCCGGACGGGAAGTACCACCATCCGGTGATGATCCACCGCGCGATCCTGGGGTCGCTCGAACGGTTCATCGGCGTCCTGACCGAGCACTACGGCGGGGAGTTCCCGCTGTGGCTGTCGCCGGTCCAGGCCGTCGTCCTGCCCGTGACCGACAAGGACGAAGGCTACGCGAAGGAGGTGGGCGCGAAGCTCGCCGCCGCGGGCGTGCGTTGCGAAATAGATTTGTCCAACGATCGGATCTCCTATAAGATCAGGGCCTCTCAGCTCCAGAAGGTCCCCTACATGCTGGTGGTGGGGGCGAGGGAGCGGGAGGCCGGCACCGTGGCCGTCCGGGATCGCAAGAAAGGCGATCTGGGCCCGGTGAGGGCGGACGATTTCCTTGTGAATTTGAGGAGGGAGATTGGCCTTTCCGAGAACCCCGCCGCCGAAGCCTGAACACAGGCTGAACGAGCAGATCCGGGTCAAGCAGGTACGCCTCATCGACGATCACGGCGTGATGATCGGAGTGGTTCCGACGGACCAGGCGCGCCAACTTGCGCGCGAGCGGGGGTACGACCTCGTGGAGGTCTCGCCGGACGCGGTCCCGCCGGTCTGCAAGCTGCTCGACTACGGCAAGTTCAAGTACGAGCAGAAAAGGAAGAGCCGGAAGGCGAAGAAGAAGACGCACGTCCAGCAGCTCAAGGAGGTGCGGCTGCGGCCCCTGACGGAGGAGCACGACTTCGTCACGAAGGTCAAGCATACGCGCGAGTTCCTGGAGCACGGGGACAAGGTGCTGGTCACGGTCTTCTTCAAGGGGCGGGAGCAGGCCCACAAGGAGATCGGCCGCGCACTGATGGAACGGATCAAGAAGGCGCTGGATGACATCGGCAAGGTGGAGCGCGACATCAGCATGCTGGGTCCGCGGATGCAGATTACGCTGGCTCCGAAGCCGGGGGTGAAACCCTCGCCGGCCAAGGCTGAGGCGCCGAAGTCGAAGACGGAAGACGGCGCGCAGATCCTCTCGGACGGGGCGCCGGAAACCGCGCCGGCCTCGGCTGTTCCCGCGGCTCCGGCGAATCCGCCCGCCGCCGAGGCGTCCGCGGGCGAATCGAAAGGAGAAACCGGTGCCCAAGCTCAAGACCAATAAGGCCGCGAAGAAGCGGTTCAAGGTGACCGCCACGGGCAAGGTCCTCTTCCGACCCGCCGGCAAGAAGCACCTGATGTCGGGCAAGGCCGCGAAGCGCCGCCGCAAGATGCGCCGCTGGCGTTCGTTCGACGGCCGGCACGACGCGAAGGACATCCTCGTTCTGGTAGGCAGATAGGAAACCGACATGAGAGTCAGCAGCGGACCGGCCAGGCGCGCCCGGATCAAGAAGGTCCTCAAGCGCGCGAAGGGGTATCGGCGGCACAAGCTCTATCGCGCAGCGAAAGAGACCGTGATGCGCGCCCAGGCGTACGGCTTCGGCGGCCGGCGCATCAAGAAACGCGACTACCGCTCCATGTGGATCGTCCGGATCAACGCCGCGTGCGAGATGCGCGGCATCCCCTATCACCGCTTCATCAACGGCCTCAAGAAGGCGAACGTCCAGGTGAACCGCAAGATGATGGCGGAGATGGCCCTCAGCGACGCGAAGAGCTTCGACCAGCTCGTCGAGACGGCGAAGAAGGCGCTCGCCTGAGACGCGTCCGCCGTCCTACGTCGGGACACAGAGACCCAGGACGGTGGACACAGGACCCAGCCCGATGGACCTCGAAGTCAGAATCTCCGAAATCCGGGCGCAGCTCGAGGCCGAGACGAACACCCCGCCGGCTTGCCCGCCGGAGCAGCAGCGGAGGTGGGAAAGGCTGCGCTCGAAGTACGTCGGTCGCGAGGGGATGGTCCGCGAACTCTTCGGCATCGTCGCCAGGCTCCCGGCCGATCAGAAGGCCGCCGCCGGCAGGCGCGTCAACGAGTTCAAGGCCGAAATCGAGGCCCGGCTGAACGGCGCCGCCCCGGCGCCGGTCGCCGCCGGACCCGCCGTTGACAAGACGCTCCCGGGCCGCGCCCCGGAGCCCGGCCGCCGCCATCCCGTCTACCGCACGTGGGAGGAGATCGTCCGCCTCTTCCAGCGGCTCGGCTTCGACGTCGTCTACGGGCCCGAAATCGAAACTGAGTACCACAACTTCGAGGCGCTCAACATCCCGCTGGAGCACCCGTCGCGGGACGCTTTCGACACGTTCTACGTCCGGAAGCCGTACCTCCTGCGTTCCCACACGTCGCCGGTCCAGATCCGGACGATGAAGGAGCGCAAGCCGCCGATCCGCGTCATCGCGCCGGGCAAGGTCTTCCGTCCCGACAAGCCGGACGCGGGCCACTCGCCGATGTTCCATCAGGTCGAGGGGCTGATGGTCGGCGAGGGCGTGACCTTCGCGAAGCTCAAGGGCGTCCTCGATCTCTTCGCGAAGTCGATGTGGGGCCCCGACACGAAGATCCGCTTCCGCCCGAGCTTCTTCCCCTTCACGGAGCCGAGCGCCGAGGTCGACGTCTCGTGCTTCATCTGCGGCGCGAAGGGCTGCCCCGCATGCAAGCAGTCGGGGTGGATGGAAATCCTCGGCAGCGGCATGGTCCATCCGAAGGTGCTCGAGAACTGCGGGATCGACCCCGAGAAGAACACGGGCTTCGCGTTCGGGATGGGCATCGAGAGGATCGCGATGCTGAAGTACGGGATCCCCGACATCCGCCTGTTCTATGAGAACCACTTCGGATTCTTGAGGCAGTTCTGAAAACCGGGTGATCGGGTGATCTGTGACGCCTGAAGAGCTGAGAAGACGGACAAAGGCCTTCGCTCTTGAGATTGTGAGGACATTTCGCGTCCTGCCGAAGACGGAGGATGCCCGGATCATGGGGAAGCAATTGCTCAAGGCCGGGACATCCGTAGGGGCCAACTATCGCGCGGCGGGTCGCGCAAGATCCAAGGCCGAGTTTGTGCCCAAGATGGGAGTGGTGGTCGAAGAAGCGGACGAGACGGTTTTCCGGCTGGAGCTGCCGGATGAAACCGGGCTGTTCCGCAAGAACGAGCTGTTGAGAGAGGCGAATGAACTGGTCGCCATATTCTCCGCGTCCTATCGGACCGCAAAGTACGGTCGTTGATTCTGAAATGACCCGATCACCCGATCACCGGATCACCCGATGAAGGTACCTCAGTCTTGGCTCCGCGACTACGTCGATCTCGGCTCCCCCGCCGAAGTCGCGAAGACCCTCGTCTTCGCCGGCGTAGGCATCGAAGGTGCCGATGGCGGCGTGCTGGACCTCGAGCTGACTGCGAACCGCGCGGATCTGCTGTCGATGCTGGGGATCGCGCGGGAGCTGGCGCTTCTGACGGGCAAGCCCGTGCGCGAGCCGAAGGTCGAGTTCGCGGAAGCCGAGCCATGGCCGGTTCCCGTCGCCGTCGAGGACGAATCGCTCTGCCCGCGGTACGTCGCGCGTATCGTGACCGGCGTCACGGTCGGTCCCTCGCCCGCGTGGATGCAGGAGAAGCTCGATGCGGCCGGGCTGCGTCCGGTGAACAACATCGTCGACATCACGAACTTCGTGCTCCTGGAGTGCGGCCAGCCGCTCCACGCGTTCGACTTGGAGCTCCTCCGCGGCCCGGCGATTGTCGTGCGGCGGGGCCGCGGCGAGAAGATGGTCGCGATCGACGGGAAGGAGTGCACGCTCGATTCCGAGATGCTCGTCATCGCGGACTCCGAGCGTGCCGTCGCCGTCGCGGGGGTCATGGGCGGCAAGGAGAGCGAGATCCACGGAGGAACGAAGGACGTCCTCATCGAGAGCGCGCAGTTCGATCCGGTCTCCGTCCGCCGCACCTCGCGCCGGCTCGGCCTGTCGAGCGAATCGAGCTACCGCTTCGAGCGCGGCGTGGACTGGGAGACGATCGAGTGGGCGTCGCGCCGTGCGGCGCAGCTCATGGCGGAACTCGCAGGCGGGAAGGTCCGAAGGGGGTCTGTCGACGTCGTTGTGAGCCCCCCGGAGCGGAGGGTGATCCGCTTTCGGCTGGACCGGGTCAACGCCGTCTTGGGAACGTCGATCAGCAACGAGCGGATCTACCAGATCCTCGGAAAGCTCGGATGCGTGGGCCCCTTCATCTCCGGAGTTCGCCCGCCCGCCCGTCGCCGCGACATCCGTTCGGAAGTCGATCTCATCGAGGAGATCGCGCGCGTGGACGGCTACGACAAGATCCCGTCCGACACGGACCTGGGCACGCGCGTCGCGAGCGACCGGCCGGACGATCTCGTGCGCGACGCCGTTCGCTCCGCGCTGACGGGGATGGGATGCTTCGAGGTCCTGACGTGGAGCTTCTCGGACGTCAAGGACGACCGGTGGGCGCCGGGCGATCCCGTGGCGCTGCGCGACCCGGCGGGCAACGTGGACCGGAGGCTCCGCAAGTCGCTCGCGCCGGGGCTCCTCGATGTGCTGAAGACGAACGAGAACTACAAGGAGCCGCTCGTCCCGATCTTCGAGATCGTGAAGGTGTACTTCGAGACGCCGGACGGATTCGGGGAGCGCGAGGTGCTCGGGATCGCGACGCCGGAAGGATACGCGCATCTCAAGGGACTCGTCGAGCGCGTGCTGGAACGCGTCGGACTGTGCCCCGGCGACGTGACCGCGCACCTTTCGGAGAGCGGCGCCGCGGAGCTCGACTTCGAGGAGATCTGCCGCAAAGCGCGGCTGGACCGCAAGTTCCGCGACTTCTCGCGCACGCCGCCCGTCGGGCGCGATCTGGCCGTGGTGCTGGACGAGTCGGTGACGTGGGCGCGATTGGAGGCGTGCGTCCGCGCGGCGGCGCCGCCGGCGCTGGAGAGCATCGGCTTCCTCGACGTCTACCGCGGCAAGCCGGTGCCGCCGGGAAAGAAGAGCGTCGCCTTCTCGATGACGTTCCGCGCGCCGGACCGTACGCTGACGGGCGACGAGGCGGACGCGGCGGTGAAGGGAATCGTCGATGCGATCGCCGTGAACCTGGGCGGGACGCTGCGGCAGTAGGCCCCTATCGAGTTCCGAATGACCCCTTGTTGTCGCCCGGACGAACCGCAGCGCGCCGGGGCTATGGACCCCCGGGCCACCACGCCGAAGCTCGCCGGCCGCGGGAATCCGCCTTCGCCCGCCTGCGGCAGGCTTCGGCGTGATACCCGCTTCCGCCCCGCCTCGCTCGGCTCGGCGAGCGGAGGCGGGTAGCTACTTCCGTGTCGCCCGCGCCAGCTCCCGCGCCCGCCCGTTCTTCTCCAGATAGCGGCCGAATTCCGCCCGTGCCGCTTCGGGGAGGCGCCTGCACACCTCCGCCGCGAGTTCGCCGTCATCGATGAGGGTGTCCGCACGGGCCCGGAGGCCCGCCCCGCGCCTTTCTGTTGACACCCTTCTCCGGGCAGGGCTAGAATCGCTCGCGGAGCCCGAGCGACCTTCCCTTTCCGGCGCGAACGAACATGGAAGAACGAGCTCGTCTGGGGGCCATGCTCGTCAGGGAGAAGCTCCTCACCAACGAGCAGCTCAAGATGGCCATCGACTTCCAGAAGGAGGTCGGGGGGAAGCTCGGGGCCATCATCGTCAAGCTCGGGTTCATCGAAGACCACACCCTCGTCAATTTCATCGCGAGGCAGCAGGGGCTTCAAGTCGTCGACCTGGCCGAGCTGGTCCTGCCGGAGAACCTGGTCCACAAGATCCCCCGGAAACTCATCGAGAAGCACAACGTCATTCCCATCGAGTACCGGCATCACATGCTCACGATCGCGACGTCGGACCCGTTCGACTACGAGGCGATCGAAGAACTGCAGCTCGCGCTGACGGACACGAAGATCGAAATGAAACTGGCTTCGCGGTCCGCGATCCTCAAGTGCATCAAGGAGCTGTTCTACCGCGAGGGGGCCGCCGAGTCCCCCGTGCGCGAGAAGAGCAAGGACGAGCTGCTCCGGGAGCTGGAGGACGAGGGGAAGCCCGCGGCGGACCGCATGAGTCCGATGCAGCTCCGCGAGGCGCTGATCCCGCTCCTGATCGAGAAGGGGATCATCACGCGCGAGGAGCTCGCCCGGAAGGCGCGGGAGATCGAAGCCGCGCGGGAGAAGGAGACCGCGAGATAGCCGCCCATGGGGGAGATCAAACTCCGGGAACTCTCGAAGGGGCTCGCCGCGGGACCGTTGCCCGCGGATCGGACCGAGAAGGTGGTCGAAGCCCTGGCCGATTCCCTCAAAGCCGCGATCTTGAGCGGCATGGAGGCTCCGCTGCCCGGCTTCGGCGGATTCGCTCCCGCGGGCAAGGACGGGACGCCGCCGCCGGGTCTTCCCAAGGCCGACGTGCTCGGCGACGTGTGCACCCGGCTCGGGGAGAGCGACCCCGGCCGCGTCCGGGCGATGGTGGACGCGATCCTGGAGGCGGCGAAGAACCAGCTCCTGGAGGGGAAGAAGGTCGTCATCGAGGACCTCGGGACGCTCGAGGTCCGTCGCGAGCGCCCCGAGATCGAGAAGCAGCCGAAGGGCCACCGGCTCATCAAGCCCGCCGTGTCCGCGCTCCATTTCGCTCCGGCGCGGACGATCTCAACCGCCGGCCGCATCCTCTTCTCCGCCGCGGACGATTTCCGCAAGAAGGTCGAGTCCGTCCGGACGTCGAGCATCATGCTCGTCGTGCCCGAGCGGGACTTCTTCGCCAAGACGCTCGAGTACTACTTCGAGAACGCGGGATGGGACATCGAGGTCTTCACGAAGGTCGTGGACGCCCTCGTGAAGATCGAGACGGGGAAGGCCTACCTCGTGATCCTCGACGCGCTCTTCGAGGACCACCAGAAGTTCTGCTACGCGCTGAAGGTGCGGCGCGAGACGAACTCGGTCCCGCTCATCCTGCTCCATCCGAGCGAGGCGTCCTTCCGGGTTCCCGCCGAGGTCGCGATCTCGGGGGACGAGAACCTCACGCAGCCCTTCGAGTTCCGGCAGCTTCTGGACCAGGCGGACGCGGAGATCGTCCGGACGGCGGAGGAGGAGCTGATCTTCGAGCAGCAGGTCAACCTGCGCCTTCCCACGACGGAGACCGCCGTGGAGGGCGTCATCGACATGGCGCACAAGCTCCTGGAGACGAGCGGGCTCAACGAAGAGGGGCAGGTCGCGGTGAGCGCCGCGTTCCGCGAGGCGGTAGTGAACGCGGCGCAGCACGGCAACAAGTACCGGAAGGAGAAGACGATCGAGATCCAGTACCTCCTGGACGCGGAGAAGATCACGCTCGTCATCCGGGACCAGGGTCCCGGCTTCAATCACGAGCAGTTCGTGAAGTCGGGTTCCACGCGCGACGCGATCAGCGCGGCGCGCGAGCGCCATCAGCAGGGGCGGATGGGCGGGCTCGGGATCATGCTGATGCTGCGCTGCTGCGACCGGCTGGAGTACAACCCCCAGGGCAACCAGCTCACGCTGACGAAGCACCTGAAGGCGCGGGAATAGCCCGGCCGGCTCAGTGCATCGCAACCGTCCCGTGCACCAGCGTGTTCGCCTTCAGCAGCGAATCGAACGTCCCCGCGTCCGTCCACCACCCGTCGAGCAGCTCCCACGTCATCGCGCCGCGGCGCACGTACGCGTTGTTCACGTCCGTGATCTCCAGCTCGCCGCGCGCGGAGGGCTTGCAGGTCTTCACGATCTCGTAGACGTCGTTGTCGTACATGTAGATCCCCGTCACGGCGTACTTCGACTTGGGGTTCCGCGGCTTCTCCTCGATCCCGGTCACCTTCTTGCCGCGCAGCTCGGCCACGCCGAAGCGTTCGGGGTCGGGCACCTCCTTGAGGAAGATCTTCCCGCCGGACTTCTGCTCCCGGAACCGGCCGACCGCCTCAGCGATCTCTCCGGAGAAGATGTTGTCCCCGAGGATGACGCAGATCCGGTCGCCCTCCGCGAAGTGCTCCGTGAGGCCGAGCGCCTCCGCGATCCCGCCCTCGCCCTCCTGGTACGTGTAGTGGAGGTCGTGCAGGCCGAACTCCCTCCCGATTCCGAGGAGCTTGAGGAAGTCGCCCGCGAAGGGCCCGCCCGTCACGATCATGATGTCCCGGATGCCGGCGCTCACGAGCTTCTGGATCGGGTAGAAGATCATCGGCTTGCGGTAGATCGGCAGGAGGTGCTTGTTCGTGACGCGCGTGAGCGGGAAGAGACGGGTGCCGAGCCCGCCCGCAAGGACGATCCCCTTGACCGCGGCGTTCCGGCTCATCGGATCCTCCCTTCCATCGGACTGGACGGCGTCGCGTAGTCCTTCTTCGGGATGCGGCCCGACTCGTACGCGAGCCGGCCCGACTCGCACGCAAGCCGCATCGCCCGCGCCATCGATACGGGGTCCGCCGCCTGCGCGACCGCCGTGTTGAGCAGGACGCCGTCCGCGCCCATCTCCATCGCGACCGCCACGTCGCTGGCCG
>JACPRC010000145.1 GCA_016190175.1 Planctomycetota bacterium
GCTTCGCCGCCGACGTGAAACGGCGCCCTTCGGGCAGCTACGCCCGCTTCCGGCGGGCTCTGCTGGACAGCCCCTCCGCCTCCGCGCGACACCGTGTCGCGCTCCGGCCTCGGCTAGCCGTGCGGCCCGCCCATCCTGAGCGCCTCGGCGACCTGCCTACGCCGCGTGCCCCGCCGCGTTTCGCGGTCCCCGGACCGAAGAGGCGCCGGCGTGGCCAGGCGTAGCGGTGGCCGAAGGCCGCCGCGGAGTCGGGGGCGGCGGGCGTCGTTTTCCGCAGGCGGGTTCGCCTTGACTCGCATCCGGGAGACTGCAATGATGTGCCGCGATTGAGGCTTCTACGCATCTCTCGGCGATATCCCGACTTCCGTTTTCAATTCGTTAGGAGGCACCATGTCCCAGGCCGCCGGTGAATTCGTAGCGAAGATCAAGGCGAAGAACCCCGGGGAACCGGAGTTCCATCAGGCCGTGCAGGAGGTCGTCGACTCGATCTGGTCCCATCTGGACAAGAACCCCCAGTACCGGAAGGCCAAGATCCTCGAACGGATCTGCGAGCCGGAGCGCGTCATCCTGTTCCGGGTCCCCTGGCTCGACGACCGGGGCGAGATCCAGGTGAACCGCGGCTATCGCATCCAGATGAACTCGGCGATCGGGCCCTACAAGGGCGGTCTCCGGTTCCACCCGAGCGTGAACCTCGGCATCCTGAAGTTCCTGGCCTTCGAACAGGTCTTCAAGAACTCCCTGACGACGCTGCCGATGGGCGGCGGCAAGGGCGGCTCCGACTTCGACCCCAAGGGCAAGTCGGACAACGAGGTGATGCGGTTCTGCCAGAGCTTCATGACGGAACTCTGCCGTCACGTCGGCGCGGACACGGACGTCCCGGCGGGCGACATCGGGGTAGGCGGCCGCGAAATCGGCTTCCTCTTCGGGCAGTACAAGAGGCTTCGCAACGAGTTCACCGGCGTGCTGACCGGCAAGGCGCTGGGATGGGGCGGCAGCCTGATCCGCCCGGAGGCGACGGGCTACGGCGCCACCTACTTCGCCGCGGAGATGCTGAAGACCCGCAACCAGAATCTGGCCGGCAAGGCCTGCCTGGTCTCGGGCTCGGGCAACGTCGCCCAGTACACGGTCGAGAAGGTCAACCTGCTCGGCGGCAGGTGCGTCACCCTCTCCGATTCCGCGGGCTACATCTACGACGAGGCGGGGATCACGCCGGAGAAGCTCGCCTTCGTCATGGATCTGAAAAACGTCCGTCGCGGGCGCATCAAGGAGTACGCCGACAAGTACAAGGGAGTCGTCTACACGCCGGCCGATCCGAAGCTCGACTACAATCCGCTCTGGAACCACAAGGCGCAGTGCGCCTTCCCGAGCGCGACCCAGAACGAGATCAACGGCAAGGACGCCGCGAACCTGGTCAAGAACGGCGTCTACGTGGTCTCCGAAGGCGCCAACATGCCCTCGACCCCCGAGGCGGTCCATCTCTTCCTCGAGGCGAAGATCCTGTACGGGCCGGGGAAGGCGGCGAACGCGGGCGGCGTCGCGACCTCGGGCCTCGAGATGTCGCAGAACAGCATGAGGCTGTCCTGGAGCCGCGAGGAGGTCGATCAGCGCCTGCACGGGATCATGAAAGCCATTCACGAGCAGTGCGTGCGCTACGGCACGGACGGCAACTCCGTGAACTACGTGGCCGGCGCCAATATCGGCGGCTTCATCAAGGTGGCGGACGCCATGATGGACCAGGGAGTCGTCTAGTCGAGACCGATCACTCCGGCGGGCAGGGGGGGCCTTGCCCGCCGGCTCTTCACCCCGGAAGCCACGCGCGGGCATTTGCCCTGCGCGGCCATGACTTGAGCTTCTCAGGCAAAGAGGCAAGCATGAGTCGCCCGTAAAAATGCTACCTAGCGGGCGACTCATGGTGAGCGAGCCGCAGGCGAGCCGAACCCATTCGACTCCGGCCGCTTACAAAGCGGCCTCCGCTCAGGGTGAGTCCGCCGAGCGGAAGAGACCTTTTTGCGGCGGACTCAAGCATTCGGCTTTCAGCCGTCAGCCTTCACCGCGGTGACGTCGGCCGCGGCACGGCGTGAGAGGTCGGCCGAGAGCCGACGGCTGAGGGCGGAACGCTTGCCGAAGAGAAGCCGCGAATTGTCGCCGAGTGGAGTATAATCGGACCCGGCCCGCCGCGAGAGAGGGACGGGCGGAACGAGGCGCCATGGAGCCCATCGACTACCAGCCGAAATTCGACGGCTTCCGCTCCCTCATGGGGAAGCAGGTGCGCCAGATCCTGCTCGTCTCCAGTCTCTACGACGCCTTCGTCCTGGAGGAGGACGGCCTCCTCGGGGACAAGCTCCTCGACCAGTATGTCGGCTGGAGGCTCAAGACCGTCCCCGCGATCCGGAGCGTCTCGACGGGCACCCAGGCCCTGAAGCTGATCCAGACCGAGTCCATCGACCTCGTGCTGTGCATGAAGCACCTGCCCGACATGGACACCTACGCATTCGCGGAGAAGGTGAAGAGAAAGTCTCCCGACCTCCCGGTCGTCCTTCTGCTGACCGATCCCGCGGAGCTGAAGCAGGTGCCTCCCCCGTGGAGCCGCAAGCCCATCGACCGGGTCTTCCTCTGGAACAACAACCCCGACGTGCTCCTGGCGATCGTCAAGTCGATCGAGGACCTGGCGAACGTCGACCACGACACCGCGACGGGCGGCGTGCGGGTCGTGCTCATCATCGAGGACACGGTCGCGCAGTACTCGTCGCTCCTGTGCGCCACGTACAAGGTCATCATGGACCTGACGCAGACCCTCATCGCCGACAGCCTCAACGACCTGCACAGGCAGCTCCGGATGCGCTCGCGGGCGAAGGTGCTGCTCGCGGAGACCTACGAGGACGCGATGGCCCTGTACCGGAAGTACCGGCCCTACATGGTGGGCGTGATCTCCGATATCCGCTTCTGGCGGGACCGGAAGCCGGACGGGGAGGCGGGGCTCGATCTCGCGCGGGCCGTCCGGGCCGAGGTCCCGGACATGCCCATTCTCCTGCAGTCCAACGAGCCCGAGCGGAACGGCCGGCGGGCCCAGGAGCTCGGGGTGCGCTTCCTCGACAAGAACTCGGCCTCCCATCTCGAGGACTTCCGGTCCTTCGTCGTGGAGTACATGGGCTTCGGCGACTTCGTCTTCCGCATGCCGGACGGCTCGGAAGTCGCCCGGGCGGCGAACGTGGACGAGATGCGCCGCGTCCTCCGCTGGGTCCCCGCGGAGTCCGTCGTCTGGCACGCGGAGCGCAATCACTTCTCCCACTGGCTCGTGGCCCGGACCGAGCTGACGATCGCGGACCGGCTGCGCCCCATGAAGGTGAGCGACTTCCCGAACCCCGAGGAGGTGCGCAAGGCCATCGCCGACGTGATCGAGCAGGGGCTCGCGGAGAAGCAGAGCGACGTGGTCGCGCAGTTCTCGCCGAGGCGTCTGCGGGAATACGGGAGCTTCCTCCACCTGGGGAAGGGGTCGATGGGCGGGAAGGGACGCTCCATCGCCTTCCTGCGCTACCTGCTCGCGCGATCGAATCTCGCCGCCAGGTACCCGGAGCTCCGGATCGAAGTCCCCTACACGATGGTGATCGGGGCGGAGGAGTTCTCGTCGTTCCTCGATCGGAATCAGCTCCGCCGATTCGCGCTCGAGTGCGACGACATCCGGGAGATCTGCCGGCGCTTCGACGACGCCCCCATCGCCCCCGATCTCGCCCGGAACCTCCGGTATTACGTCGAGAATGTCCGCAGACCCATCGCCGTCCGCTCCTCGAGTCTGCTCGAGGATTCCCATCTCCAGCCGTTCGCGGGGCTGTACGCGACCATCATGCTGCCCAACAACGCCCGGGACGCGGAGCAGAGACTCGCCCAGCTCGTCTCCGCGGTCAAGATCGTGTGGGCCTCCACCTTCGGCCCCGACGTGAAGGGGTACTTCCGGAACATCGGCCACCGCATGGAGGAGGAGGCGATGGCCGTCGTGGTCCAGGACGTCGTCGGATCCCCCCACGGCCGCTACTTCTACCCGACCTTCTCGGGCGCCGCCCAATCCTACAACTTCTATCCCGTTTCCCACATGCTCCCGACCGACGGCGTCGCCCAGCTCGCCCTGGGGATGGGGAAGATGGTGGTCGACGGCGGAGCCACGTTGCGGTTCTGCCCCAAGTATCCGCAGCTTCTGCCCCAGTACCCGACCCCCGAGGACTGGCTTCACGACAGCCAGACGCAATTCTACGGGCTGGACCTGGACGATCCGGGAGAGGACTGGAAGCGCGGGAACTACGACGGGACGCTCCAGCTTCTCGACTTGAGCGAGGCGGAGACGCAAGGCGTCCTGCAGCGGATCGGTTCCACCTACGACCCCGACGACAACGTCGTCCGGGACTCGCTCGGTCGTCCCGGCCCCCGGATCGTGACCTTCGCCCCCATCCTCAAGCACAACGAGATCCCTCTCCCTCCCCTGCTTTCCGACCTCTTGGTCGCATCCCGGGAGGCTCTCGGCTGCCCTGTGGAGATCGAGTTCGCCGTGGACATGAAGGGGCAGGACGCCAAGCCGGTGTTCGCGCTGCTGCAGATCCGGCCCTTCGCGACGGGGGGGGAACGCGACATGGTGCAGGTCGGCAAGGAGCACCTGGGCCGGTCCTGGTGCCACACGCACAGCGCCCTGGGCAACGGCGTGAAGCGCGAGATCCGGGACATCGTCTATGTGGTTCCCCGGCGATTCGACCGGGCGCGCACCCCGCAGATCGCGCAGGAGATCGGCGAGATCAACGCGCGGCTGGCCGCGGAGAAGCGCCCCTATGTGCTGATCGGCTTCGGCCGGTGGGGATCGTTCGATCCCTGGCTGGGCATCGGGGTGAATTGGGGCCAGATCTCCGGGGTGCGAGTCCTGATCGAGGCGGGGCTTGCGGGTTTCAACGTGGACCCCTCCCAGGGAACCCATTTCTTCCAGAATATGACCGCGTTGGGAATCGGTTTTCTCTCTGTCCCACACGGAAGCGACCGGGCCTTTCTCGATTGGGACTGGCTGGAGAGTCTCCCCGTCGAGGCGGAGGTGGGATCCGTCCGTCACGTCCGGTTCCCGCGGTCCATCGAGGTTCGGATCGACGGGCGCACCGGCCGCGCCGCGGCGCTGCGCCCGGAGGAGTGAGGCCCTCGACGCAGGAGCGCCGGAGGGGTCGTCTTTCCCCGGCGCGAACTACGGGGCCGGCCAGCGCAACAGGTTCTTGAGGCGGGCCGCCGCGGCCCTCAGCGGCCCCGCCGGGCGGATGCCGATGCGATGGAGGACCGCGGCCGCCCGGAGGAACATCCCCAGCAGGCGCGCGTGCCGGAGCGCGGGGACGTCCCGCCGCGCGGGCAGCGGGATCCGTCCCGCCACCTCGCCGATCCCCGCGATCCCCGCTGCCGCGCTCGCGTCGCCGGCGTGGACGACCCAGGGGCCCACGCTGTCCAGGATCCGATGCACCAGCAGTCCGTCGGGTCTCTCGATGAGCGCCACCTCGCCCCGCCGCGGCGCCCGATCCTCGACCAGGACCGTCTCGCCGCGGCGGATCGTCGGCGACATGGAGTCGCCGTCGACGATCAACGCTCGCACCCCGACCATGCCCGTACTATAACATGGAACCGCGCATGGGATTCCGAATCGGCCCCGCCGGATGGTCGTACGAGGACTGGAAGGGGCGCGTCTACCCCGACCCGCGTCCCCCGGGCTTCGACGAACTCGCGTTCATCGCTTCCCTGTTCCCGACGATCGAGATCAACAGCACGTTCTACCGGCCCGCGTCGGCGAGGATGTCCGAGAGCTGGGCGCACCGGACGCCGGACGGCTTCGTCTTCACGGCGAAGCTCTGGGAGAAGTTCACGCACGGCAAGGAGGGCTTCACACCCGCCGACGTGAGACTCTTCCAGGAGGGGCTCGTGCCGCTCCTCCGGGCGGGCAAGCTCGCCGCGCTCCTCATGCAGTTCCCGTGGCACTTCAAGGATGCGCCCGAGTCGCGCGACCGCGTGCGCGCCGTCGCGGAGGCGTTCGCGGAATGGGCGCCCCTCGTCGTCGAAGTCCGCCACCGCTCGTGGCTCGACGCGCTGGATTTCCTCGGCGCGCTCAAGCTCTCCTTCTGCAACATCGATCAGCCCCGCTCCTCCACGGCGATCACGGGGACGACTCTGGTGACCGGACCGGTGGGGTACGTGCGGCTTCACGGACGCAACGCGAAGGCGTGGTTCTCGAAGGAGGCGGGCCGGGACCAGAAGTACGACTATCTCTATTCGCCCGACGAGCTGCGGGATTGGTCCGCGCGGATCCGCGAGATGGAAGGACGGGCCGATGCGATCTTCGTCATCACGAACAACCACTTCCTGGGAAAGGGCGTCGCCAACGCGCTCCAGCTCCGCGCGCTCCTGGGCGAGACGCCGCCGCCCGCGCCCTCGCCCCTCGTCGAGGCGTTCCCTTTCCTCGCGCAATCGCCGCCGTGATGGGCTATAGTTTCTCCGTGAGCGCTCAGCTATCAGCCGTCCGCCTTCGGCGCGGCGACGTCGAACCATGTGCGCCGCGAGGGGGGTGCTGAGAGCTAATGGCTGATGGCTGATGGTGCGCGTTTCCTGTGGTCGTGTCGCCGGGGCGGCTGATCCGTCCCCGAGAGGATCCGAATTCCGGAGGAGACCATGGGCATGAAGGCGTGTCCGTACTGCGCGGAGCAGATCCAGATCGAGGCGAAGGTGTGCCGCCATTGCGGCGAGGCGCTCGACCCGGCGATGCGGGCGCAGCAGCGGCCGATGGGCGGGGCGCGGGACGTCCAGCAGGAGGTGGAACTGACGGAGGCGCGCAAGAAGGCGAAGAACGCGCTCATCTACGGGATCGTCGGCATCTTCTGCTTCGGGATCATCCTCGGACCCGCCGCGATCGTGACGGGCAGCTCGGCCAACAAGACCTTCCAGAAGTACGGCTCGTCGGAACGCGCCACGGGAGGCATCGTCATCGGCACGATCGTCACGATCCTCTGGGTCATCCTCGTTCTCGCCCGGGTGGCCGCGGTCGCGGGTGGAGTGCGATAGGCTCCGGGCGGGCGTGACATGGGAAACCAGCCGCTGTGCATCCGCTGCGCGGGACCGCTCGATCCCGTGTCCGGGACGTGCCCCGTCTGCGGCCCCCGGCCCGCGGAGCCGGTGCGCGTCCGCTGCCCCTATTGCGCGGAGTCCATCCTCGCCGCCGCCAGGAAGTGCCCTCATTGCAAGGAGATCCTCGACGCCTCGCTGAAACGGCAGCAGGAGCGAGGCGTCGCGCAGGAGATCAACCGCTCGCTGCAGAAGACCGAGATCGAAGAGAAGGTCCTGCACAGCGTCATCGCCTCCGCCGTCGGGATGTTCCTCTTCTGCATGATCGGGCCGCTCCTCGGGCCGATCGTGCTGCTCTATGCGCGCTACTATCGCAGGCGCGCGGAGGCGCTGGGGATCGGCGCACCGGCCCATCTCGGGACGCTCCGCCTCCTGGGATGGCTTTGGTTCGCCGTCGGGACCGTCGCGATCGTCCTCATGACGGTCGCGATCGCGGCGGAGAAACCGCGGCGGAGGGCCGAGGCGCCGCGGCCCGCGTTCGCCCGGATTCATGGTTCAAACCGGGGTAAGACTCTTGGACCAGGCGCTGAGGGGAAGCCTACCGCAGTTCTTGCGACGCGCCTGCCGACAGAAGGCCCTTGTTGAAGCATGATGCCCGGATTTCTCTTGACCGGCCGCCGGACCCCGCCTAGACTACGCCTCCTTCGCTTGGAGTGAAAAAGGGATGGTTGAGCAGCCCGGCACCGAAAGCCTGAAGAAACTCGAGAACCAGGTCGAGAAGCTCGACGGGGAGTCGAAGCATAAGCAACTCCGCGCCCTCCACCGGCGCCTCGGCCGCGCGCGCTCCCGCATCGCGGAGCTGGAGTCCACCGAGGAGAAGGAGGAGCAGGAAAAGAACGCTCCCATCATCGAGGAACTGCGCAAGCGCATGGCGGCGCTGCGCGAGGAGATCCAGAAGACGCTCGCCTCGTCCGACCGCTCCAAGCGCACGCAGCTCAAGCGCCTCCACCGCCGCCTCCGCAAGGCGCGCGTGCTCCCTTTCGAGGATCGGCAGAAGCGCACGCAGAAGCAGTCCGACATCATCAACAAGCAGCTCTCGGACCTCACGAAGGGCATGAAGAAGGTTCAGGCGAACGCGTACGTGCACTCCCTCCGCAAGAAGGTGAAGTCGCTCAACAAGCGGCTGAAGAAGTTCGCCCGCATCCAGAAGAAGCTTGAGGCCAAGGCCCCCCCGGCCGAGGGCGAGAAGAAGGCGTAGACCACAGACCACGGACCGCAGACCACAGGGAAGCGTAGACCACAGCGTCTGTCGTCTCCTGTGGTCCGTGGTCTGCGGTCCGTGGTCTGAATGAAGGAATACCACCTCCGCCCCCAAACCGGCGCTCTCTTCCGCATCGACTACGAGAAGGAGCTCAACCCCCGCCAGCTCGAAGTCGTCACCGCCGGCGACGGCCCCCTTCTTGTCATCGCCGGCGCGGGCAGCGGCAAGACGCGCGCCGTGACCTATCGCGTCGCCCGCCTCATCGAGTCCGGCGTTCCCCCCGCCCAGGTCCTCCTCCTCACCTTCACGAACAAGGCCGCCCGCGAGATGCTCCGCCGCGTCGAGGCCCTCACCGGAGGGGAGGCGCGCGTCACCGGCGGGACGTTCCACCACGTCGGCAACCTCGTGATCCGACGCCACGCGGAGATCCTCGGCTATCGTCCGAACTTCACGATCCTGGACCGCGAGGACGCCAGGGACCTCCTCCACGACGTCCTCGGGAGGAGCCGGCTTGTCGCGGAGTGCAAGACCGCGCCCAAGCCGGACGTCCTTCTCGAGATCTGGAGCTATTCGGTGAACACCGGACGGCCTTTCGAGAAGGTCCTCGCGGAGCGGCACGCGGTGTTCGCGGACGTCGAAGGGGAACTCGTCCGCTGTCTCAACGAGTACCGCCACCGCAAGCGCGAGCTGAACCTCCTGGACTTCGACGACCTGCTCACGGGCTGGCGCGAGCTCGTGGCGCGGCATCCCGAGGTCCGCGAAGCGCAGCACGAACGCTGGCGGCACATCCTGGTGGACGAGTACCAGGACACGAACCTCCTCCAGGCGGAGATCGTCGAGCGGATCGCCGGCGAGAACGGGAACCTCATGGTCGTGGGCGACGACGCGCAGTCGATCTACTCGTTCCGCGGCGCGAACTTCGGCAACATCATCGACTTCCCGAAGCGTTTCCCCTCGTGCCGCGTCTTCAAGCTCGAGACGAATTACCGCAGCGTCCCCGAGGTCCTGGCCCTCGCGAACTCCTCGATCGCGAACAACCGGCGCCAGTTCCCGAAGACGCTGCACGCCTCCCGCGCGCCCGGCGTCCGACCCGAGATCGTGACGTGCGGCGAGGTGGAGGATCAGGCGCGCTTCGTCGCGCAGCGGGCCCTCGAACTTCGCGACGAGGGGATGGACTTCCGCGACGTCGCTGTCCTGTACCGCGCCCACTGGCACTCGATGGAACTCCAGATGGAGCTGACGCGGCTCGGGATCCCGTTCGTCGTCCGCAGCGGCCTGCGCTTCTTCGAGCAGGCGCACGTGAAGGACGTCGCCGCGGTTCTGCGCATCATGGACAACCCGCTGGACGAAATCTCCTGGAAGCGGGTCCTCCGGCTCTATCCGCGGATCGGCGCGGCTACCGCGGAGCGGATCTGGGAGGCGCTGCGGGATTCGGGAACCGCGTTCCGCTCCGACGCCGTCCTCCGCGCCGTCCCATCGGGCGCGCGCCGCGGGTGGGGCGAGCTGGTCGCGCTTCTGGAGAAACTGGGCGCGGAAGCCATGAGAAAGTCGCCGTCGGAGATGATCCGCGCGGTCGTCGACGGCGGCTACGAGAACTACCTCGCCGCCACCTACACGAACTTCCACGCGCGGATCGACGACCTCCGGCGGCTCGCGGATTTCGCGCTCCGCTACGAGGGCCTCGACGCATTCCTGTCCGAGCTGGCGCTGTCGAACACCGTGGCGGGCCGCGAGGCGGTGGAGGAGGGGGAGGAGGGCGACGCGCTGGTCCTCTCGACCATCCACCAGGCGAAGGGGCTGGAGTGGCGCGCCGTCTTCCTCATCTGGGCCTGCGAAGGGAAGATCCCGGACGCGCGCGCCGTGAAGGAGGAGGGGGGCGAGGAGGAGGAGCGCCGGCTCTTCTATGTCGCCGTGACGCGCGCCAAGGACCAGCTCTACCTCGTCCGCCCGATCGTCGCGGACGAGCGGAACCTGTTCGGCGTGATCCAGCGTCCGTCCCGCTTTCTCGAGGAGCTGGACCGCGCGACGTTCGAGGAGACGCGCGTGGGATACGGTTCCTACTGAGCGAGCCTCCTCCGCACCTCGTCGATCGCGTCCTTCTCCCTCCGGAACTCGGCGTCGTCCGGTCGTCCGATGCAGAGGAGGGCGGCCGATTCCAGGGCGCGGGCCGCCCGGCGCCGCATGTCGCGCCACCCGAGATCGTAGAGCGCCAGCGCGGCAGCGGCCGCCTGCCGGTGCAGCCGCACCAGCCGGATCAGTGCGAATCGCAGGCCCGGCCCCTGCCGCATGCGGCTCTCCGCCAGCATGTTCTCGACGACGGCGAGATCGAGGAACTCCATCCGGGCCGCGGGGTCCTCCGCGTGCTCGGAGTCGAGAAGCGCCCGGGCCGAACCGAAGAGATGCAGCACGGCGCCGTCGCCGGGAGCGTCGCTCACCGGAATCGTGCGGAAGGTCCGGGCCACCCAGTCGATCTCGCGATCGGCCTCCTCGTCCCGCCCGGTCTCGATCCAGCAGCGGACCAGCATCGAGCGGAAGGCGATTTCGGCCGCATCGTCGGCGGCGGATCGTGCGTCGTCCAGCAGGAGGGGGCAGGCCCTCTCGAAATGGCGCCGCGCGATCCCGCGGTCCGCCGCACGGGTTCCCGCGCGGTACTCGCGCTCGCCGTCCGACACGAACGTCCGGCAGCCCGCGACAAGAACGCTGAGGGAGAGGAGACGACGCATTCCACACATACTATCGGCAATCAGCCCTCAGCTTTCAGCAATCAGACGTCAGCCTCCGGCTGATGGCTGAGGGCTGATCGCTATCGTCTTCCTCGCAGCGGCGGCCCCGTCGATTCGACCTCGCGGAGGATCTCCCGCAGGCCGCCCCGCGGGATCGCCTCGCGCACGCGGCTCATCAGCGCGGAATAGTAATACAGGTTATGCAACGACAGCATCGCGAGCCCGAGGATCTCCTCGACGTGGAAGCAGTGGCGAAGGTAGGCGCGCGTGAACTGCCGGCAGCACGGGCAGCCGCACTTCGGGTCGAGCGGAGCCTCGTCGAACTCGAAACGCCGGTTGCGGACCTTGAGCATTCCCCCGCTCGTGAAGGCCCAGCCGTTTCGCCCGAGCCGCGTCGGGAGGATGCAGTCGAACATGTCCACGCCGGCGAGAACGGCCCGCACGATGTCGGCGGGCGTCCCGGCCCCCATCAGGTAGCGCGGCCGGTCGGCGGGAAGCGCGGCCGCCGTCCCCTCCACGATCTCGTAGAGCAGGCTCGCGGGTTCCCCCATGCTCAGGCCGCCGATCGAGAACCCCGGCGGGTCCGTGGAGGCGATCTGCTCCGCGCACCGCCGCCGCAGATCGGGGAACGTGGAGCCCTGGACGATGCCGAAGAGGGCGCGGCCGTCCTGCGGCTGCGGACTCCTCTTCCACCAGGCGTGCGTCCGTCCCGCGGCCCGTTCGGCCTCGCGCCGCTCGCACGGGTGCGGCGACGGCTCGTCGAGCGGCATCAGGATGTCGCTTCCGAGCTTCGTCTGGATCTCGACGACTCGCTCCGGCGTGAAAAAAGCCGTCGATCCGTCGAGGTGCGAACGGAACTCGACGCCCTCGTCCGTCACGCGGCGCAGGTGCGCGAGGCTGAACACCTGGTAGCCGCCGCTGTCCGTGAGGATCGGGCCGTGCCACCCCATGAACTTCTGGAGACCGCCGAGCTTCGCGATCGTCTCCTCGCCGGGACGCAGCGCGAGATGATAGGTGTTGCAGAGGAGGATCTCGACGCCCGCGGCGCGCAGGGCGTCCGGCGGCATCGTCTTGACCGCGGCCTTCGTCCCCACGGGCATGAAGGCGGGGGTGTCGAAGGAGCCGTGAGAGGTATCGATGCGACCCACGCGGGCGCCGGACCCGGGATCGCGAGCGAAGACGGAGAACCTCATGGGCCGGGGATTGTACGGCGCTGCCGCGCGCCGCGCCACTTCCATCCGCGACGCGAATCGTCTAGCCCGCCTTATTCATGTCGGCTTCGCCGCCGACATGAAGCGGCGCCCTCGCCCTTGACACGCGGCCACCGCGCGTCAAGGGCGAGGGCAGCTTCACCCCGCCCTTTCCCGGAAAGGGCGGGGTTTCGCTGGACAACCCCTCCGCCTGCGCGCGACAGTCTGTCGCGCGCTTCGGCGTCGGCCCGCGGCGCGACTGTTGCCCACCGCGGTACGCGCCGCGGGCGGATTACTCATGAAGGCTCTCGCCTTCATGAATAATCCGGGTTAGACTCCCGGTCTTCCTCATGGTGCCCAAGATCACGGCGACCGTTCCCGGGCGGCGTCCCGACGTGGAGCGCTGGTTCCGCGGCGAGCTGGAGGGCGAGGTCGTGAAGGAGAACTCGGCCCGCACCGTCTGGCGCGTCCGGGGCGCCGGCCTCTACGTGAAGCGGTTCGCGCCGAAGCTGCTGCGCGACCGCGCGCGGCGCGAGGCGGACTTGCTCGGGGCGCTCGCCCGCGCCGGCGTTCCCTGCCCCCGGCCGGTCGCAACCGCGCGGGACGCCCGCGGCACCTACCTCGTCACCGAGGAGATCGCGGGCGCGCGCGACCTGTACTCGCTCATCGCGGAGGGCGCCCCGCACGTGCGCCGCCATCTCGCCTCGGTCGCCGCGCTCCTGCGCCGGCTCCACGACGCCGGCTTCGAGCACCAGGATCTGCATGCGGGAAACGTCCTCGTCCGGGACGACGAGATGTTCGTCCTCGACGTCCATCGTGCGCGCCGCGGCCGGCTCTCCGCGGCGCGGCGCCTCGGCGGCGTCGCGTTCATGGCGATGTCGTTTTCGGACATGGTCCCGCTCACCGAGGTCCACCGCTTCTTCCGCGCGTACGGCGTCCGGGATCGAGGAGGACTTCTCGACCTCTGGGAGCGGCTGCGCCGGCTGCGGCACCTGCACTGGGGCGGGCGCGAGGACCGCTGCGTCCGGGAGGGGACCGGCTTCGGGGTGCGGGGAGACGTGTACGGCCGCAAAGGAGCGGGCATCGATGCGCTTCCGGCGGCGACGGACGGGGGGGACGAGGCGATCGAGCGGCTCCCCGGCGGGCGCTTCCTCAAACGGAGCCGCGCCGCGCGGCGGATCTGGCGCAACGCCCACGCCCTGTCGCTCCGGAGCATCCCGACTCCCCGTCTCGACGCCTGCGGGCCGGGCTGGGTCGTGGGGGAGTGGATCGACGCGCCGAACCTCGGCGACTTCGTGCGCGAGAGATTCCCGCGGATGGGACGCGCGGAGCGGGACGCCTTCCTGTTCGCGCTCGCGCGGGCGGTCCGCAGGATGCACGCCCGCGGCGCATGCCACCGTGACCTCAAGTCCTCCAACATCCTCGTGACGGAACGCGGCTTCTCGTTCGTCGACATCGACCGCGTGCGATTCTCGGAGGAGGTCCCGGAGGCGGACCGGATCTTCAACCTCGCGCAGCTCAACGCCTCCGTGGTCGGGACGGCCACCCGCGCGGACCGGCTCCGCTTCCTGCACCGCTACATCGGCCGCGATCGCGAGCTGTGGCTCCGGCGCCGGGATTGGGTCCGCAGGGTCATGCGCGCGACGGTCGCGCGCCGCCATTTCTGGCCGTGAACCCATGTGTGGAATCGCCGGAATCGTCGGGGAGGGAGGCGGACGCGACGTCGTCGCGCGGATGACGGAGCGCATGCGCATGCGCGGGCCCGACGACGGCGACGTCTGGGCCGGCCCGGGCGCGGCGCTCGGCCACCGCCGTCTCTCCATCCTCGATCTCTCGCCCGCCGGGCGCCAGCCCATGACGTCCGGCGACCTGACGATCGTCTTCAACGGCGAGATCTACAACTACCGCGAGCTGCGCCGCGATCTGCCCGGGCCCTTCCGCTCGAACAGCGACACCGAGGTGATCCTTCATCTCTTCGCGCGCGAGGGGGAGGGCTGCGTCGCGAAGCTGCGCGGGATGTTCGCCTTCGCGATCTGGGACTCGCGCCGGCGCGTCCTCTTCGCCGCCCGCGACCGCCTCGGGATCAAGCCGTTCCTCTACGCCGAACGCCCCGGAGCCTTCGCGTTCGCCTCGGAGATCGGGGCCCTCCTGGAGGTCGCGCCGCGCGACCTGGACCGCACCGCGCTCGCCGACTACTTCACCTACAAGTACGTCCCGGCCCCGAAGACGATCTACTCCACGATCCGCAAGCTCCCGCCCGCGCACACGCTCGCGTACGACGGACGCGTCCGGCTCTCGCGCTACTGGTCTCCCGATCCGGCCGTCACGAGATCCGACCCCGACGCGGCGCTCGAGGAACTGCGGCCGCTCCTGCGCGAGTGCGTCGTGAGCCACACGCTCGCCGACGTGCCGGTCGGCGTCTTCCTGAGCGGCGGCATCGATTCCACCGCCATCGTGGCGCACCTCGACCGGCCGAGGACCTTCACGGTCGGCTTCGACGTGGGGGAGCACAGCGAGGCGCCGCAGGCGAGGCGAGTCGCCGAGCACTTCCGCACGGAGCACCGCGAGGAGACGGTCGCCGCGATCGAAGTCGAGGAGGCCCTCGACGCGGTGCCCCGGATGGTCGGCGAGCCGTTCGGGGACAGTTCCGCGTGGCCCACGCACATCGTCTCGCGCGTCGCCCGGCGGGACGTGAAGGTCGCGCTCTCGGGCGAGGGCGGCGACGAGGTGTTTTCGGGTTACGGCTGGTACCGCAAATGGCTCGAGATGCGGCCGCAGCGGGCCGCGCGCGCCCTCGCGGGCGTCCTGCCGCCGTTCTCGTCGGCGGGACGTTCGCTCCACCGCCGCGGGGCGGACGATTTCGAGCGCTACGCGGCGCTCCTCGGCGTGTTCACGGTCCGGCAGAAGCGCGCGCTCCTGGCGCCGGAGTTCATCGACCGCGACTACGATCCCCTCTGGCACTTCCGCGCGCACTGGCGCGGGGATCTCGACCCCGTCAAGCGGATGCAGTGGGCGGACATGCACACCTTCCTCCCGGACGACATCCTCGTCAAGGCCGACCGTGCGAGCATGGCGGTTTCGCTCGAGGTGCGGCCGCCGTTCCTCGACCACCGGCTCGTCGAGTTCGCGCTCTCGCTGGATTCGAAGCTCGTGCGCGAGGGCGGCGAGGGCAAGCGGATCCTGCGGCGCCTGCTCCGGGGCGTCGCGCCGCCGGAGGCGTTCGCCCGGCCGAAGAAGGGCTTCAGCATGCCCGTGCGCCGCTGGATCCGGGAGCGGCCCGCGATCCTGCGCGACGCCTTCGGTCGCCTCGCGAGCGCGGGCGTCCTCCGCACGTCAAGGCCGCCGCGGCTGGACGGCGAACAGATGTGGACGATCCTCGTCCTCGACCGGTGGTGGCATCGTGCTTGAGATCCGATACCTCCAGCCGTTCCGCCTCCCGTCGGATCACGCGCATTCGATCCAGATCCTGAACACCTGCCGCGCCCTCGCGGAGGCCGGGGCGCGCGTGACCCTGATGGTCCGGCGCAACCCGGAGCGTCCCGTGCGCAGCGCGGAGGAGGGGCTCGCGGCCTACGGGCTGGCGCCGCATCCGAACCTCGTCGTCGAGTGGCTTCCGACGACGCACAAGGGGATCGCGGGGCTCGCGGCGCGTTTCCGCATCTGGCGGGCGCGGGGGTGCGTCTTCTACGCGCGCCATCTCCGCCTGGCCGCGTGGGCCGCCCGGCGCGGTCCCGTCGTCATCGAGCTGCACAAGTTCGAGGAGGCCGCGGCGCGCGCGGTCGCCGCCGCGCGCGCAATCGTGACCATCACGTCGCCGCTCCGCGATCTCGTGCGCGAGCGGTTCGCCCCGTCCGCGCCGATCGAGGTGATCCCGGACGGCGTGGACCTCGCGCGCTTCCCGCCCCCGACGGCCGCCGGCCCCGCGCGGCTCGTGTACGCCGGGCAGTTCCACGATTGGAAGGGCGTGGACGTCATGATCGCGGCGGTCGCGAGGCTCTCCGGCGTGGGAGCGTTGATCCTCGGAGGCCGCGACGACGCCGGGCTCCGCGCCCGGGCGCGCGAGTTCGGCGTGGAAGACCGGATCGAGTGGGGCGGCTTCGTGCCGCAGGAGGAGATCGCGCGACGGCTGCGCCGCGGCGACGTGGGCGTCGTCCCCACGCGCGCGCTCAACGGGCAGGAGATCGCGGCGAGCCCGCTCAAGCTCTTCGAGTACATGGCGGCCGGGATCCCCGTGATCGCGAGCGATCTTCCCTCGATCCGCGACGTCGTCCGGGACGGCGAGAACGGACTGCTCTTTCGCGAAGGCGACCCCGAGGCGCTCGCGGCAGCGGCGCGTCGGGCGATCGCGGAGGGGAGGGCGCTCGCGGAAAGGGCGCGGGGGGACGTCCGGAGCTACACCTGGGCCGCGCGCGCGCGGCGGATCGTTGATATAATCGCCCGCCTATGAGCGGCCCGAAGGTCAGCGTCATCCTGTCGATCTTCGACCAGCCCAACGCGTTCACGTACGCGCTCCTCGGATATCGTCGCCAGAGCTTCCGCGACTTCGAGCTCGTCGTCGCCGACGACGGCTCGGACGAGGAGACGAAGTCGATCGTCGAACGCTTCCGCCGCGAGGGCGGTGTTCCGGTGAAGCACGTGTGGCAGGAAAACCGGGGATACCGGCGCGCGAAGATCGCGAACACCGCGGTGCGCGAATCGGAAGGCCGCATCCTCCTGCTCTCCGACGGCGACTGCATTCCCCACCGCGATTTCGTGAAGGTCCACGCGGAAAACTGCGCCCCGGGGGCGTTCTGCACGGGCGGCTGGGTGAAACTCTCCGCGGAGTACTGCTCGACGCTCAGCGAGGAGAAGGTCCGCGCCGGCGAGTTCGAGGGGCAGCTCACCGCCGGCGATCGTTGGAAGTTCTTCGTGCACCACTGGAAGAGCCGCTTCGGCGTCCTCGTCGGGAACACGAAGAAGCCGAAGGTGTACGGCTGCAACATCTCGGTGGACCGCGACGTGTACTACGCGATCAACGGCTACGACGAGAACTTCGACGGGATCGGCAAGGAGGACAGCGACCTGCGCAACCGCTTGCGGCGGCACGGCGCAAAGCCGGTGTCCCTGTGGGGTCGCGCGTGGGTGTACCACGTGGACGACGCGATCGATCCGAAGATCCGGAGGCGGCGGATCCCGAGGCGGAAGGACAAGACCTACTACTCGCGCGCCGGCGTGCCGGTCCGCTGCGAGAACGGGCTCGTCAAGGGGTGACGGCTACCGCCCCGCCGCCCGGCGGGGTCGCGCGGGCAGCGCTTGGGACAGCGCCTGCGCCAGCGAAGTGCGCGCATCGCGGAGGCGCACCCGCGTCTCCTCGCGGTCGTCGCTGCTCGACCGGATCTCGTTGACCTGCGCGATCAGGACGGTGACCGGGTCCGGGCTCGTCTGCCGCATTACCTCTCCTTGCATGCAACCCATCTACAATGGTTATCGGACTTCCCGGCCCCATTCCTTGAGCCCGGCGAGGCGCAAAATGCGTGCCTCTCGCGACCGCGCCCCGATCGCGGGGGGAATGCTACCCGCACGTAACGCCCGCTACACCGCCGTAGCGTACGCGGACCCTACCATGGAGACGTAGATCTCCGTCCCGTTCCTGCAAGCGCCTCCTCCACGTACGAGAGCACGGGATAGGCGCGATCGTAGGTCCGCCCGACGAAGAGCGCGTTCCGCTCCCGCCACAGGATCTCCGCCGCGCGATCCGCGATCGGGATCAACATCCGTTCGTGCTCGCACAGGAACGCCGACGGCCGGCCGGGGTCGCCCGTCGCCCGGCGGTTCGCGCAGGCGCAGTAGTTGTGACAGCGACCGGCGAAGGCGCACCCGCGGCACTCCTCGGCGGTCCCGGAGATGCGGGCGCGGAACGCGGCCCGCCGCCCCTCGTCGATCCCGCGGAAGACGTCGCCGATGGCCCGCGGTTCGTCGGCGGGACCGTCGTCGCCCACGTCCTGCACGCAAGGATAGACCCGGCCGCTCGGCGCGATCGACAGCATCGACCCGCCCGCGTCGCATCCGGAGGGGGCGCCCTCCGCCCGGCCGTCGTTGAGCGCGTGCGCGCGGATCTTGTCGTCCAGCAGCGTGATCGTGATCTTCGTCCCCGCCCGGTGGCACTCGACGTAGTAGTCGGCCAGCTTCGCGTACTCCTTCCGCAGGGTCCTCAGCGACGTCACGTCCCACTCGGCCCCGAAGTCGGGGGCGATGTCCAGGTAGCGGAAGCCGGTCTCGCGCAGGAAACGGACCCCCTCGGCGAGATGCGGCGCATTGCGCGGGGTGATCACCATGTTCGCCTTCGCATACGGATCGGCCTTGAGCAGCCTTCGCGCCCCGGCCATCGCGAGATCGAAACTCCCGCGGCCTCCGACGGTCCGCCGCTCCGCGTCGTGCATCTCCCTCGTGCCGTCGATGGAAACCGTGACCTCGACGCCGTGGCTCGCCAGGAACGACAGCCGTTCCTCGGTCAGGAGCGTCCCGTTCGTGATCGCGTGGAAACGCACGTCCGCGCCGGTCCGGGCGCGCTCCACGATGAGCCGGAGGAGATCGAAGCGGATCAGCGGCTCGCCCCCGAAGAAGGTGAGGCGGAGCACGCCGCCGTGAAGCCGCGTCCTCGCGACCAGGAAATCCACGGCCGCCCGCGCGGTCTCGGGCGACATGGAGCGGTCGACCTTCGTTCCCGCGTAGCAGTACGCGCAGCGGAGGTTGCATCCCAGCGTCAGGTGGAGGGCCGCGTTCATGGCCGCTCCTCCCGGAGCGCCTTGAGGATGTACTCGCAGCGCGCCTGGACTTCGGAATCGCCCTTCGTCTGACGGAGCCGCTCCTCCACGTAGGAAGCGACCGCCGGTCCGAACCCGATGAGCTTCTCCGTCGCGTCGTCGCGCACCTCGAGCCGGTCGTCCTCCAGCGCGTCCAGCGCCGGACGGACATGTTCCTCGTAGATCCCGCGGATGATGGGTGCGACGCGCGCGTCCTCGCCGTGCTTCCGGAGCCACCAGAGCGCCTCGGGGCCGATCTTGCGGAGGGCATCCGCCGCGCGGGCGCTCTTCGCGCCGTCGTCCGAGAGGAGATCGTCCGTGTGCCGTTCGATCTCGCGCGCGCGGCCGAGCGCGCCGTCGCGATAGAGCTTCTCGAGGAAGAGCTTCGCCGCCTTCTCGATCTGGACGACGACATCCCGCGGCTTGGGCAGGTATCCGCCCGCCCCGCGGAGCACGAGGAGATGCTCCCCCTCGATCCCGCGCTCCAGCGCGGCCAGTTCGTCGGCGGTCAGGTCCTCCTCTCCCGTGTCGGGGACGAACTCGAATCCGATCTTCTTCTCCGGATCGTAGCCGTCGGGCGTGAAGTCCACGCCGCCCTTCTGGAAGCGGACCCCTTCGCGCAACCCGATGCGGTTCCTGGCGAAGAAGCGCGCCAGGATGGCCCGGCCCTGGGCCTCGGTGAGGGGCGGCGTGCGGAGGGCGACCCGGCCGCGCACGTTCTCCGGGTACTTGTACTCGATCTGGAGTTCGCGAAGAAGGGACTGGATCTCCTGCTCCGTGAACAGCCGGACGCGATAGGGACCCTCCTGTTTCTCCTGGACGGCCGCGGCGACGGTCGCGGGGATCAGCGGTCGCACGACGGCAGGCCGTCCGTCGCCGGGCGAAGCGCCGGCGACGGAGTACCCGAGACCCGCGGAGAGCACGATGGGCGCGATGGGCCGCGCCAGCCCGAGCGCCAGGTCGCCCAACCTTACTTCGCGCGGCACGGAAACCACCTCGCCCGACTCCATGACCGGGTACTTGGGGGAACGGTATCGCGTCGCCTTCTTCAGTCTCATTCTCTTTCCGAACATGGTCTTGTCTCCTTTCCCGGGTTGGACGCAGAGGAAGCGGCCGGAGTTCCCATTTTCGATGTTCGCCGCCGAGACGGACGGCCACTGGCTGGTCAACACTTTGGATGGACCAGCCGGAAACGACGGCCACGGGGGTTCGGAGACATGGAGGGAAGGGGCCGCGGAGCCGCGGCGGGTGATCCGGAACCTGGGGCTCGTGACGGATCAGGAGGCCCTGGTCGCCTTCGCCCCGCCCTTGACACGGGGCGGCGGCCTATCGGCCGCGGCCGCGAAGCGGCTGGTCCCGCATTGCGGGACCGCCCCGCGTCAAGGGCCTGCCCGACGCGCCTCTCGGCGTCGCCAGGTAGAAGAGCCCCAGCAGCAGCAGGGCCTCGAGGCCGATGATCCCGCATCCGCCGCCGCCCTTTCCCGCGGGCGCGGTCTCCACCTCCGACAGGACGGCGCCGGCCGGCACGACTTCGCCGGTCAGCTCCGCGTCGAAGACGAGATCGCTGCTGCCCGCGCTCGCCTGGTGCACCTCGACCGCGAGCACGTTCGTCCCGGACGCGAGGAGCGCCTTCAGCGGCGAGAGGTCGAAGGAGAGGTACGCGTTGCCGGCCTCGACGGTGGAACTTGCGAGAGTCGCGTACGCCGCAGTCCCGGTCGGCATGTTGCTTCGCGCGATCTCGGTCCCGTTGAGGTACGCGACGAACCCATCGTCGCGCGTCACGCGCAGTTTCAGCAACGCGACTTGCGCGGGATCGGCGGCGTCGAAGCTCCTGCGGAAGTAGGCCGTGCGGTACTTGTTCGTCGAACTCGGACCGTAGGAGATCGCCGTGTTCACGTAGCCCTCGCCGTAGCCGAGGATGCCGGGCCCCGTCTTCCACGCGGAGTCGTCGAATTCCGCCGTCCGCCAGCCGCTCCCGAGATCCTGCCCGAGGTCGTGGTACTTCCACGTCGACTTCGCCGCGACATAGGTCACGGGCTCCGTTTTCGCCGCCGAGATCGCCGCGATTCCCACGTTGCCCGCAAGGTCGTACGCGCGCGCCTCGACCTGATGCATCCCGGCCGCGAGCGTCGCCGGATCGATGGTCGCCTGGAACGGGGCGACCGTGTCCGTCGCCACCAGAGCGCCGTCGACGCGGAACTCCACCTTCACGACGCCGGCGTTGTCGATCGCCCGGGCGCGCACCTGAACCGGCGTCGCGGGGAGGACCGCGCCGTCCGCGGGGGCCGTGAGGGCGACGAGCGGGGCCGCGGCGTCCGACACCGACTTGGTGATCGTGAAGGCGTCCATCGCCGTCCCGTCGGTCTTGACGCCCGTGACGGTCATCGTCTGCGCGTCGACGGCGATCCGCGCGTAGCCGTGCCACGCGGCGCGATAGAAGGACCAGGCGGGTTTCGGCGAGGAGAAGCTGTTGTAGAGGCCGTTGCCGCCGCCGCCGGCGACGATGTAGACCGTGCCGGTCGGGTCCGCATAGCCCGTCGACGCGGAGGACGTGACGGTGCCGCCCTCGTTGAGCGGATAGGTGCGCTCGTAGTTGTGTTCGTGCCCCGCGAGCGCGAGGTCGACGTGGTACGCGTCGAAGAGCGGGACGAGGTTCTTGCGGATCGACGCGCCGTCGGTCGGGTGCGCCGTGCCCGAGGTGAAGGGCGGGTAGTGGAACATCGCGATCTTCCACCGGATCTGCGGCTTCTGCGCGGCGGCCGCGAGGTCCGCCGCCACCCAATCGTACTGCACGGAGCCGGGGGAGACGGAGCTCATGCAATCGATGGCCGTTACGTGGACGTCGCCGGCGTCGAACGAATACCACCGCTCGTTGTTCGGCAGCGTGAAGCGGCCGAGGTAGGAGGCGATGTCTCCGCCATACGTCTCGTGGTTGCCGATCGTGGGCATGTTCGGGATATGGTCTGCGACGACCTGGATCAGGTTGAACCATGTGTCCCAGACCGATTGGCTCCCGTTTGCGTAGGCGAGATCCCCGAGGAGGAGGACGAGGTCCGGAGCCGCGGCCTTGACGGCGTTCTGGACCGCGGCCGAGTTCGAGCCGGTGCCGCAATCCCCGAACGCCGCGATCACGAGGGGCTTCGCGGTCGCCGGCGCGGTGCGGAACGTCTTCGTCGCGCTCCAGCCTCCTGACGCGCTGCCGCAGGCGTAGTAGTAGAGCGTGTCGGGCGCAAGGCCGCCGAGGGCGACGGTGTGGATGAAGCCCGCCGCGCCGTTCGGCGCCGCGGCGGACGACCCCGACGCGACGAGGCCGAGCGACGCCGACGCGCCGTACTTCACCTGGTGCGTCGCGGTGTCGGCGGCGGTCCGCCACATCACGACCATCTGCGTCGAGGCGTCGCCCCCGTAGCCGAGGTGGATCTGCGTCGGCGCGTCCTGGGCGTGGGCGGCGGTGCAGAGAAAGACGAAGGCGATCGAGATTCGCATGAGCCCTCCGGCCACGAAACGGAGGGATTATAGGTTTCGTGCGCCGCGACTCAACAATTTCCGGGCGAGGGCGAGCGCGGACGTGCCCGCGTCGCCGTACGCCGCGATGACGATCGCCTTCGCGGCCGCCGCGGCGGTCCGGAACGTGCGCGTCGCGCTCCAGCCGGCTGTCGCGTCGCCGCACGAGTAGTAGTAGAGGGTGTCGGGTGCGAGCCCGCCGACCGCGACCGTGTGAATCGCGCCCGTGCCGCCGTTGGGGGAGGGCGCGGCGGACCCGGAAGCAAGCGACCCGAGAGCCGGCGTGACGCCGTACCGGACCTCGTGCGTGGCGGTGTCCGATGCGGTGCGCCACATCACGACCATTTCGACGGCGGGGTCGGCGCCGTAGGCAAGATGGACCTGGGTGGGCGGATCCTGCGCGCGCGCCGTGAGGGGGCTCGCGGCCAGGAACGCGACGAGACAGGTGAGACGCACGGCACGATTGTACCCTGCCCACGCCGCCGGGACCCGGGTTTCCGCATGGGGGATGGGGGAGATGATGGGTTTGGAATGCCGGGGGCCGGACTCGAACCGGCAACCTACGGCTTATGAAACCGCCGCTCTAACCGTTGAGCTACCCCGGCGCGGGGCTTCCTATCTTACAC
>JACPRC010000153.1 GCA_016190175.1 Planctomycetota bacterium
ACGCGGAGGCCGTGCGGAAGATGTTCGCGCCCCTCGAGGACGGCGGCTGCGAAGTCCGGTTCCCCGGCGGGAAGTCGGTGCGCCTCGCCCCGCTCACCGACGCGGAGCTGGCGATGAGCTCGACGGCGGGCGACGACGGGCTCTGGCTGCCGATGCTGGAGAAGGCGTTCGCCACGGTGCGCAACGAGTCGCGGCCGGCGGAGAAGCGCAAGGACGTCCCGACGGACCTCATCGCGCGCGGGGGCGCGGCGGGTCCCTGCATCGAGCTGCTCACCGGCAAGCGCGCGAAGTCCCTCGCGGTCCGCAGGAAGAGCGAGAGGGATCGCGAACCCGACGACGAGCGCATCCGGGAGGTGCTGCCGCAGCTCCGCGAGGCGATCAAGGCCGCGGTGAAGGACCGGCGGCTCATCTGCTGCGGGACGCCGAAGGAGGTCGCGACCCCGGGCATCGCGGGGAAGCACATGTACGCCGTGCTCGGCTACGACGAGGAGAAGGACCTCGTGGACGTGTGGAACCCGTGGGGGAACAGCTTCAAACCCAAGGGAGACTCCGGGCTGAAGAACGGCTACCGCACGAAGGGCGGCCGCTTCTCCGTGCCGCTCGACGACTTCGTCCGCGTGTTCGGCGGGATCACGTTCGAGTGCGAGTAGCGGCTCAGATCCTCGCGGGGAACCACGGGCCCGGGTCGGGAGCCGGGCGGTCGCTCATGGGCGGCGACGGGCGGTCGTCCATCTTCTTCAGGCTGAACTTTACCGTCATCCCGTCGGTCAGCAGGAAGAGCGTGTCCGCCCACGTGCGCGCGAAAGCGACGTCCTGGATCCCGAAGTAGACGTCCGCGAACGGGCGCACCTGCCACTTCGCCGGATCGGGCTTCGCGGGAAGCCGGAGAATCTCGTTCGCGGCCGCGAGCGCGGAGGCGCCCACATCGGCGCCCGGGTCCGGGATCCGCACCACAAGGTGGACCCGCTCTCGGGTCACGGCTACGCGCACCGGCCCGCGGACGTCCCATGCCCCCACGAACGCGTCCCGGCCGTCGACGGCGGCGCGGACCGCAAGCAGGCGGTCCGCAAGCCGGTCTGCGAGCCACTCGGGACGGATCGCGCGCCCCAGCCACGACACGGTCTCCTCCACGAGCGGCCGGAGACGTTCGAGCGGCAGCGCACCTCGGAAGAGCGCATCGACGTCCGGAAGCGAAAGTCCCTCGGCGGCGGCCCGCGGGTCGAACGGCTCGTCTCCCCTCGGTCGCGGGCGGAACATCGGCGGCGAGCACCGCCTCCAGTCCTCGATCGTCATCTTCATGGGGGCGGCAATTCCTTTCCGTCGTCCCGAATGTCGGTGTAGTCCGCCACGGTGTAGTGGTTGCCGTCCACGTCCCAGTAATGCCGCTCGTCGAGCGGCGAGATGTAGACCCACGCGAGGAAGCGCTTCCCGAAACTCGGGCGGGTCGTGTTCGACCACCGGCGGATCAGCTCCGCCGCCGTCCGGAACCCCTTGTCGGTGCTGAAGCTCGATGGCCAGCTCGACGTGTTGTAGCCTCCCGGCAGGAAGCGCCCGTTGGGAGTGCGCAGGCACGCCTCGAAATTCTCCCACCAGCCGTCCGGCTCCATGAGTTTCGGGTGGGCCGTCACCGAGAAAGCTCCGAGACTGAACGTGCGGCTCTGGATGTTGGAGGAATCGTAGTTCCCGAGGCAGTAGAGATCGGTGTCCGCGAGAGTGACGGTCGTGCCCGCGGGCTTGCTCGTCGTCGGGAAAACCCACGTGCGGCGGCCGAAAAGCCCCGCGGCGGCGGCCATGGTCTTGAGGATCTGCACGTGACCGATGCAGGACGCGTCGTTCCAGTGCGGGTCCGACGTCGTTACCCAGGCCAGCCACTGGTCCTCGAGAGGGATGTCGTGGGCCCCGGTGTCGTGGCTGTTGCCGTCGTCCGTCAGGTACTCGTCATGTCCCGCATCGAAATACGGCGCCGCGCCGGGCGTGTTGTTGATCCCCCGGTGGAGTTCCCACAGGATGTCGATCACGTTGTCCGCCGTCGCCGCGGCATGGCGCCGGTCCGATCCGCCGATGAGCCGCATCAGCTTGTCGAAGCGCTTCTTCGTGCCCGTCAGCGTGCCGTCGGACGTCGGGACCGTGGTGCCCGTGTCGGCGTCCGTCGCGGAGTCGTAGCCCGGGTTGCGCGGCGTGTCGTAGATGCCGTAGATCTTGAGCCTGGACCGCGTCGGCCCGCCGTACCGGAACCCGGTCCCCGTCACGCTCCAGTCGAGCTTCAGACCGTACCGCCCGATCTCGTCGGGCATCGCCCCGCCGGTGGTGAACGGGAACCAGTGCTCGGTGGAGCCCGCGGGATACGTGACCGACTCGGTGACGGCCGTGAGGAAACGCGTGCTGTCGTCGACCTTGGGCGTCAGCGTGACGGTCATCGCAAGATCCACCGAAGTGGTCGCCACGAACTTCACGATGAGCGTGATCGGCGCGTTCCGCAGGACGCAGGCGACGTAGTTGTTGTCCTCGTCGCGACCGTTCACCCACTCGGGCTCGTCGATCTTCGTCCCCTTCCCCCACCAGTCCATGCTCTCGCCGGGCTTCATCGGGTGGGTGTCCCCGTTGCGGTACATCCAGATGCCGGAGCCGCTCCGCCCCGGGTTGATCTGGACCGCCTCGATGGTGACCGTCGGGGGTGCGACCGACACGATGGGCGTCCCGCCCGAAAGGTTCGCCAGGATCGTGCTGCCCAGGCCCCACATCGGTCACACCTCGTCGTCTCGCCCTTCGGGAATGGGGTCGCTCTCGCCCGGTTCGCTCGCGCCCGCCGCGACCGCGCGCGCCACGGACGGGGACAATCCCGCGAGACCGGAGTACGGCACGTTCTCGAAAACCCTGTACGGCGCGGCGCCGGGCTCCTCGACCTGGAGCGTGTAGCTCAGGTCCTCGTACAGGCCCGTGTACTGAAGATCGACGTAGCGGTCTCCCGGGACCTTGTCGTCCTTCACGGTCTTCACCTGTCGGTACGACCCGTCCGAGGCGAGGACGACGAACTTGTCGCTGCGGTTGGAGGCGTCGTTGGGATCGACGTCGAGCCGCACCCAGAGATCGACGGGCCGGCGCTCGGTCGCGGGGGCCGGAGCGGGCGCGGCCGCCGGCGCCTTCTCCTGCGGCGGCGCCCCCCCGGAGCCGCCGGTCCGCCTCCGGCAGAGCACGCGGACCCGGCCCGAGATGACGGCATCGACGATCAGATCGATCCGTTCCGCCGGCGAATACCTCGAGAGCGCGCTCTCCCCCGTCAGCGACGCCCCGCCGGCGACCAGGGACGGGCCGTGCACCGGATCGGACAGGAACGAAGCGAGGAAGACGCGGACGTGCTCCCGGTCGCGGAAGCGCATCTGCGAACGCACCCGTACGGCCTCGCGGCCGCCGACGAGCTCGTACGTCCACTCTCCCTGCCGGAGAACCACTCTCATGGCGACGGTCCGGACCCTACTCCTTGAGGAGCAGCACGTGGATCGCCTTGACGACGACCTCGACCTTGTCCCCCTTCTTGAGCCCCATCTCCTCGAGGGACTCCAGCGTCATGACGCTCGACATCTTCGAGGCGGGAACGTCGAGCTTGACCTGGCACATCACCGTGCCCTTCTTGACCTCGGTCACCGTGCCGACGATGCGGTTGCGGGCTCCGATCTTCATGATCCCTCCCCGTGAATTCCCCGTGGTTCTACCCGATGGCGGGGCCGGACGCAAGAACCGCGCGGCATGACGCAGTGCGTTATCCCTTGACTCCGCCCGGACCCGCCGCTATGATCCGCGCGTTTCGTCCGACCCCGAAAGGAGAGAAACGGTGAAGAGACTGTCGATGACGCTGGCCGCGCTCGTCGCGCTGGCCGGAACGGCGCAGGCCCAGTACTACCAGAAGTACGAGCCGCTCAAGGAAGGGAACGCGTGGACGTACCAGAACCAGAAGTGGGGCGTCGACGCGACCATGAAGGTCGCGTGGTCCTACTACGGGATGCACTACGTCGAAGGCTTCTTCGGCGACGGGCAGTGGCTCGCGTGGTCCGGCAACACCCTCTACTGCTGGAACGCGACCGCGTACGAGTGGCAGCCCCTCTTCCGCTTCGGCGCCCCCACGGGCACGAAGTACACGGTCAACTTCGACTTCCTCGAGAACGTGACGGTCGTGGTCGAAACCAAGTCCGCGATCTTCGAGGACACCGTCATCCACCAGAAGTTCTATAACTGCGTCCGATTCGGCTTCCAGTACAACACCCCGATCTTCGACGCGGGCCTCATGTCGATGACGTTCGCCCCGAACGTGGGCCTCGTCGAAACCTCCTCGCAGTCCATCGCCGGCCCGGTGCAGGTCGTCCTCAAGTACGCCTCGGTCAACGGCAAGGAAGTCGGCCTCATCGGGAGCGCGGGTCTGGAGAAGGGCTCCATGAGCCAATACCCGCTGACCGGGACGAACAAGGCGATCGTGATCAACTCCCAGCCGGCGTGGGAGGCCTTCTACGCGAAGCACAAGCCGGGCGAGACCGCCCCCGCGGTGAACTTCGCGAAGCAGACGGTCGTCGCCGTCCTCGCGGGCGTTCGGCCGACGAGCGGCTACGTCGTCTGGGTGGACCTCGTCCGCTGGAACTTCCCGTATTCCGGCGCGAAGGTGTTCGTAATGGAGAGCCAGCCCACGACGATCCCGGTCCTCCAGGTCCTGACGAGCCCCTTCGAGATCGTGGTGCTGGACCGGAAGGTCTACAGCGTCACGGTGAATTGGAAGGTCGTCGCCGGACCGTAACGGAATCTGCCCGGACCCGGGAGGTCCTTCGATGGATCTCCCGGGCCGTTTCCTGAAGTCCCATGAAGTTGAAGCTCGTCCTCTTCCTGCCCGTCCTCCTCCTGGCCGTGGTCGTCGCCGGCTATGTGGCCCTTCCCAGGCGCGACGCCGCCCCTCCGCGGCTCCCGGCCCCCTCCTCCGGCGGCACGATGAGCGCGGACCCCGGGACGAAGACGCCCGAGACGTCCGACCCGCGGCTTCCCGCGTCCGCGGAACGCCGAGACGACCGCACGCCGAAGGGGTCCGCCGGAGGGTTGATCGACCGCCTCCTCGACGCGCGCGATCCGGGCGAGATGGGGCGGCTCGCCGAACAGCTCGCCGCGTCGCGTCTCGGCCCGGAGGATCTCGAGCGCCTGCGCGCGATGGCGCGGGCCGGCACCTCCGCGCACCTGCGCCGCATCGCCGTCGAGCTGCTCTCGAAGCTCTCCGACCCGGACGGAAAGAACCTCGCGGCGATCCGCGAGGCCGCCGGCGCATCCGAGGAACTCGTCTCGCACGGCGCCGTCTCGGCGCTTCGGGACTACGTCCGCGCCAACCCCTCCGCCGCGCCGGAGGTGAACGGCTGGCTCCTCGACCGGGCCCGCGCCTCGATCGACGAAGAGACGCGTCAGGTCGCCGTGACGGCGATCGAGTACGACACCCTCACGAACGACCAGGCCCGCTCCTTCGTCGCGCTCCTCCACGACGGCTCCGAGGAGGTCCGCTGTTCCGCGGTCCACGTGATCGGCCGCTCCGCGAAGCGCCCGGAGGCGATGCGGCTCCTCGCCGACGCCTTCGTCGCGGATCCGTCCGAGCGCGTGAAGCGCGAAATCGTGGAGACGCTGGCCGAGATGGGCCGGGAGGCCCGCGACACGCTCGCCTCGCTCAGGGGCCGTTCGCGCGAACTGGACCCGGAGATCGACGAGGCGCTCAAGAGGCTCGATGCGCCCGAGTAGCTACCGGCTCACCCCGATCAGGTGCTCCCTCCGCCGCTCGCCGCGCTTCCCGTGCGCCCACTCCGTCAGATCGCGGGACGCCCCCGCGGGGACGCGCGCGCCGAGGCTGCGGGCCAGGTCGCGTACGAGCCGGTCCGCCTCCACGCGCGCGCCCTGCACCGAGCCGTCGCCGATGAGGAGCACGATCCGGCCCCCCGGCGCGAGCGCGGCAAGCAGGCGCGAGAGGCATCGCTCCAGATCACGGCGGTAGTTCTCCGCGCGATCGCGCCGGGCCCCGATCTCGCGCGCCTCCGCGAAGTCGTGCTGTCCGTACAGCGCGAAGCGCAGGGTGTGGTGGGCCGAATAGTCGTAGGTCCCCGCGTACGGCGGCGACGTGAAGACGAGGTCCGCGGTGCCCGCCGGCAGCTTCAACTCCCGGGCGTCGGCGACGCGGAACTCCGGCTCCGGCGGCTTCACGCCGCGCTTGTGGAGGTCCGAACTCAGGAGCAGGAGGCGCTTCGTCAGTTCGGCACACTTCTCGCGGAAGAGCCGGAACGCCGCGCGCGGCGGCCACGGACGACGGCTCTCGTCGGGGACGGTCACGGAGTCGCTCGCCTGGCGCGAGAGCTTCACGAGGAGCGACGAGAGGACACAGGTCAGGAGCCGGCGGAGCGTCCCGTCGCGTTCCTCGTCGACGAGCGCCTTGAGGAGGCCGATCTCGCCCAGCGTGCGCGGGTCGTACCAGTTGGCGTGCGCCTCCGCCCACTTCGGCACCGGGAGGTTCTCGTCCACGTTCTCCCGCGCGGTTCGTTCGATGCGGAGCCCGGCGGCCTCGACGCGGCGGCATTCCGCGGGCGGGAGGACGCGCGTGCGCGTCCAGGCGACTTCGATCGCGACGCGGGAGACGTCGATCCCGAGGAACGGCGCGCCCGCGCGCAGCGACTCGACCGCAACGGTGCCGGAGCCCATGAAGGGATCGAGGACGCGCGTCTTCGGCGGGAAGGCCGCGAGGACGCGCTCCGCGATCTGCGGGTGCATGCGGCCCGGGTAGGCGTGGAAGCCGTGGGTGAGCGGCGGATTCTCGATCGGCTCCACGGCGAAACAGCGCGCGAGGATGCGGGCGAGTGCGGTGTCGCCCCACGGACGCGGTCGTCCCCCGAGGTTGCTCAGGCTGCGGCGCATGGGGGGAGATCCTACCACGAAGTCCGCCGAAGCTGATAGACTGCGGGCCATGAACCTCTTGTTCGTCCTTTGCGCGGCGATCCAGGAGCAGGACTGGAAGAGGGAGAACTTCGCGGGCCCCGTGCCGGAAGAAGTCCTTCGATCCAAAGAAGGGCACGTCGAACTCGTGCGAATGCTCGGGTCCCGACGATGCAAGCATGTCGCCTGGGTGGGCTGCATCGCCTTCCATCCCGACGGCAAGCGAGTCTTCTCCGCGGGCATGGACGCGGTCGTGCGGATCTGGGAAGTCCCCGGCGGACGCGCGCTGTCGGCAAGCGCGGACGGCGCGGTGAAGTTGTGGAGCGTCGCCGACGGAAAGGAGTCGGCGTCCCGGAAAGTCGGAGGCATGGCTCGGACGTGCTTCAGCTCCGACGGTCGCCGCGCCGTTTGCGCGGACGCTTCTTCGTTGCGGCTGTGGGACCTGGAGAAACGCGCGGATATCGACTCCGTCGTCGCGGAGGGCATGCCGACGGCGCTGGCGGCAAGCGGAGATCTCGTGCTGATCGGGAACGGCGACTCGACGCTGTCTCTGTACCGGCTGAAGTAGCGGATGCCGCGCGCGAGTCCCTGGCGGTCGCCGGGCCGACGCGGTCAGGACCCCGCGCGACCCGGCGGCCGGAACTGCGGGCCTAATCCTTGAATCCGTAACCTCCGAAGATCTTCTCCCACTTGTCCATCTTCTTCATCCCGCCGGCCTTCACGTCCGTCTTGATGTTCATGACCTTCCTCCTTTGCGGCCTCGGCCGCACATCCCGGAATCACCCGACCCTTTCGCGTTCATAGACCGTCAGTAGATCGGTTTCTTGGTCGCTGACTTCTTCCATGCGCCGGCCTTCACGTCCGTCCTGATGCTCATGACCTTCCTCCTTTGCGGCCTCGGCCGCACATCCCGGGAACATCCGATCATTTCACGTCCATAGACTGTTGGATTCTCCTCGATGAGTGTTTGAGGCGGATTCACGACGCTTCGCGCGCCGCGCGGGGCGTGTCGCCCGCACGGACGATCTTCTCGGCGTTCACCGCGATCACGTCGTACCGCCCCTCGACCCGCCCCGTCACTTCGTACGGCCCGAGCGTGCCGATGAGGCCGCGGCAGCGGCGGAATACCTGCGGGAAGAGCACGACCTCGAAGATCCCGTGCTCGTCCTCGAGCGTCAGGAACTCCATCGGCTCCTCCCGCGCCGTCACCGTCACCCGCGCCGTCGCCATGATGCCCAGCAACCGGACCCGGCGCCCGACGCACTCGGAGAGCCTGCGACTGTCCAGGGGGATGCCGGATACCGGATGCCGGATGCCGGAACGGAGATACGAGAGGATGTGCTTCCGCGCCGAGAGCCCGAGGATCTCCAGCTCGCGCGCGAACTTCTCCTCCTCCGTGAAGTCGGGCACAGGCGGCGTCTCGCGCAGCCCCGACCGCGCCATCATCCAGAGCCGCGGCCGCGGGATCCCCGTCCAGTCCAGCGCGCCGCAGTGGATCAGGTTCCGCAGCGACGGCTTCGACAGGTGCGTCCGCGCGAGGAAGTCGCCGATCGACTCGAACGGGCGCGCGTCGAGGATCCGGTCGATCTCGCGCCGTTCCAGCTCGCGGATGCGCCCGAGCCCGACGCGGATCGAGCCCTCCTCCTCGCCGAACTCGATACGCGACCTCTGCACGCACGGGAGGAGCACGCGGATCCCTTCGCGTTTCGCCTGTTCGAGATAGACGCGCGCGTCGTAGAGCCCCTGGTTGTTATTGAGGGCCGCGATCCAGTGCGCGACGGGATGGTGCGCCGCGAGCCACGCCGACGCCCACGCGAGCACCGCGTAGCTCGCCGCGTGCGCGCGGCAGAAGGAGAACTCGTTGAACTTGACCATCTGGATCCAGAACTCCTTCGCGATCTCGGGTTCCGCGCAGCGCGCGAGGAACTCCCGCGAGACCGCGAGGCGCTCCTCGTCCGTGCGCGCCTTCTGCACGCGCCGGCGGAAGCGGTCCCCCTCCGCGAGCGTCATCCCCGCGAGTGCCGAGGCGAGCACCATCGCGTCGTCCTCGTAGAGCATGACCCCGTGCGTGTCGGCGAGAAGGCCGCCGGGCGACGGCTCCAGGCCGCGGGCGCGGCGCACGAAGAGTTCCTTCATCCCGCCCGAGGCCGCTCCGGGCCGGATGAGCGCGAGCGCCTGCTGGACCCCGCGCACGTCACACGGCCGCGTCATCCGCAGGAGGGCCCGCATCGCCGGCGACTCGAGCTGGTTGCAGCCGAGCGTGCGGCCCTCTTGCAACAGCCGCACGCTTTCCTCATCCACTTCGACTCGGCCGGCTCCGCCGGCCTCGCTCAGTGCAAGGACTCCCCGCGAGCCGGCCGGGACGAAGTGTGGTGAGCGAGGCCCGAAGGGCCGAGTCGAACCAGACGGCAGCCTCTCGACATCGATGCGCTCCCCGGTCGTACGCTCCACGATCTCCACCGTCTCGCGGATCGTCGAAAGGGCGCGGTTGCCGAGGAGGTCGATCTTCACGAGCCCCGCCTCCTCGACGGAGTCCTTGTCGTACTGCGTGACGACCACCCCCTTCTCCGCGCGCTGCATCGGCGCGACGCCGTCGGGCCGCAGGACGACGCCGCCGCAATGAACCGACAGGTGCCGCGGGAATCCGAGGATCGCCCGCGCCGCCGCGCGGATCCGCGGCAGCTCCGGAACCGTCACGCGCCCGCGCTGGAGCGCCGTGACCTGCTCCTCCGAGAATCCGAAGACCTTCGCCGCCTCGCGGAACGCCGAGCGGTGCTGGAACGTGATGTGCGTCGAGACCATCGCCGAGTCCGGGAAGCGCTCGAAGACGTACGCGAGGATGTCGTCGCGGATCTTCCAGCAGAAGTCGACGTCGAGGTCCGGGAAGTCCGCGCGCCCCTCGTGCAGGAACCGCTCGAACGGGAGGTCGAACGCGATCGGATCGACGTTCGTGATGCCGAGGACGTACGCGACGACGCTCGACGCGCCCGAGCCGCGGCCCGCGACGGGGACGCCGCGCTCGCGCGAGTGGCGCACGATGTCGTGGACGACGAGGAAGTAGTCGGAGAAGCCGAGCTTCTCGATCACGTCCATCTCGCGGCGGAGCCGCTCGAACGGCGGGTTCTCCGGGTAGCGCCACGCGAGGCCCCGGAAGCAGAGCGCGCGCAGGTCGCCCTCGAATTTCGGGAAGACCTTCGGCGCGGGGAGGAATTCCCAGTCGCACTCGTCGAGGAGCGGATCGTCGCAGGGCGTGAGGGCCGCGTCCGGCAGCACGACGTCCTCGACGTGGGCCCACAGCGTGTTCTCCCGGATCGCCGACAGCAACTTGTGAACCTTCCAGTCCTCGGGCCGAGCGAACCAGGCGTGGCGGACGTTCGCGGGGACGAGGAGGCCGGTCGTGTCCCCGTGCGCGCGGCCGAGCTTCCTCGCGGTGATGAGCCGGCACAGGTTCGCGTAGCCCGTGCGATTCTTCACCAGATAGACGTGCCCATCGATCGTCGCGCCGAGGACGGGCCGGATCCCCGCCTCCTTGCAGCGTTTCCAGAACTCGACCGCCCCGTAGAGCCCCTCGTCGTCGGCGAGGGCGAGCGAGCGGAGCCCCAGCTCCTTCGCCCGCGCGACGAGCGCGGCGGGCGACGAGGCGCCGCGCAAAAGACTGTAGTAACTGTGAGCTATCAGCATTCAGCTCTCAGCCGTCAGCACCCCGGGGTTGATGGCTGAGAGCTGATGGCTGAGAGCTACTTTGTCAGCGACGGTGTCCTCAACACGTACCCGTACGAATCGTTCTCCAGCTTCCCGAGCAGCTCGATCGCCCGGCCGAGGATCACCGCACCGTCCCCGTATTTGTCGCGGATCCGGTCCACCGCCTCGTGCAGGCGCTTGAGCTTCCCGTCCTCGAAGAGGTTCCCCTGCGGCTCCTCGATCCGGAAGTTCGAGAGGACGACGCCGAGATGGCGCAGCGTCACGCGCCGCGTGTAGAGTTCCCACATCATCCTGCGCGCGGCCGGCAGCACCTCCTCGTCGATCCCGGTCGGCGCGATCGACGCGGACCTCTCCTCCTGCACCCAGTCGGAGTAGCGGATCGAGACGCGGATCGTCCGCACGCGCAGGCCGAGCTGCCGCAGCGCGCGCATCGCGCGGTCCACGAGGTAGCACATCAGTCCGTCCAGCTCCGCGCGGTCCGCCGTCGGCGCGTGGAGCGTCGTCTCGCGCGAGATCGACTTCGGGACCTCGTCCTCGCGCACGACGCGGGTGTCGCGCCCGCGGGCGCGCTCGTGGAGCGCGGCGCCGACCTTGCCGAGCATCGCGACGAGCGTCTCGATCGGGATCTCGCGGAACTCGCGGACCGTGCGGACGTTCATGTCGCGGAAGAGGGCCGACGTCTTCGGTCCCATTCCTGGCAGCTTCTCGATCGGCAGCGGCAGGAGTTCCGCCTCCTCGGCGCCGCGCGGGATGAGCCGCAGGCCGTCGGGCTTCACCGACTTCGCGGCGATCTTCGACATCATCCGATTCGACGCGATGCCGACGGTGACGGCGAGGCCGACCTCGTCGCGGACCTCGCGGCGGATGCGGCGGCCCAGGTCGAGGAAGTCGGGGTAGATCCATTCGGTGCCGGAGAAGTCGCAGAAGGCCTCGTCGAGGAAGGTCTCCATCGCGGGCGCGTAGCGGCGGCAGATCTCCCAGATCGCGGCGGTGAAGCAGCGGTAGATCTCGTGGCGTCCCTCGAGGACGACGAGGTCGGGGCAGAGGCGGAGCGCCTGGTGGAGCGGCATCCCGTTGGCGAGCCCGCGGGCGCGCGCCTCGTAGCTGCACGAGGCGATGACGCCGCTGCCGACGGCGACGGGGCGGCCGCGCAGCCGCGGGTCGCGAAGCTGCTCGACGGAGGCGAAGAAGGCGTCGACGTCGATGTGGAAAACCATGGTTCGGCCCCCTGTCGCGCCTGCCCCATGGCAACGTCACGGGGTAAATCTCCCGACGCACCGTGATCGCCGCCGGTCGCCGATCCTGCCGAAAAGCCCCCTCACGAGACGAGGGGGGATGGTTTGGCGATGGACTCGGACAGTTCGATTTCCTGTCTCGCGATTTCCTCTTCCACCAACGGCTGCATCTCCGCCGCTCCGTCCGCGGAATCGAGCGTCGTCAGCAACTGACCGCAGAAAATGATCTGGGAATCATTCTTGGACAGTCGAAATCCCGCTTCGTGCAATCGCTTCACTTTGGCGCGGGCGGATTCCAATGCATCCGCCCGCGCGCGCCGAGCGATATCCGAGTCGGTTTTGCGGCACACGACGGGATTCGATCAGCCGCATGTCACTCCTCATCCGACTTGAAAAGGAAATCGTAGTCCCGCCACCAACCCTCGGATGAACCGAGATCCTCGCCACATCGATCCCACTCACCCCACCACCCCCTCCACGTACCAGATGGGCTCCCCTTCGCGATACGCCAGCGTGAAGATCTCCCCCGACTCCGCCGTCACCGAGAAGAACCACCGCACCGGCCGCGTCGCCCGGTCCACCCATCGGGCGTTCACCGCGCGGACACGGAACTCGCGCGCCCCCCACTGGAACTCGATGGGCTCGATCCGCCCGCCCTCGTAGCGGACGAGGACGCGGTGCAGCTTCTCGTGGAGGGTGGTTTCGTCCATGGCATACCGCAGGTTACCACATCTCCGGCAAAAATGTTAGTCAAATGTTAGTGCAGCCGAATCGCCGATGATGGCGTATACTCTTCGAGGAATCCCATGCATCTTCTAATCGCCGCGCTGTTCACCCTTCAAGACCCCGACTGGAAGAAAGACAACTTCCCCGGCCCCGTGCCCGAGGAGATCCTCCGCTCGAAAAACGGCCGCATCGAGCTCGTCAACATCTTGGGCCTCCGCCGCGGGCGACACAAAGGCGAGGTCCAGAGCGTCGCCGTCAGTCCCGACGGCAAGCACCTCCTCTCCTCCGACGACGACGGGACGATCCGCCTCTGGGACGCGGAGACCGGGAAGGAGATGGGCACGTGGACCGCCCATCGCGCCTCCGTCACTTGCGTCGCCTTCTCGCCGGACGGCAAGCGCGCCCTCTCCGCGAGCCGCGACATCACGATCCGCCTCTGGGACGTCGCGACCGCGAAGACGCCCGGCGTCTGGACGGGTCACGGCGACTGGATCAACGCGGTCGCATTCTCCCCCGACGGCAAGCGCGCGGTCTCCGGCGCGTGCGACAACACCGTCCGACTGTGGGACGTCGAGAACGGCAGCGAACTCGCGAAGTTCGAAGGACATCAGAGCTGGGTCACCTCTGTCGCCTTCTCGCCGGAAGGCAAGCGCGTCCTCTCCGCCTCATGGGACAACACCCTCCGCTGCTGGGACGTCGAGACCGGCAAGTCCGCCGTCTGGGGCGGTCATGTCGAGGTCGTCACCTCCGCGGTCTTCACCCCCGGCGGGACGCGCGCCCTCTCCTCGGGCGCCGACGGCACCGTGCGGATCTGGGACGTCGCGACCGGGAAGAACACCTCCGTCATGAAGGGCCACGCGAACATCGTCCTGGCCGTCGCGGCGTCTCCCGATGGCAAGCGGGCCCTCTCGGGCGGCGTGGACCGGACGGTCCGGCTGTGGGATCTCGACTCTGCCAAGGAACTGGGCGCGTGGAGCGGGCACACGGCGCCCGTGGCCGCCGTCGCCTTCTCCCCCGACGGCAAGCGCGCCTACTCCGGCGGACGCGACCACGCGGTCCGCACGTGGGACGTCGAGACGGGACGCGAGTTCGGCGCGCCGCGTGGCCACGGATGCTCCGTCACGTCCGTCGCGTTCCACCCGGACGGCAAGCGCGCGCTCACCGCGAGTCGCGACGCGACGCTGCGGACGTGGGAGGTCGAGACCGGAAAGGAACTCGCCGTGTGGACCGGCCACGAGGGCGTCGTCGCGTGTGCCGCCTTCTCTCCCGACGGAAGCCGGGCGATCTCCGGAGGGGAGGATGGGACGCTCCGTCTCTGGAATTCGGAGAACGGGCGGAGACTCGGGCGTTGGGGCGGCCACGAGCGCGGCGTGACGTGCGTCGCGATCCGCCCGGACGGGAAGACGTTCCTCTCCGGCGGGAAAGACCGCCGACTCGCGCTGCGCGACGCCGCGACCGGCGCCGAGATCCTCGCCTGGGAGGCTCACGGGGACGAGATCGCCGTCGTCGCCTTCGCCCCGGACGGCAAGACGGCCCTCTCGGCCGGCATCGACTGGAGGGTCTCCCTCTGGAAGCCGGACCAGGGTGAACGGATCGTCACGTGGCGCCTCGGCGGCACGCCCCTCTCCGTCGCCTTCGACGCCGAGGGACGCCGCGCCGTCTGCGGATGCTCGGGCGGCGACGTCACGATCCTCGACCTCGCCGCACGGACCGAGATCCTGACGTGGTCCGCGCGCTCCCTTCGCGTGCGGGCCGTCGCTTTCTCGCCGGACGGGAAGAGCGTCGTGACCGCGACCCTGGAAAACAAGGTCCAGATCTGGGACGCCGCCACGGGCGCCGAGGTGGACTGCATCGTCGTCGACTCGGGCCCTGCCTGCCTCGCCCTGAGCGGCGATCTTATCCTCGTCGGGAACGACGACGGCACCGCGAACGCCTACCGGCGGAAGTAGACCCCCGCTCCCGCCCCCGGTATAGTGCTCCGCGATGCGCTCGACGCACGCGATCTTCGGGATCCTCCTGCTTTTCCTTGCGATGACCGCGCTCCTCCCGGCGCGGGCCGAAGTGATCGACGCCGTCACGGGCGAGCCGGTCGCCGGCGCGCAGTTGGAGACGATCGACCCGCCGCTCCGCCTCGCGCTGGAGCCGCTCTACGGACCGCTCCACGCGATCACGGGGCTGCCTGACTTCCGCATCCTGTCCTGGATCCTCTGGATCGCGCTCGCGATCGGCGCGGCGCGGCTCTGGAAGCGCCGCAAGCAGATCCGCCGCGCGTGGTGGCGGGAACTCCTGCTCGTGACGGGGTACTACCTCCTCTACGCCGCCGTCGCGCTGCCCCTCATCTGGATCGGCGTCATCCCGAAGCGGTGGCTTCCGGCCGTCCTTTTCATCCTGCCCGCGATCGCATACGTCGTCACGCTCGTCCTGACGCTGCGCCGCGATCGGCGCTGGCAGGCCGCGGCATCGCTCACGGCGCGCTGCATCGGGCTCCTCGGGTTCCTGGCCGTTCCGATCCCGGCGTTTCTCCTCGCGGCCCCGGGCGCGGTCGGCACGGGCCGCCGCCTCGTGCCGCCGCACGGAACGCGCACGCTCGACGTCCACGCCCACGCGCAGAGGTCCCAGGATGCGATGGTCGGACCACGGGAACGGCTCGATTTCTTCCGCCGCCACCGCATC
>JACPRC010000024.1 GCA_016190175.1 Planctomycetota bacterium
AACTTACCCTTGGCCACTCCGCGCCTCCTTCCTGGGTCCATAAGGACCCGGTTATGAGGCCTCAGAGTGTCAAGGGATTATCCCGCCGTTTCATCCAATCGGGCCGCCAGATGTACACCCTGCAAGGAATCGCGCAGCACGCCTTTGCGCGATTCTGCGCGATTCAAGGTGCGGCATTCTCTCGGACTTGGTAGGTCGTCGCTCTTCCCTTTCCGGAGACGTTGCACCGTTCGTGCCGTCACCCCCGCATCGCAGTGGGGGCGGGAGTTGCGACACTGGGATGTCGCGACATGTCGCGACATGTCGCGACTCAGGATCTCGCCCCCTCCCCCACCCGATAGATCGTCGCCTCGCCACGTCCAATCGCGATGATCACGCCAACGGCGCGGAGTCGCCGGAGTTCCCGCTGCAAGGTGCGCATCGCGATCGGCTCTCCCAGTTCCTTGAGAATCGCCGACGCCCGGATTGGTCCCAGGCGATGCACGACGGACAGCACCTTCCCGGCACGCAGGCCGAGGCCGGGAGGGGGGACGAGCGCACCAGCCTGCTTTGCGGGCCGAAACCGGACGACGAACGCCCCCGCGATCTCCTCGAATTCCGGCTCCGGGCAGCCGAGTTTCTCTGCTTCGGCAAGGATCTTGTTCGTGCCTCGCCCCCACCGTTCGATGAGCCCTCGCCGATGGAACACGTCCGCGATCAGACGATTGCGCGGGATTGATCCGTGCGTGCCCTTGAGCTTCTCCGGCGTCACTCCCTCCGGCAGTGTACCCGTGCTCCATATCTCCAGCCGGTCGTCGAAGAGCGCCATGCTCACGGCGCCTCCGTCGATGGAATAGTCCCGGTGGACGAGCGCGTTGACCAGCGCCTCGCGGACCGCAAGCGGAGGGTAGAGAGGCGTGTCCACGCGCCGCATTCGGCCTTCGACGAAGTGGCTTGCCACGGGCTCGTGTTCCTCCAGGAACCGCTCGGCGTGCTGGAGCAACGCGAAAGCATGGCCCTTGAATTGCCGGTTGTCCCGGAACTCGTCCTTGGTGACGCCGCGGAACCGCGCCAGCCGCACTTCACCCATCGGGAAGCCGGGCCCGCCTTCTTTTCCGAACAGGATCGCCGCCGCCCGTGTAACTCCGTCATCCGTGACGAGCTCCAGCCGCCGCAGGACGACCTCCCACTTCTCTCCAAGCACCCCCGTGAGACGCTTGGCTTCCACGGCGTCTTCGACGGTGCGAAGAACCTCATCTCGGTCGAGGTGTCGCACTTTCCAGTCGGGGGCGATCCACCGATCCCAAGGGGTCTCTTTCTGAAGGCGCTTCACGACGCGGCTGTCGAATTCCGAATGGGACATCCTCTGCGTCGTATTCCCGACGCGGAGATATCCGCGGCCCTCAAAGGTGAAGGGGCCCGCGGGTCCTCCGCTCGCCTCGACTACGACAACGGCTTGCCGTGCCCGCAGTGGGACCAGCATCGTCCTGACTTCAACTGACGGTTCGATCCGTCGCGTGGCGTTCGCGATCTCCCGCTGAGTGCTGTCTGAGACGGTCTGTCCAAGCAGATCCCCCTTGTCGGAGACGCCGAAGAGCACCCGGCCGCTGCCGACGCCGTTCAGCATCCCGCACAGCGCCTCCATCGCCTCCCGCAGTTCGCCCGTCGTGCGCTTGAACTCGAGGACCGGTCCCTCGCCCCTGGCGACCAGACGCCGAAGATACGCTGGGGTCATTCCCACCTCACCACGACGCATGCTACAAACCAAGGGTCGTTCACGAGAAGAAATAGTCCGCGCGGCGTACCTCGTCAAGGTCGAGTGCCCCCATCACCGGCGGCGGCGGAATCTCGATCCCGTCCGCCTGCTTTGCGATCTGCGCCCGGAACGCCTCCAGCGTGAATTCCCGATGCACCCGGATGAACTGATTGCGCAGGACCTCGTTCATGACGTCCACATCGCAGGCGTGCACGGCGTAGCCGTCATGCACCATCGCGAAGTCCGCGAGGCCGCGACTTTGCAACGCCTCGACCGTGAGTATCATGTGGGCCGCGTCGAGCGAATGCACGAGGTTGGGCACGATGGCGTCGATCTGCTTGTCGAGGTCCAGCTTGCCCGGAGTCGGGTCGGGCTCCTGTAGCAGGAGCGTGCCCATCGCCGTACGAATCCGCCGCTCCTTCTTCGCCAGATAGTGGTGGATGACCGGGAATCCGGTCGGGACGCGCCATTGGAATCCGCGTCCTTTCAGGGCCAAGACGTCCGCAACGGCCCGCAGCCAATCGGCGATCTCGACCGCCTTCACTACGGCCCCGGCGATCGATTCCTTCAGGTTCCGAGACAGATAGGCCACTGCGGTGCCTTCCTTCTCGAATCGCCCCGGGAACCGCTCCCAAACCGTCGCGAGAAGTTGATTCGCGATGCCATCATCCGTCACGCCATATGGCGTGGTCATCGTCGCCGGCTTCACGAGCTTTCGGTCGATGAGCCCATGCCATGCCCGCGCCATCGGATCGCCCGCGCTCGCGGCCTCGGCGATCCTCGCGGCCAGTCGATCCGCCACGGCCTGGTAGATGTCCTTCGGCCGGTCGGACGGAAGCAGATTCGTCCACTGACCGCCCTGCGAATCGCGCCCGAGCGCGCTCATGTGCTGAAGCCCGTTGCACGTCCCGTCCATCGCTACCGGAATTCGTGAAATCGCACGCGATCCGTCCTTCGAGAAGTCGACCCACTCGAACGCCGCAGCCAGGAATCGCCACGGCTTGTCCGCCGTGGTCCAGAAGCGACCGCCTTCAAGCGGCCGGGCGGCGGAATCCAGGATCGCGTCTCGATGCTCGTTCGCCCACGCGATTCGCTCGGCGTACGACAGCTTGCTGAGCCCGAACGTGTTCGCAAGATGGACCGCCAGCCACTTCCCGCCGTTCTCCCCTACGGGCTTCCCCCGCGCGAATTCGATCAGCGCCCTCCCGATGTCGTCCCCCTGCGGATGAATGACCTGCGGCAGCGGGTAGGCCCTCCCGCGGTGGTCGAGCTGATGCGGGAAGAACAATTCCGGCTCGCGCTCAAAGCGATCGGCGATCCTGAACCGCCTTCGCATCTCGATGGCATGTGCCGCAGCCGCGCGATTCGCCGCATACCCTCGCGCGCGCTCGCGTCCCCTTGCGGATCGCTCCTCCTCCGTCGCCGAACCCGCATTCAACTCCGGCGGGAGTTTCCTGAACTCGACGCTCGGCAGCGAAGGGTCCTTTCGCTCCCATGCCTTCCGAAGGACCTCCAGCATGCGGCGATTGATCCTCCATGGAGTCTCCTGGATCGAGTTCACGGCCCCGCATACGATCTCCACCTCGTCGGCCTCGAGCTTGCCGTTTGTCTCATCCTGCCGTTTCACGAGCGGCAGCCCCATCACCATGAAGTACCCGCCGCCCGTTGCCCCCCTCCAAGGCCGCGGTTGCTCTACCATCGGAAGCCGCAGCGGCGTCGCCAGCCACTCCTGCTCCTCGAGTAGTTCCCTCAGCCTTCCCTGCGCCCCCTCCGTCAGTTCGACCCAGTCGGGTTCCTTCACCTTCGAGTGTTTCTCGATGAGCGTGGAGTGGTCCACCGCAAGTTTCAAGAGCAGCGCCCCAAGACGCAATCCCAAGTCGCCGTCACCCCAGTCCCTGCCTTTCAGGACGGCGAACTTCTCCTCAGCGCGTTTCCTCGCGTTCCAGGGGTTCTTGTTCCTCCGGACGAGTGACTCCAGCGCGTCTTTCGCCCGACCTCGGAGCGTATCGTGCGCCCGCTCCAGCCAGCAGCATTGACCGATGTGCCTCGCCAGTCTCGTGACTGGAACCTTCGCGTCGTTCTCCGCGAAGGCGTTGATGATCGTTCGGAGGGTGATGTAGGCGAGCTTCTCTGCATCCAGTGCGACGAGCGCCACTCCATGGGGACGTCGTACGCCGCGCTCGATCGCATTCTGCTCCGCCTCGATCGCCCGCGCGAGCTTCTTGATCGTCTCGCGCAGCATCTTGCAGCCGGCCGTGGTGTCCGCCATGGCGCCCCGCGCCTGCGCCTCCCGCGCCCGATCGATGCCTTCCGACAGAAAGTCGAGCTCGACCGCGAGTTCCCTCTCCTCCCTCTCCTGCTCCTGCGAGATTCTGCGTCCCATTTGAACGCAACATCATGGTGATGCGGACGTTGGAGTCAAGAGACATTTGGTCGCCAGCCTCGCTTCCCCAAGGAGACAGGACACCGAACGAGGAGACCCTTGAAAGGCGCGCCTGGCCCTGGAGAGAGGGGGCGGGTGGGAAGTCCGGTTCACCGGAGTCCATGGAAGGCGAATCTCGGCGGCTTGGGTACACGGTTACGCATGGGTTCCTCACCGAAACTCTACACACTTAGGGGAAAGGCAACGCGCCCTTGACCGGCGCCCTCTCGCTACTCATCGACTTTCTTTCCTTTCTCAGTACCAACGCGACCCGCGCTGTCGAGTCGCGTTGCCCGTATCGCAGGCTGGTGGCGTCATCGCCTGCCCTTCCCGTCGCCTTCATGGCCGGGATGCCCTGATCCGCTGGAGTGCGTCTCCAGCGTATCCGGGTGTCCCGGTTCCGTGGGGGCCGGCCCTTCGTGGCTCGACGGCGAAAGGAGCAGGCATGGCGACATCGGACGGCGATCCCTTGGAAGGACGGAGCGGCGACGACTCACGCCAGAGTCGCGACATCGGCCCGATCGAGCGGGCCCGCCCCGCGAAGATCCGGCTCGCTGGCGGCGGGTGGCTCACTCGGGAGGCCGAGCGGCTGATCCGCGCGCGGCTCAAGGCGCGTCGATCGACTCCGTCCGACGAACTTCCCCCGGCGGCCTGATGGCCGTCGGGGGAAGCCGTATCTGCCCTGAAACCCGATTTCGGAAAGGAGGACCGCGGAAGCGTCGTTTGGATCGACCCATCGGAGACCGTGGAGGGACAGAATCATGGGTAACGGCGCGCAATTCCACCAACGCGCGGCGATCCCCGGCGTCCAAAATGGTAGCCCAGACAACAGCGGTCGTCGCCCGCGCACCAGCGCATCAGGCTCGCAAGAGCCGCGCAACGGGGACGCGCTCCGGAAAGTGGCCCCCAAGCGGAGAGGCGTAATGCGCGTGACGGTCGTCCCGATCCCGGTGGAGATGTACCCGGCGTTTCAGACCGACCCGGACCATCCGTTCATCGCGCTCTCCCCGGAGAAGCGCATCGCCGAGATCGATGCCTGCTGCTCCGCCCTGTGGGCGCGAATCTGCGCCGAGCGGGCCGCACGGCGGCCTGAGACGATCCAGCCTGCCGCGGCGAAGTCCGTGGCGGCTTGATGTGATGGAGGAATAGACATGAATCAGCCCGCAGTCACGGCGACCAAGAACGGCCCCGTCCAGGTCGCGTTCTACATCCGCGTCTCGAGCGACAAGCAGGCGAAGATGGAAGACGGATCGCTCGACACCCAACTCGACCGCCTCGAGAGCGAGGTGCGCCGCAAGCGCGCCGCCGGTCACGACTGGGTCGTCGTCGAACGTCTGATCGAGGGCGAGAAGGATGGCGTGCGCCGCGGGAAGAGCGGCAAGAACGCCAATCGCCCGATGTACCAGAAGCTGCTCGACCTTGCGAGGGCCGGACTGATCGACGTCGTCATGATCTCGCGCCTCGATCGGATCTCGCGCAACCTCGCGGACTTCGTGAGGCTCGCGGCCATGCTGGCCGAGCACAAGGTCAGCCTCGTTTCCCTGAAGGAAGACCTCGACCTGACGACGCCGGCGGGCCGACTCTTCGCGCACCTTCTTATGTCCCTCGCCCAGTACGAGCGCGAGACCGTCGCCTCGCGCGTGAGCGATAAGGCGGCGTGGCGTGCGGAGAAGGGCCTCGCGCTCGGTCGCGCGCCGACCGGCTACCGGAGCCAGGACAAGCGGTTCGTCCGCTTCGCGCCCTACGATGGGCACGTCCAGGCCGCCGACGCGCTCTACATCGCGCGTCAGAGCGTGGACGCCGTCGTGAAGGAGTTCGCGCGGCTCGGATACCGCACATCCACCGGAGCGATGTACAACAAGACGATGGTCCTCCGCGTGCTGAGGAATGCCCTCTACGCGGGGAAGATCGAGCACAAGGGCAAGCTCTTCGATGCGCAGATCGAGCCGTTGCGGTCGTGGGAGACGCACCAGAAGATCCAGGCGATCCTCGACCGGAACGAACGCACGAACCGGAGTCCCGCGCGGCAGCCCAAGGACTACACCTACCTCCTGCAAGGGCTGGTGCGATGCGGACTCTGCGGCCACAAGATGACGCCGCGGCCCGGCACCGGCCGGAACGGGTCGCTCTACCCCTACTACCACTGCTCGGCGGCCAACAAGTCGGCCGGCGTCGCCTGCTCCCAGAAGCAGGTCGCCGCGGCGGCGCTCGACGAGGCGGTGCTGGGATTCCTGAAGACGCTCAAGCTCAAGCCGGAGCGCCTGCATGCGTTCGCCGAGCGCGCCAACGGCCAGGCATCCGAGTCGATGCAGAGACTCATCGCGGACCGTGGACGCGTAAGGGCGCAACTCTCCGCCGTGTTGCCGAAGATCCGCAACATCGTCAGGGCAATCGAGAACGGAACCGACATGCCCAGCATGCACGAGTCGCTGCGGGCGTTGGAGTCAGAGCGCGCCGAACTCGACGCTTCCGACGCGAAGATCAAGTCCGAGATCGACGCCGAACAGACTCAGGCGATCGTCGTCCAGGACGTGATCGCCAGCCTCACCAGCTTTCATGATCTCGTAGAGGCGAGCGCGGCGAATCCTGAGAGGATCAAGCTGCTTCTGCCGCGCTTCGTCGACTACGTAGTTTGGCACGGGGGCGAGAAGGGCGAAGGCAGGCTGGAGGTCGGGCTATTCCAAGAACCGCTTGCGGACCCCGTTCCTGCGACCGTGGGATCGGAAGATCCCCGGTTCGCAGGGGCGGAACGGATAGTCGGGCCGCCGGGATTTGAACCCGGGACCTCTTGCACCCCAAGCAAGCGCGCTAGCCAGGCTGCGCTACGGCCCGAACGAGGATGAGGTATTATATCGCGTGCGGCCCGGGCCGCAACCCTTTCCTCGATGAAGACGATCTACACCGCCGGACACTCGAACCTCGATCTCGCGCGCTTCCTGGAGATCGTGCGCGACATCGAGGTGATCGCCGACGTCCGCCGCTTCCCGAAGTCCCGCAAGTTCCCCCACTTCGACGGCGATGCGCTCGCCCGGACGATCGGGTACCGCTGGTTCCCCGACCTCGGCGGGCGCCGGAGCGGCGGAGGCACGCGACACTCGGCGCTGCGCGTCGCGGGCTTCCGCGCCTACGCCGCCCACATGGAGACCGCCAGGTTCCGCGCCGCACTGGCCGATCTGGAATCCCTCGCCGCCGAACGCCGCGTCGCCGTGATGTGCGCCGAGGCGCTCTGGTTCCGCTGTCACCGGTGGCTGCTGTCCGACATGCTCGCCACGCGCGGCTGGACCGTGATCCACCTGCCCGGCGGGAAGCCGCATCGGCTGAGCGCAATCGCGCGTGCGGAGAACGGGACGCTCGTCTACGACGTGACTACTTCCGGCGGGGACGGCCGTACAGATCGCGCGGCGGACGCTCCGCCAGCTCCACCTTGATCTCGCGCTCCTGCTTCGCGCGAAGGACCTTGAGCGTTACCGTCGTCCCGGGTTCGATCCCCGCGATCCTCAGAAACGCGTCGCCCTGGCCGCGGAGCCGCCGCCCGTCCATCTCGACGATGACGTCGTTCGGCCGCAGACCGGCCCGGTCCGCCGGCGTGTCGCGCTGCACTTCGAGGACGAAGACCCCCACGGGTTCCTTGAGACCGAGTTCCCCGAGCAGTTCCTCCATCGATCCGATCCCCTGGTCGCGCAGGAGCGCGACGAGCTCGCGGTCGATATCGTGCGGCACGAACCCCATGTAGCCGCGGCGCACGCGGCCGTCCTTCCGCAGCCGCTCCGTCACCCACTTCGCCAGGTTGCTCGCGATCGCCAGCCCCACGCCCTCGCCGCGCCTGGACTCCGTGACGATCGCCGTGTTGATCCCGACGACCTCGCCGCGCAGGTTCACCAGGGCGCCGCCCGAATTCCCCGGATTGATGGCCGCGTCCGTCTGGATGAAGTCCTGGTACGGCAGGTTGAGCTGCGCGCGGCGGTGCTTCGCGCTGACGATCCCCGCCGTCACCGTGTGGTTGTAACCGAACGGGCTCCCGATGGCGAGCACCCAGTCTCCAACCCGCATCGCGTCGGAGTCGCCCAGCGCCGCGGCCGGCAGCTTCTCGCCGTTCGGATCGATCTTCAGCAGCGCCAGGTCGCTCTCGGGGTCCGCGCCGACCAGACGGCCCTCGAACTCGCGCCCGTCCTCGAAGCGAACGCGCACCTCGCGCGTTCCGTCGATGACGTGGTTGTTCGTCAGGATGTGCCCCTCCTCGGAAACGATCACGCCGGAGCCGATCCCCTCGGACGAGCCGAAGAGATCCGCCGGCCGGCCCGAGCTCGTGGTGATGTGGACGACGGACTTCATCGCTCCCGCCGCGACCGCCGCGAAGGTGTCCTGCAGCTCCGCCGCGGAGCGCGACATCTCGCGCCCCGCGGCGGCGCGCCGGTCCAGGAGCTTCGCCGCACCCACGCCTCCGGCGATCCCCAGCGCCAGGATCATGACCAGCAGCGTCACCTTCGTCGCGTCCTTCATGTCACTTCTCCAGCTCGACGCGCACCTCGAGCTCGATGCGGGTCCCGTCTCGGAGGATCCCCAGCTTCGCCGCGCGCGGTTCCTCCAGGATCTCGATCCTGCGCCGAAGCGCTGCCACGTCGCGCATCTCCTCGCCGTCCCAGGCGAGGATGACGTCGCCCTTCCGCAATCCCGCCTTGCGCGCGGGTCCGCCTGCATCGACCCGCACCACCTCGGCCCCCGGCGCCGCGGGACGCACGGTCGCGCCGATCCAGCCGCGCACCATCCGCCCGTGCTTGATGATGCGGTCCGCGACGAACCTCGCCGTCTCCGCCGGCACGGCGAACGTGATCGCCCCGGCCGAGGAACGGTCCCACAGGAACCGGAGGATCCCGAAGTCCTCGGTTTCCTCCGCGTCCAGAACGGAGTGGAGCATCCCCAGGAGCCGCCCGCGCGAGTCGGCCACGAAGCCGCCGCAGTCCCCGGGGTGGGCCGGCGTCGTGAGCTGAAGCAGGCCGTCGTACTCCCGGCCGGCGACGCGGATGGCGCGGTCCGTCCCGGCGAGCATGCCGATCGACGCGGACCCCTTGAGACCGTACGAATCCCCCACCGCGATCGCGAACGAACCGCATCGCGCGTCCGTCGCGCCGGCGATCTCGGCGGGTACGAGATCCGCCGAATCGACGCGCAGGACGGCGATCCCGCTCCGGGCGTCCGAACCGACGAGTTTCGCGTCCAGCGTCCGGCCGTCCCACAGCGTGACGCGGATCCGGTCCGCGCCCGCCGTTGCGCCGGCATCCGTGAGGACGTAGCCGTCCTTCCGGTACACCACCCCCGACAGACGAAGGGTGCGGGAGATCTCGATCCGCAATTCCGGCCGCCAGGGCGTGCGCGCCTCGATCGAGACGACCGAGGGACGGACCTTGCGTACGACGTCGGCGATTTCGCGCTCGAGGCGCTCCAGGAGCCGGTCCTCCTGCGGCAGGAGGAGGATGAGGAGGAACTTCAACATGACCGTCGGATCAGAAGCTCCGCTCACCCGACGCGACCACCGCCTCCGCGCGCGGCAGGTAGTGGCCGCTCTCGGGGCGCGAAAAACGAGGAAGCGGCGCGCGGCGGTCTTCCGCGCGCTCCTCGAAGAGCGTGGAGAGGTCCGCGTCCCGCCCCGAGCCGGCGAAGGTCGAGCGCGGTCCGCTCCCCGCGTCCACGCTCTCCGCGCCCCTCCGGACGGAAAGCGCCGCCGCCTCCCGCGCGGTCGGAGCCGTCCGGTCGCGCGTCGCGACGACCGCGACGAACCCGATCGAGAGGCCGATGACGAGGACGGCCGCGGCCCGGACGAACCAGTCGACCCCGAAGGCGCGAACCGGGAACAGCTCCCGCCGGACGTTCGGCCAGATGCCGTCGACCGCGTCTGCCGGTACGTTCCCCTCTTTCAGTTCGCCGAGCATCTCCCGCGCGGCGCGGAACTCCTCGAGCTCGCGCGCGCAGTCCGGGCACATCGAGACGTGCGCCTCGACGGCGATGCGCTCGTTCTCGTCCGCCTCGCCGCCGGCCACGAGCGGGATCAGATCGCGATAGTCGTCGCAGTTCACCGCGGGGACCTCCGGGAGTGTATACGGCCGGTGCCGCGGCGCGTTAGCCCGCCTTATTCCCGTCGGCTACGCCGCCGACGTGAAACGGCGCCCTTCGGGCAGCTTCACCCGCCTGCGGCGGGTTCCGCTGGACAGCCCCGCTCCATCGCGCTCGACACTCCGTGTCTCGCGCGACGGGCGGCCCGCGGCGCACTATGGCCGTCAAGGTGGCGCCGCGGGCGGATTGTTCACGAGTTCTCGGTCTGCGCCCGAGGATCTTCGTGAACAATCCGGGCTAGACCGCCTCGGCCTGGTCCCCGCCCACGCCCAGCGCGCGCCCTTCCCACAGGGTCTTGAAGAGGCGTCGCGCGCGGTGGAGCCGCCAGCGGACCGTCGCGTTCGTGCACCCGGCGATCTCGGCGATCTCCTCGCACGAGAGCCCCTGGATGTCGCGGAGGACGAGCACCGCCTTGTACTTCGGCGGCAGCCGGTCCAGAGTCCGGTGGACCAGCGTGCGCAGTTCCGACGTCTCGCCGCGCTCCGACGGCCCGCGCCCCTCGTCCGCGGCCCCGCCCAGGTTCTCGAGGTCCACGGCCCGGTCGCGCGCCAGCTTCCGGAGGCGGTCGATGGAGAGGTTGACGACGATCTGGTACAGCCACGTGTAGAAGTTCTTGGCGAGGTCGAAGTCGCCGAGGTGGCGGTAGACGCGCAGGAACGCCTCCTGGGAGACGTCCTGCGCCAGCTCGTAGCTGTTGAGCAGGTTGTGCGCGATCCAGTAGGTCCGGCGCTGGTAGCGCTCGACGAGATCGCGGAAGGCGGTCTGGTCGCCGCCCTGGCACCGCCGGAGGAGCAAGACTTCCTGCGCGTCGGGCATCCCGTACCCCGGTCAAATGTGACGCCGATTATATAGACGCCGCGGACGGGGGGGCAAGCCGAATGAATCTGAATTCGCTTCCGCCGCGCGGGGGCCCGTGCTAGCCTGTCGCTCCCGATGACCCTCGTGTGCCCCCAGTGCGGCCGCGCGTTCGAAGGCGCCGCGGGCGTGCGCCCGGTCTGTCCCGGCTGCGCCCACTCCTGGGACCCGACCTCCGACTACGCTCCGACGCTCGTCTCGCAGGACGAGCGCAAGGCCGTCCCGTTCCTCGTCGTCACCTACGCGGGGGGCAAGCGAGAGGAGCTGCCGCTCATCTCCACGATCAGCGTCGGCCGCTCGCCCGAGGCGAACGTCGCGATCAACGACCTGCGGCTCTCGCGGAAGCACTTCCAGGTCGAGAAGCGCGGCGAGTCGTGGTACCTCAAGGACCTCGGCAGTTCCACGGGAACGCTTGTAGGCGGCAAGCGCGTTGCCGAAGCCAGACTCTCCCCGCTCGACACGATCACGGCGGGCGAAACGACCTTCCAGTACATGGTCAGGATGGTCGATACGACCGACACCTCGCGCAAGGTGAAGGTGAGCGTCGTCGAGGCGCCCGCGGCCGCCCCGACCGCGCCCGTCGTCCCGCGCATCGCCCTCTCGAAGGACCGCGTCGTCCTCGGCCGCGGCGCGGAGTGCGACGTCGTCCTCTCGAGCCCCGTCGTCTCGCGCGCGCACGCCGCGATCACGAAGGAGCCGGGCGGCCCGGTGGTCGAAGACCTCGGCAGCGCCAACGGCGTCTTCGTGAACGGCCGGCTCGTGAAGCGTCACGCTCTCGCCAAGGGCGACCGCCTCCGGATCGGCCCCTACGTCCTCTCCTTCGACGGCGCGGAGCTGGCGCAGGAGGACCAGCAGGGACGGATCACGCTCGAGGCGGTCCAGATCGGCAAGCGCGTCGGCGCGCTCGACATCCTTAAGGACGTCTCCGTCGTCATCCGGCCGAACGAGTTCGTGGGGCTGCTCGGCCCGAGCGGCGCGGGGAAGTCCACGTTCATGGACACGCTCAACGGATTCCGCCCCGCGACGTCGGGCCAGGTGCTCGTCAACGGCGAGGACCTCTACTCGATCTTCAAGAGCTTCAAGACGAACATCGGCTACGTCCCGCAGGAGGACATCATCCACCGCGAGCTCACGGTGTGGGACGCGCTCTATTACACCGCGAAGCTGCGCCTGCCCGAGGATACCTCCGAGGACGAGGTGCGCCGCATCATCGAGGAGGTGATCACGATCCTCGATCTCGGCGAGCGGAAGGACACGAGGATCGGCTCCCTCAGCGGCGGCCAGCGCAAGCGCGTGAGCGTGGGCGTGGAGCTCATCACGAAACCGCCGCTCCTGTTCCTCGACGAGCCGACCTCCGGCCTGGATCCGGGCACGGAGGAGAAGATCATGACGCTCTTCCGGAACCTCGCGAAGGGCGGCCGCACCGTCGTGCTCACGACGCACGTGATGGAGAACGTCGAGCTGCTGGACCTCATCGTGGTGCTCGTCAAGGGACGGCTCGCCTACTACGGCCCGCCGAAGGAGACGCTCGCCTACTTCGACATCCCGAAGATCACGAAGATCTACGAGAAGCTGGAGTCGAGGAAGCCGGAGGAGTGGGCGGAGCGGTACCAGGCGTCCAAGCTGTACAAGACGTACGTTCTGGAGCGGCAGGCGGCGTCGCGCGCCGCGGGGGCGACGCAGCCGATCCCGCCGGAGCAGCGGCGGCCGATGCCGCACGCGCAGTTCTACTTCCTGCTGATGCGGTACCTGAGGACGCTCCTCGGCGACCGGAAGAACCTGCTCTTCCTGATCCTGCCGGGGCCGCTCATCGGCTTCCTGATGACGCTGCCCTTCGACGCGGCGAACGAGCTGCAGCACCGGAACATCCTCCTCTTCATGACCGTCACCGCCGTCTTCTGCGGGACGTTCAACTCGTTCCGCGAGATCGTCAAGGAGCGGGCGATCTACAAGCGGGAGAGGATGGTGAACCTCCAGATCGTCCCGTACATCCTCTCGAAGCTCGTTCTGCTGTCCGCGTTCTTCGTGGTCGAGGTCTTCCTGCTTCTGTGCGTCGTCGAGGTCTTCGAGGGCTTCGACGTGAAGGGGAACTTCCTCCTGCACTATTTCGCGCTGCTCCTCACCGCGATCGCGGCGGCGGGCCTCGGTCTCATCATCTCGGCCCTGGTGAACTCGCAGGAGAAGGCGATCGGGCTGCTCATTATCGTGATCATCCCGCAGATCGTCTTCTCCGGGGGGCTGTCGACCGAGGGGCTGACGGGATTCTCCGCGTTCCTGAGCTGGTTCATGGTGGGCCACTGGGGGTTCTACGCCGTGAAGGAGATCGCGGGGCCCTGCGACGCGGCGCTCCTGGGCTATCTGATGATGAACCTGATCTACACGGCCGTGTACGCGGGGATCGCCGCGGCGATCCTGAAGATGCAGGATGTCAAGTAGCGTCGCGGGGGTCAGCTATCAGCCGTCAGCCGTCAGCTATCAGCCGTCAACTTCCGCGCGGCGTGAGGGGTCGGCTGAGAGCTGAAGGCGGATGGCTGAGCGCTTCCCTGGCGGCCCCCGCTCACTCCGCCGGCCCGCGCCAGACGCTGCCGCCGAAAGTCGTCACGTAGATCGTGCCTTCGTTCTTCGGATCGAACGCCACCCGCATCGCGTTGTTGAACGGCATGCCTTTGATCGCCGCGAAGGTCGCGCCACCGTCCTTGCTCAGCCACAACCCCGCCCCCGGTGCGCCCTCCGTCAGCGTCATGTAGATCCAGCCCGGTCGCTTCGGATGGAGATACGCGCCGAAATGCTCGGGCCCTTCGCGCGCGAGCCGTTTCCACGCCGCCCCGCCGTCGGCCGTGCGGTACAGCCCCCCCTCCTCGTTCCCGTTCGCGTCCGCCGCGCCGAGATAGACCACGCGGCTGTCCTTCGGATCGACCGTGAAGTCCTTCGGCCAGAGCAGCGGACGACTCCGCGTCACGCACTCCCAGGAGTCGCCGCCGTTCGACGACCGGTAGAGCCCGACGCCCTCCGGCCGGAACGTGCGCCCCTCCACCCGCGCGGTCACGAGCGCGAAGAGCGTCCCGTCGGCATGGACCGCGACGCGGCAGACGCGCAGGTTCTCCGCCGCGCCGAGTCCCTTGTTCTTCGCGACCCACGTCTTGCCATCGTCGGCGGACTTGTACACGCCTCGCCCGAAGAAGCCCGCGTAGAGCGTGCGGGCGCCGCGAGGACTCCGCGGATCGAGCGCGACCGACGTGGCCGGCGCCGCCGGCAGCCCGCCCTGGAGCGACTTCCACGTCGCGGCGAAGTCGGTCGAGACGCAGATCCCGCCCGCCCCCTCGGAGCGGTGGCGATTGAGAATGATGTTCCCGTTCGGGATGTCGTGGACGTTCGAGAACGCGCCCCACACCTTCCCCGGCGTCTGCGGATCGAACGCCAGCTCGTAGCACGTGTTCCCCCAGGGCGCGCGCCCCTCGAGCGCCCACCACCTCCACGTCTTCCCGGCGTCGAGCGATCGCGCGAAGCCGATGTCCGTGTACGCGATGTAGTGCCGGTGCGGCTCGAACGGATCGACATAGTAGTTCCACGTCGTCGTGACGACGAGTCCGTTGCAGAGCCAGTCCAGGTCCCGGCCGGGCGTCTTCAGCCCCGGCGCGAGCCGCGTGTGCGCGGCGGTCCACGTCTTCCCGCCATCGCGCGTCACGTAGCACCGCCCCCCGTCGACCTGCATCACGTGGTCCGGATCCGCCGGGTTGATCGCGGCCATGGGGAGATCCTGGTAGAACTGGTTGACCGTCGTCGTCGTGTAGTCGTGCTCGACGTTGAACGGCCTGTATCGCGGGTCCGGATGGAACGTCGCGCGCCACGTGCGCCCCGCGTCATCGGAGCGGTACGCCGCCGTGTGGTGCGGCGGGGGCACGCCCGTGTTCGAGTTGAAGGCCCAGACGGTGCCCGGCCGCCCGCCCGCGGCCAGGACGTCGTAGTACTGGGCGACCGGCCCCATCGCCCACTGGTCGAACGCCTTCGTCTCGACGTTGAGTCCCTTCCCCACGGCGGACTCCCACGTCTCGCCGCGGTCGAGCGAGCGGTAGATCCCGCCCGCGAACCCGCCGTCCGTCTCGCGCGAGGGGATCGTGCAGTAGAGGATCGTCCGCTTCTCCGCGGCGCTCGACGCGCCCGCGAAGCCGCGCAGGCCGCGCCAGGGCAGTCCCTTGCACTTCTCCGTGTACGCCGCGCCGTCGTCGGACCGCCACACGCCCTCCTCCGTCGCGACGTACCAGCCCCGCTTCGGCTCGACGAAGAAGGAGACCGCCGCTCCCTTGACGCCGTCGCATCGCTTCCAGGTCCGGCCTCCATCGAGCGAACGGAACGCGCCGTCCTCCGCGCCGGCGAACATGACGTCAGGATTGGCCGGATCGACCGCGACCTCGCCCCGCGGCGCCGCGGAGAGCGTGGACAGCGCCGTCCAGCGTTCGCCGCCGTCGCGGGTCACCTTGATCGTTCGCCCCTCGGGCGAGTAGATCACGTTGCGGTCTTTCGGATGAAAGACGGGTCGGCATCGCGTGTTCGAGCGGAGCTGCGTCGTGGGGATCATCCGCCACGTGCGGCCCCCGTCGGACGTGAGGTAGGCGGCGCCCATGTCGCAGTGGACCATCATCCGGTTCGGGTCCGCAGGGGAGATCGCGGGAGAGAACATCGCGCCGCCGCCCGAGAGGCCGACGGGCTCCCACGAGTCCCCGGCCGGAGCGGAACCGCTCAGGGCCAGGATCAACAGGACCGCCGTGCGATGCATCGGGACCCCATGTGCAAGCGTTCAGCCGTCGGCAATCAGCCTTCAGCGCGGCGGCGCCGGACATGGCGCGGCACGAGGGGTCGGCTGAACGCTGACGGCTGAAGGCTGATTGCCTGCCCCCATGGTATCCGGTTCTGGCGCGACCGGCGCGCACAAACTAACATACGCCGCAGCGATGCTCACCTGCACGAAGTGCGGAAGCTCCGTCGCGCTCCCGGCCGACCCGAAAGAGCTGACGACCTCTTGCGCGCGGTGCGGCTCCTCCGTGGACCTCGCCTCGATGCGCACGATGGCGGAGCCGGCGGCTCCGGCGGCCGCGGACGACACGCTCGCGCCCGGACGCGCCCTCGCGGGCTACCGCATCGAGCAGCTCCTCGGCCGCGGCGGGATGGCCGCCGTCTACAAGGCGACGCAGCTCTCGCTCAACCGCCCCGTCGCGATTAAGGTGCTGCCCCGCGCGCTGGCCCAGAACCCGGCGTTCGTGACGCGCTTCGGCCGCGAGGCCGGCGCCCTCGCCTCGCTCAACCACCCGAACATCATCAACATCATCGACCGCGGCTCGGAGGGCGACCTCTACTACTTCGTCATGGAGTTCGTGGACGGGACGGACCTCCACGCGCGTCTGGCGAGCCAGACTCCGAGGCCGGCCGAGGCGATCCAGATCGTCCTGCAGGTCTGCGCGGCGCTGGAATACGCCCACAAGCGCGGGATCATCCACCGCGACATCAAGCCCGGCAACATCATGCTCGACCGGAACGGGACCGTGAAGGTCACCGACTTCGGGATCGCGCACCTTGCCGGGACGCAGGACACGGGATTCGGCCTGACGATGGCGGGTGCCGCGATGGGGACGGTCAACTACATGGCGCCCGAGCAGCGGACGGACGCGCGCACGGTCGACGGCCGCGCGGACATCTACGCCCTCGGCGTCATGCTCTACGAGATGCTGGCGCTGCAGCTTCCGCTCGGCGCGTTCGAGCCCCCGTCGAAGCTCGTCCCCGGCCTCGACCCAAGGCTCGATGCGGTGGTCACGAAGGCGCTCAAGCAGGATCCGCGCGCGCGGTTCGCGAGCGCGCGGGAGTTGGCGGCCGCGCTTCAGCCGCTTGCCATGGCAGGCCCGACGCCGCCGCCCGAGGCGCAGCCCACGGTCGTGGCGCCTCCGCCGAGCCTCGCCTGCCCCCACTGCCGCTCGGAGAACCACGCCGACGCCAGGTTCTGCCTCACGTGCGGCAAGACGCTCATCGAGAGCTGCCCGAAATGCCGCAAGAACGTCCGCGCGGGCGCGCGGTTCTGCGACGCCTGCGGAACGAACATCGGCGAGTACCTCACGCAGGTCATGGAGGACCTGAAGACGAGGATCGCGACCGCCGCGCGGTTGGAGACGGAGGGGAAACTCGCCGAAGCCATCACGACCCTCGACGGCGTCCTCGGGGCCGAGGGCCCGGACCTCGACGAGGTGAAGGCGAAGGCGAAGGAGCGGAAGGCGGCGATCGTCGCCGCGAAGGAGAAGCTCGACGCCGAGTTCAGGGCCGGCCAGGACCTCTACGACCGGAAGGAGTTCGAGAAGGCGATCGCGGCATGGGTGAAGCTCCCCGCGACGCTCGCCTACGCGCAGGAGGCGATCGGGGAGGCGAAGAAACGGATCGAGTCGCGGGAGCAGGCGCTGCGGGAGGCCGCGGCCGCGCACGCCGCGGGCAGGTTCGAGGAGGCGCTCCAGCACTGGCAGCGCGCGGCGGACCTCGTCGCCGACCCGGCGCACTTCCGCGCGAAGATGGAAGAGGCGCGGGCGAAGGTCGCCGGGGCGAAGTACGTCGAGTGCAACCGGCGGGCGACCCAGGCGGCGGCGGCGCAGGACCACGCGACCGCGGAGGCGGCGTGGGCCGAAGCGCTGAAATGGAAACCGGACGACCCGCTGGCGAAGTCGGAACTCCAGAAGGCGGAGATCCTCAAGCGCGGGGCCGAGCGCGACGCGCAGATCGCGAAGGGCGACCAGGCGGCGGCGACCGGGAAGCACAAGGAGGCGATGGACTGCTGGCAGAAGGCGGTCGCGCTCCTCGTGCCGGACAACCCGCAGATCCGCGCGGAGCTGAACCGGAAGATCCAGGCCGCCCGGACGAAGCACGGCCAGGAGGCGCAGAAGCTGATCCTGATCCTCGGCGGCGCCGGCGTCGGGTTCCTCTTCCTGGTCGCGATCATCGTCGCGATCGTCCTCATCGCGAGCAAGGACGACAAGAAGAGCATCTCCTCGCCGTCGGGCTCCGGGGCGAGCGCCCCCCGCGGGGCGGGGACCTCCCATGAACTGTTCGAATCGATGAAGCAGGCGATGCGAAGCAAGGACCTGGAGGGTCTGTGGAACCTGCACAGCGGACGCTTCCGGGGCGCGAAGAACCGGGACCAGTTCAACCGGGAGGTGCAAAACTACTTCGGCCCATGGAACCCCAACGGCTTCAACCCCGACTACATGACCGCCGTGCCCGGCGAGCCTACTCCCTACGGAGACGGCTACGTCTTCGCGTGGACCTACGGAGGCTACGCCCACGCCCACTTCATGGTCCGCCTCGCCGACGGCTGGTGGCTGGAGGGGATGATCCGGTGAGGGAATGCTTGACTTCGCCGCGCTCCGCCGATATCACCTGAACTCGTCGGTCCCTTCCGTCCCATAAGGAGACTCCCATGACCATCCGCGTCGGCATCAACGGCTTCGGCCGCATCGGCCGCCTCGTCTTCCGCGTCATGATCCAGGACCCCGCGTTCGAGATCGTCGCGATCAACGACGTCACGGACGCCGCGACCAACGCGCACCTCCTCAAGTACGACACCGTGTTCCACCGCTTCCCCGGCACCGTCGAGGTGAAGGACGGGGCCCTCGTCGTGAGCGGAAAGCGCGTCCAGGTCCTCATGGAGAAGGATCCATCGAAGCTGCCCTGGAAGGCGAACAACGTCGAGTGGGTCGTCGAGTCCACGGGCGTCTTCTCGAAGCGCGACGACATGGCGAAGCACCTCGCCGCAGGCGCGCAGCGCGTCCTCCTCACCGCGCCGGCCAGGGACAAGAACGACGTCGACGTGACCGTCGTCCTCGGCGTGAACGACTCCATGGTCAAGCCCGAGCACAAGCTGATCTCGAACGCCTCGTGCACGACGAACTGCCTGGCGCCCGTCGCGAAGGTCCTGAACGACAAGTTCGGGATCGTCCGCGGCTTCATGACGACGATTCACGCCTACACGAACGACCAGCGCACCGCCGACCAGGTGCACAAGGACCTGCGCCGCGCGCGCGCCGCGGCGCAGAACATCATCCCGACCTCCACGGGCGCCGCGAAGGCGATCGGACTGGTGATCCCCGAACTGGCCGGGAAACTCGACGGCACCGCGATGCGCGTCCCGGTCCCCGACGGCTCCGTCGTGGACCTCACCATCGAGCTCAAGCAGAAGGCGACGAAGGAGGCGATCAACGCCGCGATGAAGGAGGCGGCCGAGGGCGCGCTCAAGGGCATCCTCGAGTACACCGAGGACCCGATCGTCTCGAGCGACGTCATCGGGACGACGTGTTCCTCCCTCTTCGACGCCAAGTCCACGATGGTGATGGGCGACAACCTCGCCAAGATCGTCTCCTGGTACGACAACGAGTGGGGCTATTCGCAGCGGTGCGCCGACGTGATCAAGAGGCTCTCCAAGTGAAGCGGTCAGCCCTCAGCCTTCAGCCGTCAGCGGGCGCGGGCGGCATGCTGAGAGCGGACGGCTGAAAGCCGAATGCCATGAAGAAACTCTCCGTGCGCGACCTCGACGTCAAGGGCAAGCGCGTCCTGATCCGCGTCGATTTCAACGTCCCCGTGAAGGACGGCAAGGTCGGCGACACGACGCGGCTCGTCGCGTCCGTGCCGACGGTGAAGCACATCGTCGGGAAGGGCGGCCGCGCGATCCTCGTCTCGCACCTCGGCCGCCCGGACGGGAAGAAGGAGCCCAAGTACTCCCTCGCCCCCGTCGCGCGCGAGTTCGAGAAGATCCTCGGGCTGCCCGTCGTCTTCGTGGACGATTGCCTCGGCAAGGCCCCCGATGCGCCGATCGTCCTCCTGGAGAACGTTCGCTTCTACGCGCAGGAGGAGGCGAACGATGCGGAGTTCGCGAGGAAGCTGGCGGCCCACGCGGATCTCTACGTCAACGACGCGTTCGGCACCGCGCACCGCGCCCACGCCTCGACCGCGGGAGCCGCGCAGCACTTCCCGAAGGCGGCCGCGGGGTTCCTCATGGAGAAGGAACTGGAGTATCTCGGCCGCATTATCGAGAAGCCGGAACGGCCCTTCATCGCGATCCTCGGCGGCGCGAAGGTCTCCGACAAGATCCTCGTAATCGAGAACCTCCTCCCGAAGGTGGACGCGATCCTCGTCGGCGGCGGGATGGCGTACACGTTCCTCGCCGCCCAAGGGAAGAAGGTCGGCGCGTCGAAGGTCGAGACCGACCGGATCGAGACGGCGAAGAAGCTCCTCGGCCCGAAGCTGCGGCTGCCCATCGACCACATCGTCGCCGACAAGTTCGACGCGAACGCGAACGTCAAGGTCGGCGCGGAGGTGCCGGACGGGTGGATGGGGCTCGACATCGGGCCGAAGACGACGGACGCGTTCGTCGCGGAGATCCGGAAGGCGAAGACGGTGCTGTGGAACGGCCCCGTCGGCGTCTTCGAGATGGAGAAGTTCGCGGCAGGAACCAAGGCGGTCGCAGGCGCGCTCGCGACGACGAAGCTCGTCTCGATCGTGGGCGGCGGCGACAGCGCCGCGGCGGTCGCGAAGTTCGGCCTTGCGGAGCGGATGACGCACGTCTCGACCGGTGGCGGCGCGTCGCTGGAGTTCCTCGAGGGCAAGGAGCTGCCCGGAGTCGCATGCCTGACCGACGCCTGATCGTCGCGCCGTCGCTTCTGGCCGCCGACTTCGCGCGGCTGCGGGACGAGATCCAGCGCGTCGAGGCGGGCGGCGCGGACTGGCTGCACCTCGACGTCATGGACGGCCACTTCGTCCCCAACCTCACGATCGGGCCCGTCGTGGTCGAGTGGGTCCGGAAGGCCACGAAGCTCCCGCTCGACTGCCATCTCATGATCGAGGAGCCGGAGCGGTACGCGCCCGATTTCGCGGCCGCGGGCGCGGACACGATCACGTTCCACGCCGAGGCGGTCGCGACCGAGCGGGAGTGGCGCGGGCGCGGCTTCGCGATGTCCCGCGCCGCGTACGACCGCAAGCGTCTTGACGCCGCGATCGATTCGATCCGCTCGCGCGGGAAGCGCGTCGGCGTCGCGATCAACCCGGACACGCCGGCGGAGGTGGTCGACTTCGCGGATCGCGTCGATCTCTTCCTCGTCATGACCGTCTGGCCCGGCTTCGGCGGGCAGAAGTTCATCGACGCGTGCGTGCCGAAGATCGCCGCGGCGCGCGGGATGCGCTCCGACCTCGACATCGAGGTGGACGGCGGGCTCTCCCCTGACACGGTGGCGCGCGCGGCCGCCGCGGGCGCGAACGTCATCGTCGCGGGGACCGCGGTCTTCCGGCAACCGGACCCGGCGGCGGTGATCCGCGAACTGCGGGAGCGGTGTGTGGTATGATGGGGCCATGGCGACGGACGGACCGCTGCACACCCTGGACGAGGCGTTTGAGGGCATCATGTCGCTCTTGAACCCGGGCCCCTATGGCCTCGCGGAATCGGACCCGAAGGCGCGCCTGATCCGCGATCTCGGCGCGCTTGTCGATGGGCTCAAGACCCCGCCCGTCATCATCGGCGGGATCGCGGTGATCGTGAACGGCCATGCGCGGCAGACGGCGGACGTGGACCTGCTCGTCGCGCGCGAAGACGCGATGACGCTCATCCGGCGGCTCGAAGTCTCGCGCGAGTTCGCGAGGCTGCGGCTGGACCGCTTCCGTCACCATTCCACGGGGGCGGGACTGGACGTGTGCGTGGAAGGCGAACTCACGACCCCTCGTCATCAGGATCGGTTTCCTTCGCCTCGGGATGTGCGGCGCGTCGCCCGAAGCCCGATCGACGTGGTGGACCTGCATGACCTCCTCCTGCTGAAGGCCAAGTCCGGACGGTCACAAGACGAGGCGGACTTCATCGCGCTTTACAAGGTCAGAGGGCTCGCCTCCCCGGACGTGGAAGCGATCAAGGCGAAGGTCCAGGATTCCGCGCTTCGTTCCCCGATCGACCGCTGGCACGCGCGCGCGATCGAGGAGATCGAGCGCGAGCGCCTGCGGAAGCCTCCGGTGCTGGAGTAAGCGCGGGCGTTCGGGTATCCTCTCCGCCATGGCTTTCGAGAAGATCAAGAGGTTCCTCGGCCGGAAGAAGGAGCTCCCGGGGGGACTCTGGATCAAGTGCCCCGACTGCGCGAGCACCATCTACCGCAAGGAAGTCGAGGAACGGCTGATGGTCTGCCCGCAGTGCTACTACCATTTCACGATCCCGCCGGAGCAGCGCATCGCCCAGATCCTCGACGCAGGCAGCTTTCTGGAGATGTGGACGAACCTGGAGCCCGTCGACGCGCTGCACTTCGAAGGGGTGACGAGCTACCGCCAGAAGATCGCCGCCGCGCAGAAGGCCACGGGGCAGCGGGATGCCTGCGTCGCGGGCACCGGGAAGCTCGCAGGCCGGGACGTCGTCTTCGGCCTGACGGACTCGCGCTTCATGATGGGCTCGATGGGGTCCGTCGTCGGCGAGAAGATCGCGCGGGTGTTCGAGCTCGCAAGCGAGCGGAAGCTCCCCGTCGTCTTCGTCTCCGGCTCCGGCGGCGGCGCGCGGATGTACGAGGGCTGCCTTTCGCTCATGCAGATGGCGAAAACGTCCGCGGCGGTCGCGCGCTTCGGCGAGCGCGGCGGGCTCTACATCTCCATCCTCACGAACCCGACGATGGCCGGAGTGATGGCGAGCTTCGCGGCGCTCGGGGACGTCACGATCGCGGAGCCGAAGGCGCTCATCGGCTTCACGGGGCCGCGCGTCATCGAGCAGACGATCAAGCAGGCGTTGCCCAAGGGCTTCCAGACCTCGGAGTTCCTTCTCGACCACGGATTCCTGGACATGATCGTCGAGCGGCGGCGGCTCAAGGACGAGGTCGCGCGGCTCCTGGGCTACCTCCAATAGCCTTCAGCCATCAGCCGTCGGCGTTCAGCCTCTCCGGGCCGGCCGATGGCTGAGAGCTGGAAGCGGAAGGCTGCCATGCGCATCGCCTGCCTCATCACCGACCTCGAGATCGGGGGCACCGAGCGGGTCCTCGAGCGGCTCGTCACGAACCTCTCCCCCGGTTTCGAGCCGCTCGTGATCTCGATGATGGGCGAGGGGCCGATCGCGGAACGGCTCCGGCCGCGCGTCCCCGTCGTCGAGCTGAAGATGCGGGGCAAGCTCGACGCCTCCGTCATGCCGAAAGCGGCCGCGACGCTGCGCGAGTTCCGTCCCGACGTCCTGCACACGTTCCTCTTCCACGCGAACGTGCTGGGCCGGATCGTCGGATCGCTCGCGCCCGTCCCGAAGACGGTCTGCTCGCTGCGCACGCTGGAGGGGAAGGCGTACCATGCGCCGGTCCAGCGCTTCACCTGGCGCGGATTCGACCGGGTCGTATGCGCGAGCCGGGCGGTCGCGGAGCACGCGCGCCGGCGGATGGGCATCCGCGGCGCCCGCGTGATCCACAACGGCGTCCCCCTCCCTTCGAACCGCGGCGGGATCAAGGAGGAGCTCGGCCTCGCGCCGCTCGTGGCGACGTCGGTCCGCATGGCGAAGGGCAAGGGCGCGCGCGAGTTCGTGGGGCTCGCCGCGCGGATCCCGGAGGCCCACTTCGTCCTCATCGGAGGCGGAGCGGAGGAGGCGGATCTGCGGCGCATCGCCGGCCCGAACGTCCGCTTCGCCGGATGGCGCGACGACGCGGCGGCGCTCCTCGTGGACGCGGACGTCTTCGTCCACGCCTCCCGGCTCGGCGAGGGCTTCCCGAACGCGGTCGCGGAGGCGATGGCCGCGGGATGCGCCGTCGTCGCGACGGACGCCGGGGGGACGCGCGAGGTCGTCGGCGACGCGGGCGTCGTGACGGACGACCTCGAGCCCGCCGTCCGCGCGCTGCTCGCGGACGGGGCGCGGCGGCGTGCGCTCGGGCGGGCCGCGCGCGACCGGGCGGAGCGGTTCTTCTCGATCGCCGCGATGGTGCGCGCGTACGAGGATCTCTATCGAGAGATGATTCCTTGATTGCGCGGCGCGGCTCCGTATAATGGGCGCGGGCGCGAAGGCCGAAGGAACGCATGATCGCCGTGAACCAGGAAAGCGGTCTCGAGCAGTACCTCCGGGAGATCCAGCAGGTCCCGCTCCTCACCGCCCCGCAGGAACGCAAGCTCGCCCACCGGATGAAGGCGAAGAAGACGACCGACCCCGACCGGCGCTCCGCCCGCGACCAGTTCATCCGCGCGAACCTGCGCCTCGTCGTTTCCGTCGCCAAGAACTACCTGAACCGCGGGCTCTCCTTCCTCGACCTGATCGAGGAGGGGAACCTGGGGCTGCTCAAGGCGGTGCAGCGGTTCGACGTGCGCAAGAAGTGCCGCTTCAGCACGTACGCAACGTGGTGGATCCGCCAGGCGATCCGCCGCGCCCTCGTGAACACGGCGAAGACGGTGCGCATCCCCTCGTACATGGTCGAGGTCATCGCGAAGTGGAAGTCGGTCCACAACGAGCTGACGCAGTCGCTCGGGCGCCGGCCGGACATCTGCGAGATCGCCGACGCGATGGACATGGGACGGGAGGGGATGGAGATCCTCAAACGGGCCATCAACGCGAGCGACAACCTGGGCCGGCCGGTGTCGCTCGACGTCATGTGGCCCACGAGCGAGGTCGCCGACGGCAAGGACGACAACCACCCCGAGAAGAACGTCTTCACGCAGATGGACTCGGAGCGGATCGAGAACCTGCTCCGGTCGATCAACGAGCGCGAGGCCGCGGTGCTGCGCTACCGCTACGGCCTCTACGACGGTCAACCGATGACGCTGGGGGACATCGGGAAGAAGCTGAGGATCACGCGCGAGCGCGTCCGGCAGATCGAGAAGCTCGCGCTCACGCGGCTCCACCGGCGGCTGCAGAAGCGGGTCGAGGCGGAGGCGGAATAGACGCGATCAGGCGAACGCCCCGGGCCAGAGCCGGGACGCCACCACCCACGGAGCCACCACGGCGGCTCCGTACACGACGACCGACAGCGGGATCAGCAGCAGGGCCCGAGCGCGATACTCCAGGGCAAGGTAGATCCAAGCTACGAGCGGTCCGAGGAAGATGATCCCGAACCACCACCCGCCGATCTCGCGACCGCGCCGGCGACGGTCGATCGTGATCCAGACGGCTTGGCCGATCACGCCGATCACGCGGGGCAGCCACCGCAGGAGGGTGAGGCGGCCGTCGGCCGGATCCGCCGCGAGCATCTTGAGGTAGTACAGCTCGGCGGTGTAGCACGCGGCGACCGCGACGGCGAGGAACCAGCACTCCTGACGCAGAGACGGCCGCCAGACCCGCGCCGGCCCGGAAGGCGGCTCGCCCATCGTCACTTCCGGTTCACGAAGCTCTCGTACTCCCGGACGTCCTCCTCGCTCCCCACGATGAACGGCACCTTCTGGTGGAGCTCGACAGGTTCGACGTCGAGGATCCGCCCCGTGCCGGTCGTCGCGATCCCGCCGGCCTGCTCCGCGATGAAGGCCATGGGCGCGGCCTCGTAGAGGAGCCGCAGCTTCGGCTTCGGGACCGCCGGATAGAGGAAGATGCCCCCGTTGATCAGAGTCCGGTGGAAGTCCGCCACGAGCGTGCCGACGTAGCGCAGCGAGTACGGCCGGCCGGTGTCCGGGTCCTTGTCTTTCAGGTAGTCGACGTACTTCCGCGTCCCCTCATCCCACGACCTCGAGTACCCCTCGTTGATGGAGTACGACTTCCCGCGCTTCGGCGTGCGGATGTTGCGGTGCGAGAGGAGGAACTCGCCCACCGTCGGATCGAGCGTGAAACCGCTGACGCCGTTGCCCGTCGTGTAGACGAGCATCACGCTCGAGCCGTAGATCACGTAGCCCGCCGCGACCTGCCGGTGGCCGGGCTGGAGGCAGTCCTCCAGGCGTCCGTCCTCGCCCGGCGTAACCTTCCGGTGGACCGAGAAGATCGTCCCGATGGAGATGTTCACGTCGATGTTCGAGGACCCGTCCAGGGGGTCGTACATCAGCACGTACTTGCCGTGCTTGAACTGTTTCGGGATCGGGATGATCTCGGGGCGCTCCTCGCTCGCCATGCAGCAGAGGTGGCCACCGTGGTCCATCGCCTTGAAGATGCGGTCCTGCGCATACTCGTCGAGCTTCTGGACCTGCTCGCCGTGCACGTTCTGGTCGCCCGTCAGCCCGAGGATGTCGATGAGGCCGGCGCGGCGCACCTCGCGCGCGATCATCTTGACCGCCAGGATCAGGTCCCAGAGCAGGGCCGTGAACGACCCGGTGGCCTCCGGGTGGAGCGACTGCTCTTCCGCGATGTGGCGCTGGATCGTGACGATGGGTGCGCTCATGTCACAGCCCTCCCGGCTTCGGCGGACTTACCGGAACGGGCTTCACGTGCTGCGCCAGCACCTTCCGGGTCCCCTTCAGGTTCAGGAGCGTCATGAGCTTGCGGAACTTCCCCTCCAGCCCCTCCAGGATCGGCCCGAGCACGTCCGAAGGCAGGCTCCAGATCTCCTTCTTGAACGGGCCCCACACGCGCTTGATGGACTTCTCCACGTTCTGCGCCTCCGTCTGCCCTTCCTTCCATTCGGCCGGCTTGTTCTTCCGGCACCATTCCACCATCTGCGGCTTGAGCGGGAACTTCGGGTGATCGAACACCATGCGCTGGAACTCCGTCGCGAGATGGATCTCGACGGCCTCGTGTTTCGGGAACTGGTCGAAGAGGTGCTCGGGCAGCGTCGAAGCGCCGTGCTGCACGGTGCCGCCCAGGCCGTGTCCGCGGCAGGCACGCGAGATCTCGCGCAGGACGGCGAAGTCGATGTCCACCTGGACGCGCGACCCGTCGGCGGCGACGACCCCGCCGTGCGAGGTCCCCGTCTGGACGCTCATCTTCGAGATGGGCTTGCCGGCCCATTTCTCCCGGTAGCCCGCGTAATAGGCCTCGAACTCCTCCACGGTGGAGTTCTTCTTGCCGACTTCGCCGATCTCCCCGCCCACGGACACCTCGACGGGCTGGATCCCGCGGATGAACTCGGTCAGCTCCGCGGCGCGCTCGTAGTTGTCGCGCTGCTGCTCCTTGACTGTCGGGCGTTCGAGGACGACGAGGGTCGACGAGTCGATGTCGATGTTGTAGAAGCCGGCTTCGATCGCCTCCTTCGTCAGCTTCTTGATCTCGTCCGTGACCTTTGCGGCGTCCTTGAAATACTCCTTCGCCGAGAACTGGAAGTGGTCGCCCTGGATGAAGACGGGCCCCTCCCACCCTTCCTTGATCGCCGCGGCGAGGACGCACGGGGAATATTCGGCGGGCCGGAGGTCGCAGTACCCCATCTCGCTCTTGGCGATCTCGAAGAGGAACGGACCGGCGTCGAGCGACTTCGCCGCCCGGAAGAGCGCGCGCGCCTTGTCGTAGACGAGGCCCCGGAGGTTGTGCGCGGGGACGGTGAAACCGCCGGCCCGGCCGGCCCCGATCGCGTCGTACAGCCCCTGGATCGAGGCGCTCACGGCCCCGAGAGCGTTCGCTCCCATGCGGATGATCCAGCGCGCCGCCTCCTTCGCGCCGTCGCCGAACACCGCCGTCCGCACGAGCTTGTCGATCTGGCCGACGAACCTGCCGCGGTCCTTCACCGCGAACGGCTCGATCGTAATCACGTCCTTGAGAGACTCCACCATCTCGCGGGGGCTCTTGAAGAGGTCCATTCGTTCCTCCCGGCTTGAAGTTCGCCGGGATTATGGCGGCCCGTTCCGATGGATGTCAAACAGAAAGGCCGCCCCCTCTCCTCGCGGATCTCCCGGATCAGGCGCTATCCTCTTCGGGAACCTCCTCTGCACCCCGAAGCGGGAACTCCACGCGATCGACCTTGCGCGGATGCCGAGCAACTACCTTCCGTTGCTCCGCGTCGAGCCCGTAGAGCTTCTCGACCATGGAGTCGAGTTCGGTCCACATCGCGGCGAGCGTTCCCCGAACCGCCCTTCGCTCGCCCTCGCCGGTCGCCTTCCGGAGCTGCTCCTGCTGCGCCCCGATGAGCCCGCCCACCCGAGCGAGCTGTGCCGAGAGCGGACCCGACTGGAGCGCCGCGTAGGGAAAGGGGACGAGCTCGGCGAACTGGCGGTTGAACTTCCTCCAGCCGGCATCGTTCAAGCCGGCCTTCAGGCGGGCGAGCGCGCTGAAGAGGGACGAGTTGAAGACGGAGGCGACGGTGACGAGGGCGATGCCTTCCCCGCGAACGCTCAGGCTGTTCACGTTGACGTTGTCCTGGTAGACCTCGCCCGCCTGATCGACGGCCGCCACCGTGTCCTCGATGGTCATGGGAAACAGCACCTTGGCCCGCGCCTGCTGAACGAGATTCTGGGGCCGAGTGTACAGGTGCCAGCGGTCGCGCCCGTCGGGCACCTCGACCTTCTTCCTGAGCGTGTCGCGGTTCTCCTCCAGGTAAGCAGCCGTCTTGGGAAAGCGCTGCCGAAACTCCGGCCAGCGGATCTCGGTCGCATTCTCGCCGGCCACGTCGTACGGGAAGATGACCCAGGCGTCGGCGTTGTCCGATCGGAAGGGGTAGAAGCCTCGGTTCCGACAGAGCGGCCTCAGGGCCTTGCGCTCCAGCACAACCTCCGCGCCGAGGCCGTTCACGCCCCGGACGGAGCGCGTCGTGACATCGATCGGCTGCAACTGGTAGAGCTTCCCGTAGAGCGTCTGCAGACCGACGCTGATCTCGATGTCGCGGTGCTACCCGATAGTCCCGTGGCGCTTCGCGAGGTCCGCGTGGACACCGAGGAGGTCGGGCTGATCGAGCGACCACGGGCCGTCGTCGAGCTTGGCCGTCTTCTGGCGCGCCTTCACGGACGGCGCGTCGGCCTGCGCCGCGGCGAGGTTTTCATAGGTCCGATATTCGAAGGATTCGGAGCCGGACTCCAGAACGATGATGGTCGTGTAGGTCGTTCGTCCCGTGAAGACCTGGACATCGCGGAAATCCTCCACGCTCTCCAGGAGCTGCCCCTCCCGCAACCAGCGGCGCGTGGATTCCCCGTACTCGGTCTTGAAGAACCGATTCTGGATGATGAAGCCGAGGCGTCCACCCGGCCGGAGCAACTTCACCGACCGCTCCATGAAGGGCATGGCGATGTCCGTCTTGCCCTCCTGTGCCGTGACGTACCGGCCCCCCTCTTTGATGTAGCGGCACATCTCGGGCATCCATTCCTTGTAGCGCTTCACTTCGACGTACGGCGGATTCCCCACCACGGCGTGAAAGCCCCCCTCGGCCAGGACGTTCCCGAAGCCGAAGGCCCTGTCGTCCCAGGGAAACGGCATCGTCGCGCGCACGACGTCCGGGTCCAGGCCGAGCCCGGCGATATCGGGTCCGACGAGGGAGTTGCCCTGCCTCACGTTCGGGCCGATCCCGGCAAGCAACTCCTGCGGCTTCTCCGGCAGGTCGCCCGCGGCCCGCTCCAGATGGCGGAGCGCCAGCGACATGCGGGCCACCTCCACGGCGTTCGGGTCGATGTCCACTCCGTGAAGGCACTCCGTGATGATCCGCCGCGATGCTTCGACCGAGAGGCGCAGTCCGCCCTCGTCATCGACGAGCAGCGACTTTCTGCGCGGGTCGCGGGGATGCTCCCGGCCCCATTCCAGAAGCGCCTCCTCGATGCGGTCGTAGGCGCCGAGGAGGAAGCTCCCCGATCCGCACGCGGGATCCAAGACCCGCAGGTTGAGGATGACGTCCGGGTCGGCGTCCTTCGTCAAGGGAGCCAGAGTCCGCCGGACGACCCGGCGCACGACCCACGGCGGGGTGTAAACCGCGCCCTTCGTCCGCTGATACTCGGGCTTGAATTCGTCCTTCACGGCGGGCGCAGAACGGATGCGCATCCCACACCTGGCTGGTCAACCCTTATGGATGGAGCAGCCAGAAAGAACAAGGAACGGAGAACAAAGAACAGAGAGAGCCGGGGGAAGCCTCCCCGGCTTGCCCGCCGGAGCCCGGAGGGCGAAGGAGGGTCCCCCTCCTTGCGTGTTCCGAGGCAAAGGAGAGGGTGCGGGGGAGCCTTCCCCCGCCCGCTTTCTTCTTCGTTCTTTGTTCTCGGTTCTCTCTGACTGGTCAGCCCAATAAGTGCTGACCAGTCAGATCCCCCACGACAAACAGTCGATGGCGGACGCGCGAGGATCTATAGTGACCGATGTGAAGCCGGACCTGCTTCTGTTCGACCTCGACGGTACCCTCGCCGACACCGCGGACGACATCGCGGACTCGCTTCTCTCCGTCCTCGATGCCGCCGGCCGCCCGCCCCTGCCGCGCGCCGACATCGTAGCGGCGATCGGAAACGGCGTCCGTCGCCTGGTCGAAAGGACGACCCCGCCTCCTCACGAGGAGATCGTCGCGCGATTCATGACCGTCTATGCTTCCCGCTGCCTCCAGCGCACGCGCCTCTATCCGGGCGTGCTTGAGACGCTCGGGAGGCTCCCCGGCCGGAAGGTCATCCTGACGAACAAGCCGGCGGACCTCTCGCACACGATCGTCCGGGGCCTCGCCATTGCGGGTTTTTTCGAGCGGATCTACGGAGGCGACTCCCTGCCCGCGCGGAAGCCCGACCGGGAGGTGGTCCGCGCCATCCTGGCAGAGACGGGCGCCCGCAGGCCCGTCCTGATCGGCGACAGCGGCGTGGACGTCCAGACGGCGCGCAACGCCGGCATCCCGGTCATCGTCGTGACGTACGGATACCACAAGCCGGGGGATCTCGACGCGGCGGACGCACGCGTCGACCGCTTCGAGAAGCTCGCGGTCTGCATCGAGACGTTCCCTTGACGCGGCAGGAGCGGCGTAGTCCGAAGTCCCCCGTCCAGGGCGCGGCGGACGCGTCCGAACTGAAGGACGCCGTAAGGCCCGCCGCGCTGTGGATTGAAGGAAGCGGAATTCCCGTGAGCGAGGCGACGGAAGGCCCACGTATGAGACATGTCGCCCTCATCCTTGCAGCCCATGCGGGAAGCGGAATGCGTCCTTCGCGAGGCCTACACCCGCGCCCCTGAACCTGGAGGAGGCGGGCCTGTCCGTGCTCGCGGTCGCGGGATATACTCCCTTTCAGTCATGACTGCCGATTCCACCACGGACTCGGACGCTCTTCTCGGCCAGATGCTCGTCAAGCAAGGATTCGTCAAGGTCGAACATCTTCGAGAGTGTCTCGAACTGCGTTCGGAGCTCTTCCGATGCGGCATACAGCCCATCCCCAAGCTCGGCGAGATCCTCCTTCGCAAGGGATACGTGCGCCCGGCTGATCTGGAGCAAACCATGCGCCTTGCCCAGGAACCCGCTCTTGGGCGACCCGGCGATCCCGCGTCCCATCCCCAGGTCACCATACCTGCTGAGGCGCTGGAGGCTTCGCGAGATCCTGCGAGCATCTTGGGCAAGTACATCCGGCTGGGACGCATAGGAGCGGGCGGCATGGGGGAAGTCTGGAAGGCATGGGATCGGGATCTCGGACGATGGGTCGCGCTCAAGTTCCTGCACTCAGAATACGCCGACGACATCCAACGCTTCACGCGCGAGGCTCAGACGGCTGCCAAGCTCAACCACCCGAATATCGTATCCGTCTACGAAGTGGGAGAACTGGCGGGCCATCCCTTCCTCGCGATGCAGTTCGTCGAGGGGCAGACGCTCTCGACCTTTCCGCGCGACGACCGCAAGCTCCTCGTGGAGCTCGCGCGAGACGTCGCACTCGCGGTTCACTCTGCTCATGAGCAGGGAATCATCCATCGGGACCTGAAACCCGAGAACATCATGGTCGAAGGAAGACCCAAGCCTCGCACGAAGACAACCCGGCGAGTGCCCGGACAGTCCCGGGCGTCGGGGCTCCGCGCTTATGTCATGGACTTCGGTCTCGCGAAGCAGATGCGGGTCACTTCTTCCCTTTCCGTCTCGGGAACGATCATCGGCACACCCTCCTACATGAGCCCGGAACAGGCGCGGGGGAAGATTCACGATGTGGATGCGCGAAGCGACGTCTATTCCCTCGGCGCCACCCTCTACGAGGTGCTTGCCGGCCGGCCACCGTTCCGGGAGGCGGAGGTGTACGAACTCCTCCGCTCGATCGCGGAGAAGGACCCCAAGCCGCTCCGGAAGCTCGATGGGAGGATCGACCGGGATCTCGAAACGATCGTCATGAAGTGCATCGAGAAGGATCCGACCAGGAGGTATCAAACCGCGTTCCAGTTTGCGGAGGACCTGACGCGGTATCTCGAAGGAGAGGCGATCGAAGCCCATCCCGCATCGGTCCTCTATCGTTGCCGGAAGTGGTTTGCCAAGAGACCGATGCTGTCGGTGCTCCTCGCCGTGGTCGGCATTTCCGCCTTGGGCGGGCTTCTCTTCGCCTGGTCTACCCGGAAATTCGGACGAGAGGCGCAACGGCGCCAAGCCGAGGAGCATCGTGCCGCTGTCGCACATGTCGAGGAGGCCTCTCGCGTCGTGGAGCGGTGGGATCTCAGCGCATACCTTCCCCCCCGCGATCTCAAGCCCCTCCGCGAAGAGCTTGTCGGTGCACTCGACCTCTGCCGCAAGGCGCTGCAACTGTGGCCGGGGATGGCAGAGGCGCACCATGCGATGGCTCGGTGCCTTGCTCGTTTGGGCCGGTTCCGAGAGGCGCTCCCTCATGCGAGGTCCGCCGCCCAGGCGGCTCCGGGCCGAGCGGAGTACCTCTACGAGGCAGGGATCGTCGCAGTGAAGCTAAGTCAAGAACAGCCGGCAGATCCTACCGTTCCCGTCCCCTTGTCGCAGGTTGAGTCCCTTCGCAAGGAAGCGATGGCGTACTTCAACTCCGCCCTGTCGGTCGGCCTTCGCGAAGCGTGGAAAGCCTCGACCGGCCGGGCATACGTCTACTACCTCCGCGGTGAGTTCGACAAGGCGCTTGAGGCAGTTCACGATGCCGTAGGGAGCGGTTCTCATCACGACTTGGCATGGAAGCTTCGGGGCGATATCGCACGGGAGCAGGGAGCGGTTCAGGACGCAATAGGCCACTACCGGAAGGCGATCGAGATCCGCAGAGGATTCTACGAGGCCCACGCAGCGCTCGGGGAACTCCTGTTGCGTAACGCGAGGGCGGTGGAGCGCACATCCGCGCAGGAGGCGGACGCACTGGTGCGTCAAGCAGCGGACTGCTTCGAGACGGCCCTTCTTGTCAACCCGGACTATTTGCCCGCTCTGGTCGGTATCGTGAGCGCGGACTTGGCCGAATGCCGCACGGCGGGCTACTCGGGCACCTACCGCGCCCCGGCATCGGATAGCAGGACGAGAATCGAATTCGCGGGAACCCTGGCGCCGAGGGATGCCGCCGTGAAGTTCCTGCAGGCCGGGGTGCTGGTCCAGGAAGCATGGGGGAGGCTGTCGTCCCCCGAGGAAGCCGGGGTCCTTGCCGGCAAAGCCCTTGCAGCACTTGCCGACGCAGTGTCCTTGGGCGTCGGTCGCAGAAAGCTCGCCAAGTTCCTCTCCTACTGTCGCTTCCTGGAGGCGCTCTGCGCGCTATACCGAGACCGCGATCCGTCGCCAGCACTGTCTTCGATGCACGAGGATATCCGTATCGCGCTGGAAGAGACTCCGGATGAGGCTTCGCTGCCCGTCTTGAGAGCCTGGGGGCACCTCCTCTGCGCATTGAGAGTCGTTGACTTGCCCGAACAGGCTTCCGGCCATCTCGCGGAGGCAGAGTACGACTTCGACGTGGCGGCATCCATGAATGCGAACGACCCATGGCTTGAAGCGGGCGTTGCCGGGTGCCGGGCGCTGGCAGCGAGCGACACAGGCTCGGATCCGTCCGCCCGCAAACTGGCGAGGGAAGCCGTCGCCGTCCTGAATCGAACCCCGCTCACGAAGTGGGGAAGAGTGGAATTGCTGCTGATGCGGGCCCGTGGTCATCTGGGCCTCGACGACCCAGCGAGCGCCGAGCGCGACTTCCACGACGCCCTCACGGCGATCCCTTCGATCGCGCCGTTGGTGGCGAAGCTGCGAAAGCGGTAGGTTGAGATCGAACGCTTTTCAGTACCGCTGGCGGACGTATCGTCGCCAGAACTCGTCCAGTTCTTCGCAAGACCAACCCATGCTGGCACCGAGTGCCGCCTCGCCCCGATCCCTGGTGCCGTCGCCCCGCGACGCAGACATGAGGATCCTCATGCCCTGAGGTCTCGTCTTCATCAGGAAGTCCATGACGCTCCATGCTTTCGCCCCCCGAGGTCCACGAAGATCGTTCAGGGAGCTCTTCATGACGTCGCGGAAATCGTCGTCTTTTCCCTCCTCGACGATACCACGCAATTTCTTCGGCCACTCGCGCGGTTCCTTGAACGCCTCGGCCACGGTGGACCCGGACATCGTGATGCAATAGGTGCCCGCCCCCACCGTCTCTCGCGCGAAGACCATCGCCAGTGTTTCCCAGATCCATGGAAGCTCCCAGGAACCGAGTTGCGCGACCGCGAGAGCCTCCGCCGTTCTGTGGACCACTTGGTCTCGGATGTGTTCTCTGACGTCATAGCGCATCGCCACGGAGCGATTTCCTTCGTACAAGAACGACCAGAGCCCCTTCAGGAACTTCCGCTTCGCCTCGTCGTCGGGATAGCTCCAGTCGACGAACCTGTCGTATTCGTCCCCCCCGCGCAAGACCAAGAAGGTGATTCGATCCTCGACAAGCGGCGTGGAATGGCCGAAGAACGTGTGGTACGCATGGAACGTGTTCTCGGCAAGTTGCGTGAGAACGTGAAGTTCCGACATCTCGACGTACGACGACTCCACGAGGAAGTGATCCGACCGGACCTTGCGATGTCTTGCCGATCGCGCCTTCTCGGCCGCGGTCTCCTCGGACAACTCTTCCCCAGCGGGCGCACTCTTCCAACCCTTGGTCAGTTCGGTCAGGAATTGTCTGGCTTCCGGTGGAAGCGGAGGTCCTGCGGCGTCCAATCGCTTGTACCCGAGCCGGCTCAACGCGTCGGCATGGTCCGGATCGTAGTCCAGAACGATGCCCCAGCAACGTCGGGCGTCCTCGTGGAGCTTCCTTGATTCGCAGGACTTGGCAAGACTCGCCATCTCTTTGACCGCGAACTTCGACAGCGCCGCCAACCTCTCCCAATAAGCTCTCCACAGATCCGGCAGGTCGGCCGGTTTCGCCTTGTTCTCGTCGGGCAGGCCCTTGCCCTCCCGGGCTTGCCAGCTTCCATCCTCAAAGACCATTCCCAGCTTTTCTCGATCCTCCCTGTCATCGGGGTTCAGTCGCGCGGCCTTCCCGTATTCGACTCTGGCCCACTTGAAGAGTTGCTTCCGCTCGAGCCATTTCGCAAGTTCCTTCCGCTTCTGCGCGATGGAAATCTGAACCCGCTTGAGTTGTTCCTCCGACCAGCGTCGGTCCGGATCTTGGGCCTGGCGACTTTCACCCATCGCCGCAAGCGCAAGAACCAAACCGGGAAACAATGACTGGTGTCTCATGGTGCGGGCTGCCGCGCCACTCCCTCATTCTACCCTCTCGTCTCCGGTAGCGAGCACCTATTGACTCGGATAGTCCTACTGTCCCGGATTCAACCGCGGAACTTGCGCCTGCCTGCCGCGCCGCTGTGCAGCGCGGCACAGGTAGGGAACCCCCGGGATTCACGGGGGGACTGGACGGATCTCGCGACCCGCCGTCTTCGGAGACCGGCGGTCGGCTCGCCCCGGCAGTCCTCGGACTTTCGAAATCGGGAGGGCGGTCTCGATGCGGGCCGGAAAACCCCGATTCGGTTCTGGGGTTTCTGCGGGTTTGGCGGTGAAGCCAACACAGTAGAGTCAGGCGGCTCATGTTCTCATCGGAACCGCCTCGCAATCGAACACGTGGTCGAAGAGCCGGTGCAGGTCCGCGATCACACCTCCTTCCTCTATATAGAGCCCCAATTCGAGGTTGTAACGAAGACTCGTGTCGGTGAAGTTCGCGCTTCCGACGTACGCGGCCGCGCGGTCGCACAGGATCATCTTCGCGTGAAGCTGGAACATCTGGCTGCCGCCGCGCTTCTCGTGGAGGTAGCGTACGGACACTGGCCGCATCGTCGAAAGGCGCTCCAGGACCGGATTGGACTTGATCCTCCCTTCCCGCACGGTCGTCACGATGCGGATGGGTGCCCGGGCGGCTTCCGCAAGCGAGGTGAACGTGGGATCCACGTAGGGCGAGAAGATCTTGACGATGTCCCGTGCCCGCCCGAGGAGATCGCGGAAGACCTCGTCCGTTTTCATCGGCGCCTCGAGCCTGGCCCGCAGGACCCCCTCCTGCTCTCGCGGGAGCGTGACGACAATGCCGGCCGGCGGTTTTGCGGCGCCGTCCACCGGGTTCTCCGCGCGGCCCAGCCAGTCTCGAATCCGTTGCAGCATGAGATCTCGGGTCGCAACGGGCATGCCATGCGAAGGCGACACGGAAAGCGCGAGCGCCGCGCGGTCACGTTACGATTCGTAACGTCGGATGTTACGAAACGTAACGCGGCCTTCCGCGGAGCGGCGAGGCCGCGCCGTCGATCGGGTCCTTTCCGTGAACCCCCGACGTGCCGCCGTCGTCCAAGGGAAGAGTAGAAGCCGTGACGAAAGCACTTCTGGTACTGCTGGCGATCCTGGCGGACACGGGCACGCGCCGGACGAACCTCCTCGACTCGAGATGGGAGAAGATCCACGGACCGAAGTTCGGCGACCCGTCGGGCGTCGAAGTGGGCCCCGCAATCACGTGGTTTCGTCGGGCCGGCGAGGAGAGCGGCGCCGCGGGGGTGTACCAGACCCTCCAACGGCAGACGCGCGGCAGGTTCGTCCTCGACCTGGAGGTACGTGTCGACGAACAATCCCTCGGCGGGTCCTGCTGGTCGTTCGATGCGGACGGCGTCGCGGGCGATTATCCGGTGAAGGTCCAGGTGGATTATCTGGACGCGCAGGAGAGGCCGAAGGTCTGGCTGCACCGCTTCCTGGCGGATTGCGACCCGCAGTCCCTCACGAACTGCACGCGGGTGTCGCCGGCCACCTGGACAAGGGTGCGGCTCGACATCGACCTTCGGGGTCAAGGCAGCATCACGCGGGTGTCGTTGTACGGGACCGGTCCGTCCTTCCGGGGCAGCGCACGCAACGTGCGCCTCCTTCGGCGATAGGTCCGCAGATGCCCGGCTCGCGCGGCAGCCATCGGACGAGTTTCGTCATTCCCCGCCTCCCCAACCCGGAGTAGACTATGGACAGCCATTCGTGGGAGGCCCCATGACCTCGTTCGTCTTGAGCGCCCTGTGCGCCCAGATCGGCGCGGCGGCGTACGACCCCGTCGGAGTCCACGTCGATGCGGCCGGCGTCCTCCGCAGCCGCACGACCACGACCGACCCGCGGCTTGCGAAGCTCTGGGCCGAGGCGAAGAAGCACCAGAAGGACGGGCAACTCCTCTACGTCTCCCTCCCGCGGCTCTTCGCGGAGGCGCGGAAACTCGTCGACGCGGGAAAACCGCTCCCCGACGAAATCCGCTACCTGGGCGGGATGACGAGGCTCCGCTACGTGTTCGTCTACCCGGACTCCAGGGACGTCGTGATCGCGGGGCCGGCCGAGCCGTTCGACGCCTCCGTGAGGTACCGGCCGCTCGGGAGGATCACCGGCCGCCCCGTTCTCCACATCGACGACGTCGTCGTCGCGATCCGCGCCTTCGGCTCGAAGAACCCCGACCGGATCGGGTGCGACATCGAGATCACCGACGAGATCCGCAAGCGCATCTCCGACAAGATCACGGCGATCGGCCCGTCCGCCGGCGTCATCGGCTTCAAGAAGGCGTGCGACGAGATCGCCGAGGCGGGCGGCCCTCAGCCGGTGAAGTTCTACGGCATCGATCCGGAGACCCGCTTCGCCTTCGCATGCGTGGAGGCGGACTACCGTCTGAAACAGCTCGCGCTCGGCGTGCTGCCCTCGCCGGTCGCGTCCGTCTCCAGCTACAAGTCGATGCTCCTCCAGCCCGAGGCGGCCCACCGCTTCTCGCTGGAGTCGGACTACGAGGCGCTGCTGGTGTCCCCGGACGGGAAGGCCTACGAGATCCGCGGCCCGTCCCTGAAGGTCAACACGGGCCTTCTCGGAAAACCCGAGAGCACGGACAAGGATGTCTCGACCGCCGCGCGCCGCTTCAAGCAGCTCTGCAACGAGAACTTCGAGGCGCTAACGAAGCACCTCGTCGAGTGGGCGGACCTCGCGAACCTCGGGGACCTCGCGATCCTCGGCGCGATCGTCGCACAGGACAAGCTCGCCGAGAAGACGGGATGGGACACGTCGTGGGTCCGCGACGGATTCCCGGTGACGAAGATGACGGCGCCGAAATCGGCGATGACGGTCTGCAGCTACAAAGCCTCGGGGCGCGCGGCGGTTTTCATCTCGGGGGGCGTCTGGATCCGGGGAGACGCGGCGCGGAAGGCGGACGAAGGGCCGGCGAAGGAGGCGGCGCGGCCGGAGGGCGAAGGGTGGAGCGTCGGGAAGAGGAAGTAGCCCCGCTACTCCCCCGCCCGCTTCGGCCTGGGGTTCTGCAGCGGCACGTCGAGGCTCATCGCGCCCTTCATCGCCTTCTCGAAGCGCGCCTTGTTCTGCGCGTAGGCGTACGCCTCCTCGGGATCCACGAGCTTCCGGCCGACCAGGTCCTCGAGGGAGTCGTCCAGCGTGTGCATCCCCAGCCCCTTTCCGGCCTGGATGACGCTGTAGATGTCCGGCACCTTGGATTCGCGGATCAGGTTGCTCACGGCCGGCGTCGCGACGAGCACCTCGGTCGCGGGAACCCGCCTCTCGCCGTCCAGACGGTGCAGCAGGACCTGCGACACGACTCCCGCAAGCGACTGGGAGAGCATCGCGCGGACCTGCGGCTGCTCGTCGTCGGGAAAGACGTCGATCATCCTCTCGACGGTCGAGGCGGCGCTGCTCGTGTGCATCGTGGCGAAGATGAGGGTGCCGACCTCCGCCGCGCTCACGGCGAGTTTCATCGTCTCCTGGTCCCGGAGCTCCCCGACGACGACCACGTCGGGGTCCTCGCGCAGCGCCGCGACGATCCCCGAGGCGAAATCGCGGATGTCGTAGTGCATCCCGCGCTGGTGCACGATCGACCGCTTCGTCGCGTGGATGTACTCGATCGGGTCCTCGAGCGTGATGATGTGGCGCCGGTACTGGGTGTTGATGAGAT
>JACPRC010000146.1 GCA_016190175.1 Planctomycetota bacterium
GGCGGGATGGGATCGGTGTACCTCGGCCACCACGAGGGACTGAACAAGTCCGTCGCGGTGAAGATCCTGGCGCCGGAGTTGATGAAGGAGGGGACCTTCCGCGAACGGTTCCTCCGGGAGGCGCGTACCGCGGCGAAACTGGAGCACGCCAACGTCGTCCAGGTCTTCGACGTGGGGGAGTCGCCGAACCACGCGTTCATCGTGATGCAGTTCGTGGAGGGCCGGAGCCTCGACGCGATCCTGAAGGAGCGGGGGAAGTTGAGCCCGAAGGAGGTGATCGGCATCGTCCGGCGCGTCGCCGTCGCCCTCGGCGCCGCGCACAAGGCGGGGATCGTCCACCGCGACGTGAAGCCCGCGAACATCCTCGTCTCGAAGGACGGACACGTCAAGGTCGCGGACTTCGGCCTCGCGCGCGACGTCGCGGGCGGGGAGAAGTCGCTCTCCCAGACGGGGGAGATCGTGGGGACGCCGAACTACATGGCGCCCGAGCAGGCCACGGGAGGCAAGGTGGACGGCCGCACGGACCTCTACTCGCTCGGCGCGACGATGTACCACCTGCTCACGGGCAAGGTCCCGTTCACGGGAACGTCGGCGCTTTCGATCGTGGTCAAACACCTGAACGAGCCCGTGCCCCCCCCCGAGTCGCTGGAACCGTCGATCCCGAAGCCGATCTCGGACGTGATCCTCCGGCTGATGGCGAAGAGCCCGGACGAGCGGTACCAGAGCGCGGAGGATCTGGTGAAGGCGCTGGAGGCGATCGGCGCGGGGACGGTGAGGACGGCGGGACCGGTCGCGCCGCCGCCGAAGACGCGCGTGTGGCCGGTCGTGGCCGCGGCGGTCGTGGCGGTCGCGGCGCTGGGAGTCGGGGGATATTTCCTCTTCCGACCCAAGCCGCAGGGGCAGGCGGCGCCCGAGAAGCCGCAACCGCAGGCGGAGCAGAAGCCGGATACGCAGCCGGACGTCCCGGCGAAGCCGGACCCCCACGACGAGCTGCTGAAGGCGCTCTGCATGCAGAAGGACGAGAAGGAGCAGAAGGCGATCATCGAACTGGACCGCTCTCTTCATGCGGTCCTGCGGGCCATCGAGCAGGGGAGCGTGGATGGGGCGCGCAAATACTACGCGTTCTTCCCCGACTTCCTCACCGGAGAAGATACGAAGTCGTTCCGTATCGCCCGGTTCCTGAAGGGCGGAAAGGCCGTGGAGGTCCGGTCCATCTACTTCCCGAAGGCGATCGTTGCCGGCGCGGCCATGAAGCTCCGTACCGGGGCAGGGACGGAGGAAGAGATCTTCTGGCTCCGGCCCAAGGAGACCTGGCTCCTGCCGTCCCCGATGGCGGACATCGGGCACGATCTGCTGGTTCGGCGGTTGCAGGAGAAACAACAGGGCGAAGAGCAGCGGAGATGGGTGAAGGAGCTGGATCTCCGGTTCGACGGGATGAGAGATGCGATACGGGCCAGGGAGTACGACAAGGCGGCCGAGTATGTCTTCACGTCCGGACCGAGGATGGAGCGGTCTCCCAAGGAAATGGTCATCGCCTTGGCGGACAAGATCCTCCGCAGGGACCCCGACTACGAATTGAAGGGAGTGGAGCCCCACCTGATGGAATTCCATCCGAGCGCCAAGGGGCCGGAGGCTACGATGCACTTGATGCTGCAGCTTTGCCGAACCGGCTCGGGCGAGATCGTCGAGAGGGCGGCCGAGTCGCCCATGACGTGGGTCCTGGACCGCGGACAATGGAAGTGGAGGTGGGGACACAAGAGGGATCGGTAGCCATCACCGCCGGCGGCGCGCCAGGTACTCACGCAACTCCGCCTCCAGCCTCACGAACTCAGCATCCACCCCGAGCCGGATCCTCTCGCACTCCCCGGGCGACGCGTCGTGCGGCACCTCGACGGGATCGCCGTACCGGATCGCGATGCGGCTGTACGGGCGCGGGATCGCGGTCCGATCCCAGTTGTCGAACTCGAACGCGCTCTCCGCGACGATGCCGAGGGGGAGGATGGGGTTGCCCGTCTCCTTGGCCGCGATGACGACGCCCATCTTGGAGACGCCCGCCGGGCCGCGCGGCCCGTCCACGATGATCGAGATCGGGTACCCCCGGCGGCCGTAGTCGATGAGCCGGAGCAGCCCCTGCGCGCCGCCGCGGGAGGAGGAGCCGCGAACGACGATCGTCCCCATCCGCTCGCAGGCGCGGGTGATGATCTCGCCGTCCTTGCTGCGGCTGACGATCACGACGCAGCGGCGGTCGCGGAAGTGGTGCGCGACGAAGAGGAAGTGCTTGTGCAGGATCGCGCCCACCGGCGGTCGTCCCCCGATCCGTTCGCGCTCGAGGTCGGGGCCGACGAGATGGACGCGGCAGGTGGAGAAGTAGAGGTCGAGCAGCCCGGGGACGAGCGCGCCCGCGGCCCCGGCGAGGATCCGCGTGCCCAACGGCAGCTCGTCGCGCATGACGGGATCGGAGGATAGCGCCCGGCCGCCCCGCGAACGAGGAAATTCTGGCGCCCGTCCGCGACCCGGCCCTATAATCGATGCGCACCATGGCGCCGGAAGAACACCAGCGGGTCGGCGACCTCCTCATCGAGGAGGGGATCGTCACCCGCGAGGACGTCGCCCGCCTCGTCGGCGAGGCAGGGCTGAAGGGAACCGCGCTCGCCCAGCTCCTCGAACGGGCCCATCACGTCCGGCGCGCGGACCTCGCCGCGTTCCTCGCGGGCGACTTCGTCGTCCCTCTGATCCCGGACCTGCGGAAGTTCGACCTCTACGAAGAGGCGGCAAAGCTCGTGCCCGAATCGATCGCGCGCAAGCACGAAATCGTCCCGCTCGCGAAGATGGGGGACGTGCTGTGCATCGCGCGTCCGACCTACTTCAACAAGGCGGGCATCGCCGAGCTGCGGAAGCTCACGGGTCTGCGCGTGAAGGTGTTCCAGGCCGAGGAGGAGCAGGCGCTCGCCGCGCTGGACCGGATCTACGGCAAGAAGGCCGTCGAGATCCCGCCGCCCAAGTCCGCGCCCGCGGCGGCGTCCGCGCGACCGGGGGAGGAGACCGCGGACGGGATTCCGCTCATCGCGCTCCCCGAGGAACCGGATCCGACCCCCGTGCTGACACCGCCCGCGGCGGCGGTGCCGACGCTCGAGGAGATCGCCCTGGAACCCGTGACGGCCGACGCTCCGGGCGCGACCACGCCGGTCTTCGAGGCGATCAGACTGTCGCGCTCCGATCTGGAGGAGGAGGAGCGGCGCGCCGGGATCACGTGGGTCCGGGATTTCGAGGAGACCTTCCTCGGCTCGCGGCCGATGACGCCGATCCGGATGGCGTGAGCGGGCGCCGCGGAAGCCCTCCTTCGCGCTCCGCGCTCCGGCGGGCAAGCCGCTCCAGGATCTCCTCGACCTCGCCCCGCTCGTCCGTCGTGAGCGCCTCCCCCGCGTACCGGACCCGGTAGAACCGCTCCGTGACGGTGTCGATCCCCGCCTCGCCGCACGCCGCCTGCGCGGCCCGGGCGAACTCCCGGCCGGTTTGACCGGGCGGCTTGCGCAGGCCCCGCCGCGCGAGGATCCAGAGGAAGTCGCGGTAGAAGTCCACCGACGACGCCTCGCCGGAGCCTTCCAGCCACTGCCGGAACCTCCGGCGTCCGCGCGCCGGGAGAATGAAGTACGCCCCGCCCGCGACGGCCAGGACCGCGAGCAGGACCAGTCCCACGGCCGGGCGGACGAGGCGGCGGAGGATCCGGTCCGCCGCCTCCCCGACCCCGCCGAAGAGACCGCGCTGCTCGCCCGTGCCGTACTCCACCAGGAACGCGTCCCACCGCCGCGCCTCGCCCGCATCCTCCGGGGCGGCCCGGCCTCCCGGGTCCTTCGCGCCGGAGGCGACGGGGTCGCCCGCCGCCGGCGCGCTCTCCTCCGCGGGCGTCGGATCGACCGCGACCCAGCCCGCGTCGCCGAAGTCGACCTCGACCCACGCATGGGCGTCGGAGTTGCGCACGACGAAGCGCTTCCGGGCGGGATCGTACTCGTGGACATGGAATCCGGTGACGAGCCGGCAGGGAATCCCGGCCGCCCGCGCAAGCAGCGCGAGGGCCGTCGCGAAGTGGACGCAGCTTCCCTCCTTCTTGCGCGTGAGGAAGTGATCGACCGGATCGAGCCCGTCGGCGGGCACGAAGGGCGCGAGACGGTACGAGAACTTCTCCTCGCGGAAGTGGGCGAGGAGCGCGTCGAGCTTCCGCTTTCGCGTCCGCGCCCCGGCGGCCCGCCGTCGCGCGAGCTCCCGCACCGCGTCGAGACCGGACGGAAGCTGGAGATAGCGCGCCTCCGCCGCCGTCTCCCCGATGCGATCGAGGTCCCGCGCCGGCGGGAGCAGGCTGAGCACCTCGTAGACGACCGCTTCCTTCGCGGGCTCCTTGAGGAAGAGCGTCCCCGCCGGGTCATGGCGGACCTCCGGCGCCCCGACGCGGAACGGCTCGGCGAAGGCGAAGAGGAGGTCTCCGGCGACCGGCTCGAGCCGGATGCGGCATTCGACGGGCGTGCCGTCGCGGTAGCGGGGCGGGGAAAGCTCCCACACGCGTTCGTTGACGCGGCGCGCGGCGCGCGGCGCGAACTTCGCCGTCCACTCGCCGCGCTCGTAGCGATCGAGGACGGCGCCCCGCAGGTAGCGGAGCCTGCCCGCCTCCGCCTCGGGGCTCAGGACCTCGAGATGGAGGACGGGGGTCCGGTCCAGCTTGATCGACCCGAGGTTCGTCAGCGCGAGCAGGTCCGTCTTCTTCGGGATGCCGGAGCGGCGCTCGTCTCCCGTAGCCACGGGCGGCGAGCCGTCGCGGGGAGGGAGCGCAGGGGCGGCCGCGGCGCGGTTCGGGCGGGGCCGCGGCGCGCCGGGCGCCGCGCGGAAGAGCGTCCTCGGAAAGAAGAGGAAGAGGGCCGCGCCGGTCGCCAGGACGGCGGCGAACTGGAGCAGGGCCGTCGGCACCGAGGAGCGGTCCTGCCGCCCGGCGGGGCCGCAGCGCAGGAGCGCCAGCCGCGCGAAGACGACGAGGTTCGCCAGCAGGCAGGTCGAGAAGAGCGGGACGAAGCCCGCGGAATGGACGAAGGCGCCGGAGACCATGAAGAGCGAGAGGTCGATGATCGCCAGCGTCCAGAGATCGTACTCCGTCTTGTCGCGCGAGAGGACGAAGACGATCGCGTTCCAGAAGAGGAACCGCGCGACGGGGCGGGCGACGTCGCCGCCGCCGTGGAGGTGGCGGAAGAGGAAGAAGATGAAGACCGCGGCCCCCACGGTGATGAGCGCGACCTTGGCCTGGGGAGGCAGGAAGAGACGCGGGAATCGTTTCTCGATGGCGAAGCTCCACCAGCATGCGCCGGCGAGGATGGCCATCTGGAGCGGCATGATGGGGTCGCCCTGCGCCGTCGACAGGTAGGCAAAGAGGACGCCGAGGTACGCCGCGGCGCGGACCAGGAAGTCGCTCGAGATCGGCGTCATTCCCCGTCCCCCTCGAACCGCATCGCGGCGCGCATCTCCGCGGGGCCCAGCGCCACGGCCCGCTCCGCCCCTGCCCAGGGCGGCGGCTCCTCGTCCCCGAGCCGCAGCACGAAGTACACCTCCCCGGCCGCCGGGTCCTGCATCGCGAGGAGCTCGTGGAGCGGCCGGTTCCTCGTGCTCCGGAGGAGCGCGAGCGCCGCCTCGAGGTCGCGCAGCGCGCCGCGTCGAGGCTCGATCGCCATCGAGACGTACTCGGGCCCGAAGGCGCGGAACCCGGCGGAGTATCCCTCCGCCAGGAGCTCCTCGACGAGGGCCGCGCAGAAACTGACGGCCCGCTCGAGCCGCAGGCGCCGCCGCGCGTCGTGCGGGTTGGGTACGCACGTGTCGAGCAGGACCACGGCGCGGCGCGCGCGCGAGGGTTCGAACTCGCGCACGAGCAGCCGGCCCGGGACGCGCGCGGACATCTTCCAGTGGATCCGGCGGGGGCTGTCGCCCGGGCGGTACTCGCGCACGCCGGCGAACTCGTCGTCGCCCGCGACGCGCGGGACCGATGCCAGGTCGCACGCTTCGACGCGCGAGAGCATCGAGACGACGGCGCGCCGCAGGAGCGTCCCGCGGCGGGGCAGGACCAGGACCTCGTCTTCGACGGGCAGCGTGACCTCGGCCGTCGCGAAGCCCGGGGGGAACTCGACGGTCATCCGGACGGGGCCGAGCCGCGCGGGTCCGCGGTCCAGGACGACGGCGGAATACGATCCGCGCACCCGCTCGCCGGCTCGCGCGCTCGGGAGAAGGACCGGGGGCGGCTGGATCCGCGCGGCCGCGCCCTCGTGGGCGATCGTGTCCTCGAAGCGGAGCGCGAACGCAGGGAGCAGCCGCCGCGCGTTCCGGATGCGCAGCGTCACCGCGAACGGCTCCGCCGCGCGGGCGTCGTCGGGTGCCAGACGGCCCACCTCGATCCCGCGCCCGCCGAGCCACGTGAGGATCAGCGAGATCGTGAAGAGGCCGGCGAGCGACGCGAAGGCGAAGAAGAGGAGGTTGTTCCCTTTGGCCAGAGCGGCGGCGCCGACCGCCAGGACGAGGACGAGGAAGACCCATCCGCGCACGTTCATGCGGAAGCGGCGGCGGGGCGCCGGAGCGGACATCGACGCCTCCTACTGCGGCACCGGGACTTCCTCGAGGATGCGGCGCACGACCTGGCCCGCCGAGAGGCGGCCGTCGTGGCCGGCGCGGCTCCGGCGCTCGATGACCCGGTGCGAGAGCACGCTCGGCGCGACGGCCTTGACGTCGTCGGGGGTCGCGTAGTCGCGCCCGGAAACGAGGGCGTGGGCCTGCGTCGCGCGGGAGAGATGGATCGCGCCGCGCGGGCTGACGCCGCCGACGAGCGACTTGTCCTCCCGCGTCCGGCGGACGATCTCCACGACGTACGCCGTGAGACCGTCGTCCACCCGCACCTGACGCGTCCGATCGCACAGACCGTTCACCTGGGGCACGGTGAGGACCGGCCGGAGGGTGTCGAGCGGATCCTGCTCGCGCCGCGAACGGACGATGCGCGCCTCCTCGTCGGCCTGCGGGTAGCCGAGGCGGAGCACCATGAGGAAACGGTCGAGCTGGGACTCCGGGAGCGGATAGGTGCCGGTGAACTCCAGCGGATTCTGCGTCGCGACGACCATGAACGGGTCGGGAAGGGCGTGGGTGATCCCGTCGACGCTCACGCGGGACTCGTTCATCGCCTCGAGGAGGGCGGACTGGGTGCGGGGGGTGGCGCGGTTGATCTCGTCGGCGAGGAGGACGTTGGCGAAGACGGGCCCCGGGCGGAAGACGAATTCCCGGCGCTCCGGATCGAAGACGGAGATGCCGGTGATGTCGGAGGGGAGGAGGTCGGGGGTGAACTGGATGCGCTTGAAGGAGCCGGAGAGCGACTTGGCAAGGGCCTGCGCCAGGGCGGTCTTCCCGATGCCCGGGATGTCCTCGATGAGGACATGGCCGCGCGCGAGGAGCGCGGAGACGAGGAGCGTGACGGCCTCGCCCTTGCCGATGATGACGGACTCGATGTTGCGGCGCAAGTCCTCGATCCGGGACCGCTCGGCGGCATCGAGAGTCATGGGAGCCGGATCGCCAAGGAAGTGCTGCATCGATCCATGATACAAACGGAGATTATAGTGCGAGGGTTCGCCGCGGGCAAGGTGCGGACCGGTCGCAAAGAAAAGAACGGAGAGCCGAGGACAAAGAACGAAGTGGACGGGGGAAGAATCCCCCCGCCTTCGCTGAAGCTCCGGCGGGCAAGCCGCACCCCCTCTCGGAGGGGGCTGGGGGGTGGCGACGCCCGCGGGCCGCCCCCGGAATCAATGTAGTCGAACCACTGGTTTGAGCCGTGCCGTTTCCCTTTTGCTTGACAGCCTTTCCGTAGAACGGTAGATTCCGACCCGTCCAGGCCGTTTTCGCGGCCATTTCGTTTTTCGGTTCCCGGTTTGCCCCCGGGGGGGCGAAAGGAGAGTTGGATGGCAGACCTGCTGGTGGTGCAGTCGAAAGTCCGCGAGCTGGCGAAGAAGGCCGGTCTGCGTTTCTCGGGAGACGCGGTCGTGTCGCTCTCGAATCAGGTGGCGGACATCGTGAAGAAGGCCGGCACCCGGGCGAAGGGGAACAAGCGCCAGACCATCAAGGCGCAGGACATCTAGCCCGAAGTATTCATGTCGGCGTCGCCGCCGAGATGAATACTCCGCCCTCCGGGCCTTTTCGCCACGCCACCCGCCTTCGCTCGCCTCCGGCGAGCTACGGCGTGGTCACGCCGAAGCGCGAAGCGCGGAGGCGGAAAGCGGCCGTGGCTACGGCCGCGGCGCGAAGCGCCCCCCGCGCTCTGCGCGGCGGCGCCGTGTCAAGGGTTCCGCTGGACAGCCCCGCTCCATCGCGCTCGACGCTCCGTGTCTCGCGCGACGGGCGGGCTAGATCGTCGCGGAATCCAGACGGCCCCGCGTCGCAAGGCGCGGGGCCGTTTTTCTCTGACGGCGAGTTCTGCGTGTACAGAACACGGCTTACCGATCCCGTCTCCGGTGGATTCGCTTGACACTCACCGGAGGGGGGCTTATCATCCGGAATGGCGCGGCGGACCCTGCCTGTGGCGGGGGGCGGCGGGGGTGCGGTCGTTCTCCGTGCATCCGGTGAGCGCGCCTTTGCCCATGGAGGAGAACGAGGGTGCCTGACCTCGCGATCCAGGTCCAAGTCGTCAAGGGCCTTCCGAGCACGGCCGTCGTGATCCTCAACGGATCCATCGACGCGAAGACCGTCATCACCTTCCAGACCCATCTCAATTCGGTCAAGGAACGCGGGATCAACCGGTTCATCCTGGACATGGAGAACGTGAAGTACGTCAACTCCACGGGACTGGGATACCTGATCAACCTCTCGGACTCGCTGGGCGAGCACCAGGGGGGGATTACGCTCGTGAAGGTCCAGCCGAAGGTGAAGGTCGTCTTCGACATGCTGGGTCTCAACGCGTTCTTCAAGATCTACGGCACGCGGGACGAGGCGCTGAAGGCCTTCACCGCGGCCGAGCCCGTGACCAGTCCCACGGACCAGACCGTGGTGCTGAAGGTCACGAAGCAGGAGCCGGAGCGCGCGCAGGCCGCTTCCCCCGCGGCGGCCACGGCCGTGGTGGAGCGGCCGGTCGTCGCGACCGCCCCCTCGATGCGCACCGCTCCTCCTCCGCCGCCCGCGGAGGCGCTCCACATCGAGTGCTCCTCCTGCAAGGCGCTCCTCGCCGTCAAGGAGGCGGGGACGTACAAGTGCCCGCGTTGCTTCGCCCTGTTCAACTATGCCGGCGGGGGCCGGGCCACGTTCCTCCCGCGCCGCAAGTCGGTGCCGGTCCAGCTCAGCCTCAATTTCAGCCCGGAGTGCACCGACGGCCTCCTCGAGTTCGTCCGGCGGGCCGCGCGCCGCATCGGCTTCAACGACGGGGCGATGGACCAGATCGACGAGGCCGTCCGCGACACCGTGCGGACGATCCACCGGTACTCCTACGGCGGCAACGAGAACAACATCTACCACGTGCAGCTCCTGGCTGCGGATTCCGAGATCGAACTCCGCTTCGCGGACTACGGGACCTCGCTGGAACCGGACCGCGCGGACGATTCGGGGCGCGCCCTCTTCACCGGCGTGAGGAGCCTCGTGGACAGGTTCGAGCTCAAACACCACCCGAAAGGCGGCAACTTCGTCGTCGTCGCGAAGTCCGCGAAAAAGGAGTCGTGATGGATGTCCTGACGTTGGGGACCCTCTCCGCGGTGCACATCATCGTCGTGCTGGTCATCGTGCTCCTCCTGTTCGGCGCCTCCAAGATCCCAGAGCTCATGCGCAGCCTCGGCTCGGGGCTCGGCGAGTTCAAGAAGGGGGTCAAGGAGAGCCTGAAGGACGAGAACGCGCAGCCGCCTGCGGCGAAGGTCGAAGAGAAGAAGTAGACCCCGGACCGCAGACCGCGGACCACGGCGGAATGTAGACCACAGCGTCTATGGCTTTCCTGTGGTCCGTGGTCTGAGGTCTGTGGTCTGCTACCGGGTCACGAGGATCCGTCCCCCGCCCTCGGGCCGCAGTTCCGCGTCCACCGCCAGGTCGAACGCCCGGACCCTCTCAAGAAAGCCCAGGAAATCGGTCCGCGGCACGAACGCGAGGAACTTCCCGCCCGACGCCACGAGCGCATAGTCGTCCGCGAACAGCGTCTTCGTCTCCTTCTGGAACTCGACCTCGAACTTCGGATGGTCGAGCACGTCCATGAGGTGGAAGAGCCCCGTCATGTTCCGCATCCGGGGCAGCTCGACGACGCGCTGCGGACCCGCGAGCACGCAGCGGCCGCCCGACCGGAGCGCCCAGAGCTCCAGCTCGGCGTAGAAGGTGCGCTCGTCCTCCTTCGCGATCCCCGTCTTCGCCCGCGCCTGCTCGAGGGTGAAAGGACGGGGTTTCAGCGCCGCGGTCAGCTCGAGCCCGCGCTCCAGGGGACGGGCCGCCACCTGTTCCGCGTAGGGGAAGAGGACGGTCCGGTGCGAGGCCGCGTCCGGGGCACCGGAGCGGGCGAGGCGGTCCTCGATGTCCTTCCCGAACCGGCGGACGTAACGGACCTCCTGCTCCCCGCGCTTCTCGAAGTAGACGCGCTTCGAGACGTCGTCGAGCGAATACGAGTAGTACCGCAGGACGAAGGCGCGGGGGAGGTCGAGCAGCCGGAGGCGCGTGCGGAACGAGACCTCCTCGCCCGGGACGAGGAGACCGCGGTTGAAGAGGGGGGCGGACGGACCCCGGGCCTTCCGGTCGTGGAGGAAGCTGTCGGGTTCCGCCTGGTATTCGATGCGCCCCGGCAGCGAGACCTGCCAGCTCGCGGAGGCGGTCTCCGAACCCCGGGGGGCGAGGTCGCGGAGGATGACGTACGACCGGGTCGCGTTGCGGATGCGGACGCGGAACGTGCCGATCTCGCCCTCGATCGCCGGGGACTCGATCGTTGCCGCGACGACGAGATCCTCGCCTCCATCGGGGCGCGGTTGCGGCGCGCATGCCGTGGCGAAGAGGAGGAGCGGCCCGAGACGCCTCATCATAATGAGGACGGCGTCACGGCGGCGTACACTTCGTCGCGGCCAGCAGCCAGAGCGCGTCCGCGTCGCCGACCGTCTGGACGTCGCCCGACTTGCGGATCACGTTGCCGCCCTGCTGCAGCCCGTGGTTCTGCCCCTTGTCGGAGCCGACCGGGTCGCCGTCCGCCACCGAGGCGTTGTTGATGTTGTTTACGGGGCCGCGATAATCCGTCGTCCCGGAGGCGTTGTTCAACCCCTCGACCGGGCACTCGTAGATGTCGGCGAGCGTGAGGTCGATCAGCTTGATGTCGGGCTTGGCGAGCTTGAGCCAGAACGCCTCGCCCGTCTCGGTCGGCATCCACTTGTTCTTTCCGCCGAACTGGACGGAGTAGTTGTGCTCCATCTTGTAGAGCTGCGCCAGGTTGTTCGCGCAGCGCGTCACCTTGGAGTTCTTGATCGCGCGCGCGATGGCCGGCAGGAGCAGCGCCGCCAGGATGCCGATGATCACGATGACGACGAGCAACTCGACCAGCGTGAAGCCTTCACGGTTCCTTTTCATCCTACTACCCTCCCTGGACGAGCCTGCGTCCCCCCGGGCCGGAGGGACGCAGGCGAGGAGTCCGTGCGGGGCGCTCAGAACGCGCACTTCGTCGATGCGAGCGTCCAGAGCGCGTCGTTGTTGCCGCAGGTCTGTACGTCCCCCGACTTGCGGACCACGTTGCCACCCTCGCTGGTGCCGTGGTTGTCGACCTTGTCGGCCCCGGTCGGGTCGCCGTCCCCGAAGGTGGCGCCGTTCACGTCATTCGCGGGTCCCCGGTAGTTCGTGTCGCCCGCCGCCGCCGCCGTGGCGAGCGGACACGAGAAGATGTCCGCGAGCGACGCGTCGATCAGCTTGATGGTGGGCTGCTGGAGCTTCAGCCAGAAGTTCTTGCCCGTTTCGTTGGGCAGCCTCTTCTGGGGCCCGCCGAACTGGACCATGTAGTTGCCCATCATCTTCCACATCTGCGCCAGGTTGTTCGCGCAGCCCGTCACCTTGGCGTTGCGGATCGCGCGCGCGATGGCCGGGAGGAGCAGCGCCGCCAGGATCCCGATGATCACGATGACGACGAGCAGCTCCACCAGCGTGAAGCCCCGCCTCTTGCCCGTACCCATGACCGATCCTCCGAATGACGGATGAATAAAAAAAGCACGGCCCTCTGACCCCACAAGACGGATCAGCCGTGCATCACCCTATGAGGATACCCCCCCGCGCGTTCCCGCGTCAATCAAAAAAGAACGGGTGCTTCCTGCCCACCAAAAGTGGACTGTCCACTCTTCTTGTCTTGGTGCAGGCATCGATCAGACAAGAACGGGTCTACCCGTGCCGGTGGGTCACCGGCATCTCGGCGCGGCAGGCCCCGCAGAAGCGCGTCTGCGAGCAGGCGTGGCCGCGCAGCGAGGCCTCCTGGCCGCACGAGGAGCAGAAGCGGGAGAGCCCGCACGCGTGGCCGCGGCACGCCTCGCGCTCGCAGCGGGGGCAGAACCAGGATCCCTGCTCGCAGCGGTGGTCCGAGCCCGCGTCCGCGCCGCATTTCGCGCAGACCATGGTCTTCCCGCAGACGTGCCCGCCCCCGCCCTCCACGGTCCGTCCCTGCTGCGTGCACGCGGTCCGGATGCAGATCGCGGTTCGCCCGCACTGATGGTACTCGCCCGATTCCGTCCGGCAGGTCTCGCACAGGTTCGTCCGCCCGCAGACGTGGCCGTGGCCCGCGTCCCGGCCGCACGGCTCGCACCACCGCGTGGTCGAGCAGGCGTGCCGGGGCCCGGCGCGCCCATCGCATCGGGGGCAGCGGGGGACCTCGGGCTTGAGCACGCTCCCCGCGTCCGGGGAAGGCGGCGGGGCGGCGGGTCTCCCGCACGCGGCGGCCAGCGCCGCGACGCACGCGAGCGCGGATCTCGTCATTCCGGACGTCCCAGCACCTCGAACAGGCGGCCCTTCGCCCACTCGAGCTTATCGGCGGCGTCGGCCTCGAGGTTGAGGCGCAGCAGCGGCTCCGTGTTCGACGGCCGCAGATTGAACCACCAGTCGGGGTACTCGATCGTGATCCCGTCGAGCCGGTCCTGGCGCGCGTCCGCGAAGAGGCGCGCCATCGTCTCCATCATCGCCGCCTTGTCCTCGACGTGGAAGTTGATCTCGCCCGTCGCGTGCTTCCGGCGGAGGGGCGCGAGGAGATCCGCGATCGGGCGCCGCTCCCGGCCGAGCAGGTCCAGCAGCTTCGTGAAGGCCATCATCCCGCTGTCCGCGAAGAAATGGTCGCGGAAATAGTAGTGGCCCGAGAGCTCGCCGCCGAGGACGGCGCCGTTCGCCCGCATCGTCTCCTTGATGAAGGCGTGGCCGACCCGCTCGCGGATCGGGCGGCCGCCCGCGCGGGCGATCTCCTCGGGGACGACGCGGCTGGAGCGCAGGTCGTAGACGATCGCCGCTCCGGGAGAGCGGCGCAGCTCGGCCCGCGCGAGAAGCACGGTCACGAGGTCGCTCTGGATCCGGCGGCCGTCGGGTCCCAGGAAGATGCACCGGTCGCCGTCGCCGTCGAAGCAGACGGCCAGGTCCGCCTTCTCGCGGACGACCGCCTCGGCGCTGTCCCGGACGTTCTCGTCCTTGAGCGGGTTCGGCTCGTGGTTCGGAAACCGCCCGTCCGGCAGGAAGCAGAGCCGCACGAAGCGGACGGGGAGATCGCCGAAGATCTCGTCGAAGTGGCCGGCCACCGCGCCGCTGGCGGCGTCCACGACGATCTTCAGGTCCGGGACCGCCGAGAGAAAGCGGCGCAGGTGCTCCCGGTAGTCTCCCGTGATCCCGCGCTCCTCGACGCGCCCGCCGTTGGACGCGGCGGGAGTCTCGCGCGCCAGCGATTCGATCTCCTTGAGCCCCGTGCGCTCGCCGACGGGGAAGGCCTTCTCCCGGCAGATCTTGAAGCCGATCCAGTCGGGCGGGTTGTGCGACGCCGTCACCATGATGCCGCCGTCCAGGCCGTACTGCCCGACGGCGAAGTAGAGCATCGGTGTCGTGCACATCCCGAGGTCGAGGACATGGGCGCCGGCCCGCGTGATCCCTTCGCACACCGCCCGCGCGACGGCGGGGGCGCTGATGCGCACGTCCCGGCCGACCGCGAGGCGCCGTCCCTTGAGATACCGCGCGACGGCGTGCCCCAGGCGCAGCGCGACGGACTCGTCGATCTCGGATGGATAGCGACCGCGGACGTCGTAGGCTTTGAAGATGCCCATGAATTGGTGGTTAGTGGTTAGTGGTTGGTGGTTGGTGAAGAGACAGCATCCTCTTTCTTCACCAACCACTAGCCACCAACCACCAATCACTTCCTCTTCTGGTACTTCGTGCGCAACCACCCGCGCTTGGCCTCATCCCGGAACTCGGCCAGCTCCGGCCGATCCTCGAGCGTCTCCATCATGAGGATGTACTGCTCCTCCGCCTCCTTGTTCTGGTGGCAGTCCTCCAGCGACTGGGCGTACCGCATCCAGACGAAGTTGTACTCCGGGTCGTCGGGGAAGTTCTCCATGAACTTCCGGTAGGCCGGCGCCGAGCGCTCGGGCCGCAGCGTCTTGTAGCAGATGCCGCCCATTCGAAGCTGGAGCCACCGGTTGAAGGACGTCTTCGGGTTCTTGTCGATCCGCTCCTGGTAGACGTCCATCATGGGGTTGCTGAGAAGGACGAATGGGGTCGCGAGTATGGTGATGAAGATCACCCCGTACAGCAGCACTCGTTTCCACGGCATACGGCACCTCGACGCTATTATACCACGGCGGTCGGGTTATTTGCGTTTCACCCAGAACGTCGAGATGGCCAGATCGAGGAGGAAGAGGACGAGCGCGGCCGCCAGGAACGCGGCCCGGCCGCTGCGCCGGATGCGTCCGCGAGGCGGACCGGCCGCCAGATCCGCCGGGCGGCGGACGACGGTCCCGCCGGTCGCGCCCGACATCGCCGCGAGAGCATCGGCATCCGGTCCCAACCTGCGGTACTCCGGGGGATAGGGGAGGTGGAAGATCGCCGTCCCGCCGCGGGCGTCGCGGAGCCGGAAGTACGTCGTGCCGGGCGGCGGAGTCGCGCGTCCCTCCCAGCCCGTCCGCGAGGTGCGCGAGAGACGGATCTCGCCGGTGCGGCCGCCCGGATACGACTGGGAATCGACGAGCAGTTCCGCGGGACCGCTCTCCGGACCCGTGGCGGAGACGAGGACGTCGGAGTCCGATGCCGAGGCGGCGAGGCGATAGAGGCCGGACTCGCCGGGGGTGGCGCCGAGGACGACCTGCGTGAGGAGCCGCGAAAGGTCGGACCATCGATCCAGTTCTCCGGCCCATTCGCCTGCGAGGCTCAGCGTGACGGCGGCGGTGCGGCCGCGTCCGGCGGCGCGCATCGCGAGGACCGGATGGTCGTCGCAGGCGAGGGCGAGCGCGGCTCCAGGTTTCGTCGAGACCCGGTTGATGCGGGCGGGCCGCGGCCACGAGGCGATCCCCTCGGTTTCCCGATGCGTCCCGACCGGTCGGAGCGCGCCCTTCGCGGTGACGACGGGATCGAGGGATTCCGCGACCAGGCGGCCCAGGATCTCCGAGAGTTTCTCCCACTGCGTGACGGGTACGGGCGTGCCGAGACGCTTGGCGGCGTCGGAGGGACGGTCGCCCGTGAGGAGGAAGGTGAGGCCGATGCGGCGCAGGTCGAACTCCGCGCGGACCGAGTCGAACATCGCGGCGCTCTCCCCTTCGGCGGTGACCCCGTCGGTGACGAGGAAGACGTGCCGGCGCGGGGCGGTCGCGTCCGACAGGAGCTTGACGGCCTCGCGCAATGGTCGGACCAGTTCCGTCGGGCCGCCCGCGTCGAGAGGCTTGAGAGCCGCCCGCAGGGGCGCGCGGTCCGCACGGAGCGGGGCCAGCGCCCAGACGTCGGGGGCGACGGGGGGGAAGGCGACGACCGTCGCGAGATCGCGGGGGCGCAACTCATCGAGGACGTTCAGGATCGCCTGGCGCGCCGCGTCGATCTTCGATCGCTTCAGCCCCGGAAGCTCCTGGTTCATCGTCCCCGACCGGTCGAGGACGAAGACGAGAGCGAGCGTCTCGTCCGGGAACGCCCAGACGGGCAGGACCTCCTCGGCGGGCGTGGCGGACCAGCCGCCCGGCCCGAAGGACTCCGGCCCGCCCAGCATGACGAGCCCGCCGCCGAACGAGGAGACGAACTCGCGCAGGCGCGCCTGATCCTCGGGGGAGATCCGGCGCGCAGCAACGTCGTCCAGGACGACGGCGTCGAACTCGAACGGATCGCGGAACGAGGTCGACTCGGTGACGGAGAGCGAGGATTGCGCGCGCAGCACGGCGGCCGCGGCGGAAGGGCGCTGCGAGAGGACGAGGACCTTCCGACTGTCGGATCGAGGCAGCACGGTCCAGCGGGCGGAGTCGTTCGCGGGGCAGGCGTCCGGGTGGTCCAGTGGTCGGACCATTGCCGTGAAGTCCGCTCGCGCCCCCGACGCAGGCAGATCGAACCGCACGAGCCGCGGGACCTCCCGGACCAGCGTCACCGTCACCGCCCGGCGCCCCCCGGTCCCCTCGAGCGCAATCTCGACCGTCCCGTCGCGGCTCGACTCCACCTCCACGGACAGCTCGAACGGCTCCTTCGGATCGACGAGCGACGGCCCCTCGATCCGGACGATCCTCGCGTCCGCGGCGCGCAGTGGTCCGATCGCCAGCGTGTGGACCGGCACCCCGCGCGCGGCGCACGCGAGCAACGCGCGGCGCACGTCGCCCCTCGTCGAGCGGCCGTCGCTCATCACGACGATATCCGCGTCCCGCTCGGCCGCGATCCTCAAGAGCGCCGTCTCCAGCGCCGCCGCGATGTCCGTTTCCTGCGCCCGCGGCTCGTCGGGCGGATCGACCGGGAAGCGGTCCGGCGAACCCGAGTAGAGGACCCGCGCCTCCGCGCCGATCCCCAGCACGACGACCTCGTCGAACCGCCGCGCGTCCGCGGCCGCGAGCCTCCATGCATCGGTCGGGGTGATCGACTCCGGCGCGCCGGCCACGGACGTCGAAGCGGAGAGATCCATGAGATAGACCCGCATCCGCGGCCGCATCCCGCCGGGGATCTTCACGTCGAAGAGCGCGGCCGCGAGGAGCCCCGCGGTCGCGAGCTTCATGAGGACCAGGACGGCGGTCCGCATCAGCGATACCGGTTCAGGGGCAGGGCGGTGAACCCGGCGATCCACGGCTCGATCTGCGCGGGCGTGGCGTTGAGGTTCCGGAGCGTGCGGCTTGGATCCTCCGATAGAAGAGCGATCACTTTTTCGCCGGTATCGGTTCGCCCAGAAGCGCCTTCAGCTTCGCGGCGCCGGATGGCGAGGTGGAGGCGAGAGAGAGCGCCAGCGCCTCCAGATCCGTTCGGACCGAGACGTCCGCGGAGAGAATCGCACGTACCAGCACTTCAAACTGGTTCTGAAGATCCTCGGCCGCCGCCGCCTTCGCGACCAGCCTGAGCGCGAAGTGGCGGGTGGCGGAATTCTGCGAGAGCTCGCCCGGTTCGACGGAAAGGAGTCCTTCCAACGCCTCGCAGGCTATGCCGATCCCGTAGTCGGGGCTTTGCAGGGACATCTCCAGGAAGAAGGCATTGCGGAGAACCTCGACGCGCTCTGGTGTCTCAGTGCTGCGGAGCATCCGTACGATGAAATAGCGGTCGAGAGTGTTCTCTTCTGCGTCGACGACCATCCGCGCGCAGATCGCCAACATGTCAGCGGGGATCCTGACCTCGCTCCGATCGAGCAAGATCCTGAAAAGCACGGATTTCGCCTCCGACGGAGCGAGACGGGCCACCGCCTCCAGAAGAGGATCGCGAACCTGTGGATCCTGGAGCTCTCTCTCGAAACACTCGTGATATACCCTGAGCTCGGCCGACATGAGACCCAACTTGTATGCCCCTCCTGTCGGCAAGTGCTTGCCGCGGAACTCCTCTTCGAACTCCGGCCGAGGGAACCCGCCCGGCATGCTCTCGCAGATCTCGAAGAAGACGCACTCCCAGAAGAACGGATACCCCTTCGCGTTGAATCCCGGGACCGGGTTGCCCTTGAGCCGGATTCCGAGACGCTCCTCCGGATCCGCGATGGCCGGCTCGATCTCGTCCACTCGATCCATGAGAAACACGCGCGCCACGAACGCCAGGACGCGAGGATCCTGTTCCGTCAAGAGCGATTTCCGGAACGCCGAGATCTCCGGGTCTTCAAAACCTCCGACCAGAAAGGTCACGAGGATCTTCGCCTGCGGCGACAAGCGCGGCCAAGCCTCCCGCAAGACCGCCAGCGTCCCCTGGCGAGTCGTCTTCGAAAGGAGTTTCTTGTGCGTCTCGACAAGAACTCCGATCGCGCCGGTCAAGTCGCGCGGCTCGCGGAGGCCCGCTTCCAACGAGGCGATTGGGACGGCCGTCGTTGCGGAGATCTCGCTTCCGCCGGGCGCAGAAGGGGAGTCGGAGGGATTCCCGGGTGGAGATGATCCGGCGTGCTGCTCGCTCCGGCCGACCGGCTCTCTCGAGAGGATCAAAAGCGCCAGGAACCCCACGCCCGCCACGCCGATGGCCGCTCCGACCGCCCGCTTCATGCCCACCGCCTCTTCTCGATGCGCCCTCTTCAACGCTTCGCCACCGAGCGCGTTGGCGTCATTGCTGTTTCCGGTCGAGTTGACCCGGGACGCTGTTCCATCCGCCGTCTGTGCCTGGATCGTTGGTCAACGCCTCTCCGTAGGCCGTGTTCGCTCCCGTCGCCGGGTCGGGAGCCACCGTCGTATCCGCATCCTGGACGGACTTCCCTTTCGATGTTGCGAAGAGGTTGCCGTACTTGAATTCCGCCCGCACCGTCCAGTCGAACCGATGCGTCGGAAGATCCGGCGTCAGGATGGCCTCCTGATCCTCGAAGAGGTAGTTGGACAAGGACATCTCCAGAGTCGCTTCGTCATCCACCGCCATCCGGCCGGCGTCGAACCACACCCTCGAAGCGGAGTCGACGACGATCCCCGGCGTGTCGATGGAGACGACGGCGACGTGAATCCTCTTGCCGGCCTGCTCGTGGAATACTCGGAACTGGGCGGGATAGGCACGTTTCACGTCGAAGCGAGGGAGGCTCGTGGGGGTCACCTTCTGCCCCTCGATCGTGTACTCCGGACTCGCCTTCGGCGTCCAGACGAACGTCTTGCCCGTGATCTTCTGTTTGAACGTGCTCTTCCAATCCGTGACGACCTGACTCGCCAGGCCGTTCACGTAGAAACGACCGGAGCCTTGGTGGAGAGCGAGCTTGCCGATGAGGAAGGTGGTCTTCCCCTCTGCGGCAACTATCGTCAGGGGTTGCACCGGGTCGACCGGCGTCGCCGGAGGCGCCGGTGTGTTCGGAGGGACGATCCGTTCGAAGGCCTCGCCGTTGAAGGCGATATCCACCTTGGGACTGACGGGGGTCTCCCGGCACTTGTGTGGGACGGTCGTCTTGACCCCGTCCAGTTTCGCGAGGGTGAGCGTCGTCTTCACGTTGGGCTTCGCGATTGCGTTCGTCGTGAACTCGAACGTTACGATGTCCCCATCACGCCTGATGAAGATCAACTGGAGACCGCCCCCGATCTCCTTGGGCACTTTCCACTCGTACTTCGTGGCTGTTCCGGGAACTTCCTCGATTCTCCCTGAGCCTCCCGGCGGTATCGACCCCTGCCCCAGGGCCTCCGTCGCCGCGAGGAGCGAAACCAGAGCACCCGCGATCCACGCGCCGCGGTTTGATGTCTTCCTCATGCTGCCCTCCCCACGAATTCCACGCTGTTGCAAACCGTCGCTTCCGTCGCCGGCCGGGGCGCCGGATCTCCCGCGGCCGACCAGGTTACCGAGGCAACAATACCCCGTCCATTTCCACCCGTCAATGCGAATTCGAACCGTGAAGGGCCCCGCGGTCGCCAGCTTGAACAGGACCAGGACGGCCGTCCGCATCAGCGAACCCGGGAGAGCGGTCTCCGGCTCAGGAGGAGGGAGGTGAGCCAGAAGGCGTAGTTCTCGTAATCGTCGGGATCGGCGAACGCGAGCCAGCCCCACGAGCCGCGCGTCGCCATGACGCGGATCCCGTCGTTGAGCGCCGCGCCCTGCCGGCTCTCGGCGATCGCGGCCGCGAAGTCGCGCAGCGTGACGCGCGCTTCCCGGCGCGCCGCCCAGTCGATCTGGACGAGGACCGTCCGCGGCGTGACGCGGTAGGCATGCCGCGGAGTGACGAAGACGTCGATCTGCGGCTCGCGGGCGGCCACCGCGCCGACATAGAGGAACGGCGTCGTCCACGGGACCGGCTGCGTCTCGGCGCCGACGGTGAACGAGAGCCGCCGGTCGTCCCACGACACGCGGTCCGTGTCGCGCGGGCGCACCGTCCACTCGGGCCCGTACGGGACGACGAGGGTCGGGATGCCGATCTTCCGCAGCTCGATCTGCGCGCGCTCGGCGGCGACCTGTGGGACGCTGCGGAGGATCATCCCGCGCGACGCGGCGAGGCGCCGGCGGATCTCCTCGACGCCCTCCCCGCTCGCGGCGGCCGCGACGGCGGCGATGCGTCCGATGCTCGGCAGCTCGTCGGACAGGCGGAGGAGCGCATATCGGGACGACACCGCCTGCACCGGCCCCTGGAAGACCCCGTCGTCCTCCACGGTCACGAGCGGTGCATCGCGGAGTCGCGAACGGTCGCCCCATCGGGAGGCGGCCCCGATCTCGACCGGGTGGAAGGTGTCGGCGTGCTGGAAGCGGCGCGGGACGAAGACGTACTTGGCCGCGGCCGCGAGCGCGACGCCGCCGACGAAGCCGCCGATGTGGGCGAAGTAGGCGACGCCCGAAGAGGTGCTCGTCGAGAAGATGAGCTGCTCGAGGAACCAGATCCCGATCCACACCCACGCGGGCCAGCGCCACACGGCGATCAGGAAGAAGAAGAACAGCACCTTCACTTTCCGCGTGGGGAAGAAGACGAGGTACGCGCCCAGCACGCCCGAGATCGCGCCGGAGGCCCCGAGCGTCGGGATCTCCGCGTAGTGCTTCAGCCCGGCGGCCGTCCGGATCGGCTCTGTCAGGATGTGCGTAGCCGCGTAGATGTGGAGGACGTCGGCGGCCAGCCCGCAGAGCAGGTAGAACAGCACATACGCGACGTGCCCCAGCTTGTCCTCGACGTTGTCCCCGAAGATCCAGAGGAAGAGCATGTTGCCCGCGATGTGGAGCAGCCCCGCGTGGAGGAACATGCTCGTGAAAAGCGTGAGCCACGTCGACGGGTCCCCGAGCCGCACGTCCCTCGGGACCATCATGAGCTGGTTCTTCAGCTCCTGCCCGCCGGGGAGCGCGGTGACGAGGAAGGCGGCGATGTTCAGCGCGAGGAGCGTGTAGTTGACGTACGGCGTCGTCTCGCGCGGGTTCTCGTCGCCGATGGGGATGAACATCGCGCGCGATTATCGCACGGGAGGCGCGCGGCGTCCAACGAACGCCGTTCGACGTTCCGCGTCTCGCGCGACAGGTCGGACATCTTGCCCACTCGAGGCTCCCGGTGAGGTAAGATAGATGGGGGAGGGGCTCGATCCAGTCCGCACGGTCCCAACCTCACGAAGAACGGGAGTGATCGACCATGTGCCGACCGCAGACAGGTGTCCTGCTGCTGTTGCTCGCGAACATCGGCGCCACTTCGGCTCCGACCCGCGGCATCTTCCGGGCAAGTCCCGGATTCGCCCAGGACGACTCCGTCAAGTCCGGGCTGGTGACATCTCCGATGCTGGACGCGGATCCGCCCGGTCTCCGCGTGAGTTGGATCAACTGGGATAGCGGTTTTCGGGGCGTCGACCTCCGGATCGGCGACCGGATTCTGGCCGTCAATGGGCACGCTATCGTCCGGCCGAAGGACTTGAGGGAGACCCAACGGTCCCTGCCCAGGATGATCGGGCAGTACGCCGAGTCCCAGGCGTGGGCGGAGCAGAAGGCAAGAGACGGCACGGTCGTGACGCTCAAGGTCAGCCGCCGTTCTCCGGGAGGGGAGGGCGCGCAGGTAGTGGAGGTCCGCGGCGCGCTCCGCGCGGAGCGCCTGTACGTCAACAAGAGCAATGCCAATACTCTAGGTCCGGGCGGGCCCGTCGGGAGGAGCTCCGACGGCTTTTCGAGCCCTTGGAGCGGCTGGTACGAGGCAGAAGTTTTTCGCGCGACCCGCGTGCTCGATGGCGGTTGGCAGTCGCGTTCTCTGGACAGCCGGAGGATGCTGAAGGAACACTTGGCGGAGAAGGAACGCGTGGATTTCCTGTTGAAGACCTATCCGGGGACGTTCGCGAGTACGGTGAAGGAAGACTGGGACCTTGTGCGGACCTCCCTGGAGGGCAAGCGATACGAGCTCGGCGAGAAGGACCTGGCCTATCGGCAGCTCGGCGAGCAGCGCGCCGCCGAGATCGCTACGGCGGGGCGGAAGGCCAGAGAGGAGTTCCTGCGGGCAGGGGCGGCGCAGAGGATCGAGCCCTTTCCCGCGATCGATCCGATCCGCGGGGATCGCGAGAAGGTGGCGGGCAAAGTGGTTCTTCTGCCGCCCATCCCTCCACGGGACTGGGTCATGGACGGTCCCAAGGCCTATCTCTTCTCCGGCGACCGCGATCGGGGATTCTACTTCGTGGACACTCGGGACCCGGGGATCGCGCGGGTGTTCGAGGCATGCTACCGCTACAAAAAGCGCGTCACGCCGCGCTTGGACGAAACCTACACCATCGTGGGCCGGATCCGAGCGGAACCGAAGATGCTGGTGATCCAGAACAAGGCCCAGACCGGACTGGCGGTCGAAGTGCTGGCGGCCGCCGTGGGGGAGGCCATGTTTGTCGACGCCACGGTCATCAAAGACAAGATCTCGGCTTTCGCGGGAGAGGAGGCGCTGCGCAAGCCGCCCGATACCCGACTGACCCGGGAAGCTTCGCCCCGTCAGGTGATGGAGGTCTTCATCGCGGCGCTCAAGGAGGGGGACGAGGAGACGTGGAAGGGACTGTTCGCCCCCTGGCGCGCCATCGGGTCGGGGACGGGCAAGATCCAGGACATCGTCTACTATCCGTACCGGCGGCTCCTTCTCGACGAGCCCTTTGTCGCCTCGCGCCGGCTCATCCTCGACCGGGTGCACGACGTTCGGGTCGTGTACGTGAGCGAAGTCCGCAGGATCATCACCGGCAAGGAATTCGACGGAGCTCCCGTGGTCGAGGAGGTGATGGTCGAGTTGGAACACGTGGGCAAATTCGAGAACGAGTATCGCGCCTTCACGAGCGTCGCGGTGAACCGGATCTGGCCGCTGCAACGCGTCGACGGCGGGCCCTGGCGGATCGCGGACCCGCAGCAGCTTTGAGCCGAAACCTGGAGGTGGATCGTGGTGAGCCGACTGCTCCTTGTCCTGCTGGTCCTGTGGACGCGGCCTTCCCCGCCCGGGCCGGCCTTGGGAGATGCGCGGGCCAAGGAGCTGAAGGATCAGATTCTCAAGCTCGAGTCGGACCAGCCGAAGGACCGGGAAGTCCTCCAGCGCGCGGTGGACGACTACATCAAAGAGCGCGACGAGTTTTTCAAGAAGCTCCTGGAAATCGTCGCCGAGTCCGGCACCGACCGTACCAATCAGGAAGCCCTGTGGGTCGATTGCGTCAAGCAGCTCCGCGACAAGCTCAGGGCGATCGTGGAGGGGGCCAAGGGAAACCTGAGCAAGGAACCCACCGTCGCCGTGCTGGCCTTCTACACCGTCATGCTTCTGGACGAGGACAAGTGCCTGGCCGCGCTCCAGGAAGTGAAGGTGGCCGAGAAGCGGGACGAGATCGTCAAGAACCAGGCGCTCGTCGTGGACATGTCCACGAAGCTCCAGATCAAGTGGGACAGACTCCTGGACGAAGACAACCGCATCGATGAGCACGAGAAGCGGGTCGTCGACGAGCTGAAGGCGGCGATCGAGCGCTCGTACGACGATGCGGATCGCAAGTATCGTTCCATCAAGGAAGACGCGGTCGTTGCAGTCGATAAGATCGTCGGCCTCGTCAAGAAATTCGACAAGCCCATTACGGTCCTGGTGAGTACGCTGACGGGCGCCGACCTGGAGACCGTCAAGCAGGCGGTCAGGGCGATCAAGGATCTCGAGCCGGGGATCCGGACGTTTTCCGAGATCTATCTCAAGACGAACGAGAACTACATCGCGCGTCGAAACGACTACAACAGCCTGCTCGGAAGCGAGCGCGGCGGGGTGTACGTGCTGTTCGGGGGTTTCCGGCGGGACACCCAGGAGTTCGTCGACAAGAACGGCTTTTCCACGGCCCAGGAGTCCTACTCCAAGGCCAAGGACGCGCTGGATCGCCTCGTCTCCGGCCTGCCCACCGACGGACAGAAGGCCGACATCGGCGCCTTCGCGAAAGAGGTGCTCGAGAAGCTCAGCGGCCATCTTTCGGCGACGGAGAAGATCCACAACGCCTTCGTCGAACGACACAAGTCCAAGTTCTTCGGCCCCCTCGGTCCCGACATCAAGGAGGCGCTGGCCGAGACTCGGGTGTGGGAGGACCGCCTCCGCATGATCGAGGGGCTGGGGCTGGAGTCGAAGCTCCGCCAATGGCGCAGCTCGGCGAACACGTTTTTCGATGTCAGCCTGTCCGGCCTGAGCTCGGCCGACGCGGAGTACCTGCGCAAGCTGATCCAGGAGCGCGTGGACGAGCTGGTGAAGAGTCTGGAGGAGGCGGAGAAGATCCCCGAAAAATACCGGCGCGACTTCGACCGCCGGGAGGTCGAGTCCCAGCTCAAGTAGGACCGTCGCCCGATTCGCGGACGAAAGCTCCAGGACGTGCGGGGGACGCTACTCCCGCTCCTTGAACGTCTGCCTGTTCGCCTCCCACCACTTCTTCCACTCGGCGCTGTCCTTCTTCCGCTCGCCCGTCGTCGCCTCCAGCGCCCGCCTGGCCCCGTCGGCGAGGACGTCCTTGCGGTCGGGCTCCGCGGTGCCGAACTCGGCTCCCGCGCCCCGGTCCTTCGCGGGCGCCGGCTTCATCTTCTCCGCTTCCGCCAGCACCTGGATCAGCGGCTCGATCAGGTCTTTGGACCGGAGATCGGCCGCCGCCTCGAACGCGGCCTCGCACACGCCCGCGTACCGGTGGCGGAACAGCGGGACAAGATCCTTCGCCGCCGGCCTGCAGCGGACCTTCCCGAAGCACTCGACGAAGTGCGCGAGATCGGAAACCAGGTCCTCTTCTTCCATCGATCGCGCTTTCGGACGCTCCGCGTCGCGGGCCTTGACCGCCTCCAGGAGCCCCTTCGCCGCGTTCGGGTCGCCCTCGTAGTTGTCGGCGATACAGCTCGCGGCCACGTGGTTCAGCTTGATGCCGGTCTCCTCCATCTCGAAGCCTCCGCCGCCTCCCGACTTCTTCCGGACCGGCCGATACGGCTTCTTCACCCACGAGACGAGCTCCTTCAGGACGAGCGGGTGGCGGACCGTCGCCAGATCGTGCAGCGCCGCCTCGACCTCCTCGTCCTTGACCCCGGCCTTCTGCGTCTTCTTCTGGAAGTCCCGGATCTTCGCCTTCGCCTCTTCCTCCTGGGCCTGACAGAAGACGCCGGTCGCGAACAGCAGGATGGACGTGAGCATCGCCGACCTCCTCGATCCCGCGCGCCCGAACTCCGCTCCCGATCTACTGGACGCCGGAACGGCGGTCGCGTTTAGGGGAAACCGCATCCCGCGATCAATGGAGCGCCCGCGTCAGGTCCGTCCGGACGAACGCCGCCTCGCCCGAGTTCGAGTGCCGGAACGAGGCCATCGCGACGTCGCACTCCTCGAACTGCGCCCCCTGCAAATCCGCCCCCTCGAAAGAGACCTCGTCGAGCTTGACCAGCCGGAACATCGACCCGCGCATCGCGGCGGAAGAGAGGCTGGAGCCGGACCAGACGCCGCCCTTGCATTCCGCGTGCGAGAGACGGGCGTCCGAGAGGTCCGCACGCAGGAGGATGCAGTCGGAGAACCGTGCGCCGCGCAGCGACGCGCGCCGCAGGATCGTGCGGGCGAAGAGGCACTCGCTGAATTCGCAGCCGTCGAGGTCCGCGTCGGACAGGTCGGCCGCGGTGAAGTCGCATCGCTCGTACCGTTCGCCGCGCCGCTTCGCGCGCGCCCAGCGGGCGCGACGATAGTCCCCGCCGCCCGCGCCGACGGTCCCGTCGTCCGGCGGCTCCCGCCCCGACGCGAGCGCGTACGCGACGCGTTCGGCGGCGGAGGAGGGGCCCCAGCTCAGCTCGTCGAGCGTCTCGACCGCCCGCCGCCGCGCGGGAGGCTGCAGCGCCGCGAGCGTCCGCACGAGCCAGGCGACGGCCGGCGCGTGGCCCAGGAGGGCGAGCCGGCGCGCCGTCTCCATGGCGACGCTCACCGACCGGCCGGTCGCGCGCTCGAGGAGCATCCACGCCGTCCGCGGGTCCTTCGCCTCGGCCGGCGGCTCGTCCGAATCCGTGCACAGCCGGTCCACGAGGTCGTCGAGGCGCGACCTCGTAACCCGCCGGAGGAACTCGACGAATTCGCGGCGGGTGGAGTCGATCCAGTCCAGCACCTTCCGGTGATGCCCTTCACGGCTGCGCGACTCGAACCACTCGCGATAGCGCGGGAGTTCCGCGAGCAGCAACTGCTTGTTCAGCCGGCGCAGGATCCTTGCCGCCCGCGTCCGGGCGGCCCCGTCGGACCCGCGGAGCATCTCCGTCAGCATGGGCACGGTCTCCCGCGAGTGGAGGTCCAGCGTGCGCAGCGCCTTCTTGCGGACGGCGTCCACCGGATCTTCCACCGCCGCTGCGAGCCTCGCGATCCACCGCGGGTCGTGATGCCACGCCCGCGCAGCCGCGATCCGCGCTTCGGCGAGCGGATGATGGAGGAGGGCGTCGAGGGCCTCGAAGCTGCCGGACCGCACGAGGACATCAATGCTGCGGTTCCGTACGAATCCGTCGGAGGCATTTATCAGGTGGAGGAACTCGCGGACCCGGTCTCTTCCAGGCTGGTGGAGATGCCGAGCCATGTCGTCCAGTGCGAATTGCAGCACGCGGTCGGCGAGAGTCTCGCCGGAAGGCGCCGCCCGGCGCGGTGGCCGCGGCTCCGGCGGCAGCAGGCCCTTCGCGCGCGCCGCTTCGACGGCGGCGGCGCGGATCCCCGGCTCCTCGTGGCGGGTCGCGTCGAGAACGGTCTGCCGCGCGAGCGGGTCATCCGTGCGGTCGAGCAGCCGCAGCGCGGCGACCCGGATGCGAACGTCGGTCGAGGAGCGGAACGCCTCCAGCAGATGGCGCACCGCGGTCCATCCGACGGCGAGGATCGCCTCGCCGCAGTACTGCGCCACCAGGGAGTCGGGGTCGGCCAGCCTCGGGATCAGGGACGGGACCGCGCCGGGGTACGCCTGGCTGCGCAGGGCGTGGGCGGCGGCCCGCCGGACGCCCAGGTCGGCGTCCCCCAGGGCCGCGAGGAGGTGCGGGCCGACGCCCTCGCCCCCGAGCTTCCCCAGCGTGGCGGCGGCCGCACGGCGGACGGCGGGGGCCTTGTCCTTGAGCGCGCCGAGCGCGGCCCTCAGGGCCTCGGGTTCCTTGAACTCCGCGAGCGCACGGGTCGCCTTGAGCCGGACGTCCGGATCGTCCGACCGCAGGTTGCGGAGCGTCCACCAGAGCACGCAGTATGATACCATTCCTCGGATGCCGACCGAGCTTCGCCGGACCATCGGCTTCTGGGGCGGCTCCGCGATCATGGTGGGCTGCATCATCGGGAGCGGGATCTTCCGGACGCCCGCGACGATCGCGAAGGAGACGGGGAGCCCCGCGTGGATCCTGGCCTTCTGGCTCGCGGGCGGCGTCCTCTCGCTCTTCGGCGCGCTCGCGTACGCGGAACTCGGCACGATGTTCCCGCGCTCCGGCGGACTCTACGTCTACCTCAACCGCGGCCTCGGCGGCCCCGTGTCGTTCGTGTTCGGGTGGACGTTCATGCTCATCACCAAGCCGATGGCGGCCGCGGCGATCGCGATGGTCTTCGCGGAACACGTGAACCTGCTCCTCGGCACGAAATGGGACAACCGGATCGTCACGTGCGTGATGGTCGTCTTCCTCACCGGCGTGAACGCCGCGGGGACCGGCCTCGGATCGCGCGTCGCGGTGGTCCTCACCGGCATCAAGGTGCTCGCGCTCGCGGGCATCGTAGGGCTCGGGCTCGCGCTGATGAAGGGGAGCGGCGCCAACTTCGCCGCGACCGCGGCGCCCAAGACGCTCTTCGCCGCGCTCGCGCCGGTGATGGCCGCGGTCCTCTGGACGTACGACGGATGGAGCGACGTCGCGGCCGTGGCGGGGGAGGTGAAGGAGCCGCAGCGGACGCTCCCGCGGGTCCTCCTCGTCGGGACCGCCGCGGTGACGGCGATCTATGTCGCCGTGAACGCCGTCTACCTCTGGATGGTCCCGCTCGCGGAGATGCGCGCGTGCGAGACGGTGGCGCCGCTCGTGATGGAGCGGCTCCTCGGCGGCGCGGGCGCGACGGCGGTGACCGCGATGATCGTCGTCTCGACGCTCGGCGCGACGCACACGTCGATCCTCACCGGCGCGCGCGTCACCTACGCCCAGGCGGCCGACGGGCTGCTCTTCCGCTTCCTCGGGCGCGTGAGCCCGCGCTTCGGCACGCCGGCGGTCTCGCTCTGGGTGCAGGCGCTTCTCTCCTGCGCGGTGGCGTGGTTCCTGGGGACGTTCGAGCGGCTGGCGGGAGGGTTCGTCTTCACGATGTGGATCTTCTACGGGCTGGCCGCCGTCGGGGTGATCGTGCTGCGCGTCCGGCGGCCGGACCTCGATCGCCCGTACCGGTGCCGGGGATACCCGGTCGTGCCCGTTCTCTTCATCGCGGCCGCGGCGGCGATGACCGTGCTCTCGATCCTGGACTCGCCGCGCCAGACCCTGCCGTGGCTGGGCGTCCTCGTCGCGGGGGCGCCGGCGTACTATCTGTGGCGGCGGCTCGCGGCGTGAAGGGCGGCGTCTCGCCGCGCCGGCCGCACTTCATCGGCGCTACCTCCACGGGTTCCATCTCTTCGGCGGCTTCTCTTCCTCCTCCCGGAGCCGCTTTTCGGCATCCGCGGCCGACCAATCGGGGTTCGTCTCCTTCATCTTCCGGATCCGCTCGCGCATCTCGGCGAATTGCTCCTTGCGGATCGTCCCGTAAAGACGGTCGAACGCGTCGAACGCCTCATCCGGCGGGGGCGAGTCGACTCGGTGCTCGCTGAAAGCGAGGCCGAAGCTCGTCGTCTGCTTGAGCACGCGGCCGCCCTTCAAGGACCTCGCCACGATCGTGAACTTCGAGGGGAGCGCGACGCCGTGCACGGTGACGTACTCGTAGCTCGTCACGGCCTCGAACGCGTCCGGCTTGTCCTCGCCGCCTTTGGAATCGTCGGGTGCGTGGACGAGCTGCGAGAGCAGCAGGAAAAGTCCGTCGCGGAGTTCGTAGGTCATCGTCGTCGGGGCACTGCCGCCCCCGTCCTTCGCGGAAATCGAGAGGCGAAGTTCCGAGAACCGGTCGTCCGCCTCGATCGTCGCGATCTGCAGGTACTGGCCGATCTCGTCCCCGCCCCCTCCCATTTCGCGGAGCAGATCCGCCCGGTCCGACGGCACGAGAGCGCGCAGCGAGTGGAAGAACGCGGAGAGGTAGGCCTTCATGTCGAGCGTGACGGTACGCCTCCCCTCGGCCGTCTCGAGCGCGAGGTAGGCGTCCACCGGAGGGAACGCCGCGCGCACCGTCGCGGCGTCGCGGCCGATGCGCGCCGCGAGCGTGCGCACCGCGTCCTCGGCCGAGAACTCCCCGAAGCCCGGAAGAGCGGACGGCCCGCGATCGCAGATCTGGAGGAACGCGAAGACGGGATTCACGTCGTGGAAGAAGTACGGGAACATCTGCCCGGCGATCACGAATCGCGCCGCGTCCACGTCGCGCGGCGTCCGGAGCTGGTCCTTGTCGGGATCGAGGATCTCGGCCA